>JAITSN010000059.1 GCA_031287715.1 Mediterranea sp. (in: CFB group bacteria)
GGCCAACCATCGACCGTGAAACTGACGGAAGGAGCCGCCCTGTTTTCCGACCTTCCGAACAAGGTAGACGCGCTGGCACCCGAGCTGAAAGGACTAACGGCCTTCCGTTTCAATAGCGACGGCCAACGCAAGGATGCCACCGCCATCGCGTTTGAACATGACAGGCCGGCGATCTTGCTGGTGGGTTATTTCCGCGACGATCAAAAAAAATACGCCGGCCGGCCAACGCTGGAAACCGACGCTTCGGCAAACGACTACGGCCAGGCCGAGAGCGTGCTGACCCACGCTATCCGCATCGAGGGATTGCCGCTGGCAGACGTCTATGCCTATCACTTCGCCGCCGGCAAACATCGGCTGCTGTTGCCCAAAGGGCATCTGCTGGTCTTGGGTTTTGTTGATGGCGACGGAGCGTCCCTGCCCGCCCTCCACGCGGCCGGAAAAGCGCACAACGCCGGGCTGGCCGGAAATGAAGAAACCATGGACTGGATGTTTTTCTAACCACGTCAAAAGATATATATAGTATGAACCGGACCGTTTCACTTCTTCTGCTCCTTTCTTTTATTACGCTTGCGGCGGCCGCGCAGCAGCGGGTTTCCCAAGAGCGTATGGCCGAGATATATGCGCAGGTCAAGACGCCGTACAAATATGGCATGGTGCTGGCTCCCCAGACGAACGATTCCAAGATGGACTGCCCGACGGTCTTTCGCCACCGCGATAAATGGTACATGACCTTTGTTGTCTACAACGGCCGCACCGGCAACGACGGCCGCGGCTACGAAACCTGGCTCGCCGAGAGCGGCAACCTGCTGGAATGGTCCGTCAAAGGGCGCTTGCTGGCCTTCCGCGACGGGACCTGGGACGCCAGCCAGCGGGGCGGCTTTCCGGCGCTTCCCGACATGGCATGGGGAGGCAGTTATACGTTGCAGCCCTGGAAAGGCAAGTATTGGATGACGTATATCGGCGGGCCTAATCCGGGCTACGAAACCGGTCCGCTCAGCATCGGCCTTTCCCGGACGGAAGAGAAGAACTTAGGTGCAGCCGTGGAATGGGAAGCGCCGGACAAACCCGTAATGGCCTCCACGGATAAGGATGCGCAATGGTTTGAGAACATTACCTTATATAAGAGTACGGTTTATTGGGACAAGGCAGAAACATTCGGCGCCCCGTTCGTCATGTTCTATAACGCCGGCGGACGACATCCGGAGACCGGACTGAAAGGCGAGCGTGTAGGGATCGCCCTCTCCAAGGACATGAAGAAATGGAAGCGCTATGCGGGCAATCCCGTTTTTGCACACGAAACGGAAGGCACGATAACCGGAGACGCGCACATCCAGAAGTTCGACAACGTATATGTGATGTTCTATTTCTCCGCCTTCAACCCGTCGCGCCGCTACAAAGCCTACAACACGTTTGCGTGCAGCTACGACCTTGTGCACTGGACAGATTGGGAGGGCGCCGACCTGATCGTCCCTTCCAAAGAGTATGACGACTTGTTTGCCCACAAAAGTTATGTGATCAATCACCAAGGCGTGGTTTATCATTTCTATTGCGCAACAAACCGGCACGACCAGCGGGGCATCGCCGTGGCAACCAGCAAACCCATGGGGCGTTCGGCCGTGCGCTTCCCGGCGCCGCAGGTGAAGAGCCGCCGCGCTATCGTAGAACTCAAGGCGTGGGAAACGAAGCGGATCCCCCCGTCGCCTTCCGAAGAGGAAGATGGCTGGCAGAAAGTGACCGTTCCGCATAATTGGGACGATTACTACGGATACCGTCAGCTGACGCACGGCAACCTGCACGGCACGGCGCTCTACCGCACGGCGTTCATGCTGCCGGCCGAACGGAACGGCGCGCCGGTCTCGCTGCCGTCCTCGGCTGTCTTCCTGTGCTTTTCGGGCGTCGGGACATACGCAACGGTTACGTTGAACGGGAAAGATCTCGGCCGCCATCCGGTAGGGCGCACCTCATTGACGCTTGACGTGACCGACGCGGTCAGGTCGGGGGGAGAGCCGAATCTCCTGGAGGTAAAAGCGGAACATCCGGAAATGATCTCCGATATGCCTTGGGTATGCGGAGGCTGCTCTTCCGAATGGGGCTTCAGCGAGGGGTCGCAGCCGCTGGGCATCTTCCGTCCGGTAGAACTGATCGTTACGGATAATATCCGTATCGAACCCTTCGGCGTTCATGTGTGGAACGACGATACGGTCGGAAACGTATATATTGATACGGAAGTAAAGAACTACGGAAGCACGGCCCAAACCGTTGAGGTGGTCAACCGGTTGAATACCGACGAAGGCCGGCAGGTATTCCGCCTGGCCGAACAAGTAACGCTTGCGGCGGGCGAAACGAAAGTCATTCGCCAACATTCGCCCGTATCGAATCCCATCCGCTGGGACACGGAAAACCCCTATCTGTACCGCTTGGCTACCATGATCAAGCGGGGCGGCAAGACAACCGACGAGGTGGCCACCCCCTTCGGCATCCGCACCATCAGTTGGCCGGTGAAACGGAACGACGGCGACGGGCGTTTCTTCTTGAACGGCAAACCGGTATTTATCAATGGCGTCTGTGAATACGAACATCAGTTCGGACAGAGCCATGCGTTCGGCAAGGAGCAGGTGGAGTCGCGTGTGAAGCAGATACTTGCCGCGGGGTTCAACGGCTTCCGCGATGCGCATCAGCCCCACCATATGGACTACCAGGCCTGTTGGGACAAAGAGGGCGTGCTGTTCTGGACGCAGTTTTCCGCCCATGTGTGGTATGACACCCCTGAGTTCCGCAGCAACTTCAAGAAGCTGTTGCGCCAATGGGTGAAGGAGCGGCGGAACTCCCCGTCTGTCGTGATCTGGGGCTTGCAGAACGAGAGCGCCTTGCCGCGCGCCTTTGCCGAAGAGTGCTGCGCGATCATCCGCGAGATGGATCCAACGGCGCGCAACATGCGTGTCATCACAACCTGCAACGGCGGGGAAGGCACAGACTGGAATGTGGTACAGAACTGGAGCGGGACGTATGGCGGCGATCCGCTCAATTACGGCCGGGAGCTGGCGCGTAAAGACCAGCTGCTGAACGGCGAGTATGGCGCGTGGCGCAGCATAGACCTGCATACGGAGCCGGGTGCGTTCGAGGCCGACGGCGTATGGAGCGAAGACCGGATGTGCCGGCTGCTGGAGACGAAGATCCGCTTGGCCGGACAGGTCCGCGACAGCGTATGCGGGCAGTTCCAGTGGATCTACAGCAGCCACGACAATCCGGGGCGGCGCCAACCGGATGAGGCCTACCGCGTGCTGGACAAAGCCGGACCGTTCAATTATAAAGGGTTGGTCACGCCGTGGGAAGAGCCGCTGGATGCATATTATATGTACCGTTCCAACTATGTGGACGCCGCCAAAGACCCGATGGTCTACATCGTGTCGCACACCTGGCCGGACCGCTTCAAGACGGGACGCCGGCGGGCCACGGTCGAGGTGTACAGCAATTGCGATTCGGTATTGCTTTACAACGACCCTGCCGGCACGGAGTTCCTGGGGCGCAAACGCAATGGCGGCGCCGGTACGCACATGACGTGGGAGAACCGCGACATCCGCTACAATGTGCTGCGCGCCACAGGCTACTATAAAGGAAAGCCGGTTGCCGGAGACTTGATTGTGTTGAACGGCCTGGAACGCGCTCCCCATTTCGACATGCTGTATGCCGATGCCCGGCCGGTCGTAAAGGGAGAAGACGGCTATACGTATCTCTATCGCGTGAACTGCGGCGGCGACGCTTATACGGATGAGTCCGGCCAAGAGTGGATGCAGGACAATACGGCCGTCTCCCGTTCGTGGGCGGACGGTTTCGACGGATTGAATCCATACTTGGCCAGCCAGCGGGTGACGAACGATCCGATTCGCGGCACAAAAGACTGGGAGCTGTTTGGGCATTTCCGCTTCGGGCGCCACAAGCTGGAATACCGCTTCCCCGTGGCCGACGGCCGCTACCGGATAGAACTTTATTTCATAGAGCCCTGGCACGGCACGGGCGGCAGCGCTTCTACCGATTGCGAAGGCCTGCGCATCTTTGACGTGGCCGTCAATGGTGAAACGCTGATAGATGATCTGGACATCTGGGCCGAAGCCGGTCACGACGGCGCCTGCAAGAAAGTAGTCTATGCGGATGTGAAGGGCGGCCTGCTGACCATCGGCTTCCCTGAAGTAAAGACCGGGCAAGCGGTCATTTCCGCAATAGCGATAGCAACAACTTCCAGGCAATCAAACCCAAACACCGGCCTCGCCGCCCTCACCGCACCGGAGCCGGCCTCTTTCAGTTGGAAAGCCGCCGGAGCGGAAGTCTTGGAAAAGACACCGGAAGACCGGCTCCCCAAAGACAAGCCTACCCGCGTCAGCGTGACGTATGAAGCGGAGAACGCCCAATCCGAAGGCCTGTTCACCAAGAAAGAACACCGCAAGCGAACGGGGATATTCTTCGGCAAGGGAAACAAGAACAGCATCGAATGGAACATTTCGACCGGTTTGGCACAAGAGTATGCCTTGCGTTTCAGCTATATGAATACCGGCGGCCGACCGCTGGCCGTTCGCCTGCAATTCATAAATAAAACAGGCGCGGTACTGAAGGACGACCGGATCACCTTCCCCGAAGCGCCCGAGAAATGGCGCCTGATGAGTACCACAACCGGCACGTACATCAATGCCGGCCACTACCGCGTCATCCTTTCGGCAGAAGATATGAACGGGCTGGCTTTTGATGCGTTAGAAGTTCAATAAATTTGGGCGGGCGGCTCAAAAACATGGGGTGAAAGCAGGCTACTTCCTTATTTATTGCTACTTTTGTTTTTCAATATTACAAAGCAATGGTAGATACCAAACAACAATTTGAACAAGTGGTTGCCATTTGTCGTGACTTGTTTTCAAAGAAGTTTCACGATTACGGTCCTGCATGGCGCATATTGCGTCCGGCTTCTTTGACCGATCAAATCTATATCAAAGCCCATCGTATCAGAACCATCGAAACGAAAGGTGTAAACCTGGTTGGCGAAGGGGTGCGCGAAGAGTTCATTGCCATAGTGAATTATGGAATTATCGGACTGATACAGCTGGAATTCGGTTATGCGGAAACGGCAGACATGAGTAACGACGAGGTATTGGCATTGTACGACAAGTATGCAAAAGAAACCCTTGACCTGATGCTGGTAAAGAATCACGATTACGGCGAAGCGTGGAGAGGAATGCGCATCAGCTCATACACAGACCTGATACTGATGAAGGTCTACCGCACCAAACAAATAGAAACCCTGGCCGGAAACACATTAGCATCGGAAGGCATTGATGCCAACTACATGGACATGATCAACTATGCCGTCTTTGGCTTAATCAAACTCGAGTTTGGGAAATAAGCTGCTACATATCATCTACGTGACGCTGGTCAACGCTTGCCGTTTTCTATTGGCCGCGTCGTTCGTCTTCTCCGGTTTTGTAAAGGCTATAGACCCGTTAGGATCCGCCTACAAAATACAAGACTACCTGGGGGCTTTCGGCATGTTGGCCTGGTTTCCCGCTTTCTTCCCTTTAGCCGGCGCGGTAGCGTTATCAACGTTAGAGTTTGCGCTAGGAGTGTTGCTGTTCTTCGGTATCCGGAAAGAAACAGTCACGTTGCTGGCCCTGCTTTTGATGTGCTTCATGACCCCGCTGACCCTTTACATAGCAATAGCCAATCCGGTATCGGACTGCGGCTGCTTCGGAGATGCGTTGGTGCTGACCAATTGGGAAACATTTGCAAAAAACACCGTTCTTCTGCCGGCAGCGTTTGCCGCTTTCAAATGGCGCCGCTTGATCGTACCGTTTATCAGTCCGAAGCTGGGATGGCTGGTTCCTTTGTATACCGTTATCTTTATCGTTCTGTTATCCATATACTGTTTGGCGCGCCTGCCTATATTGGACTTCCGTCCGTATAAAATAGGGACGGACATCCGCGAAGGCATGTCCATACCGCCGGACGCCAGCCCCAGCATATACGAAAGCATATTCATCCTGGAAAAGAACGGCGAAAAGAAAGAATTTACGTTGAACAACTACCCTGACAGTACATGGACGTTTGTCGACGCTCGCACAGTAGTAAAGGAAAAAGGCTACGAACCCCCCATACGCGACTTCTCCATAAAGAGCTTGGAAACAGGAGACGACATAACGGCGCAAGTCCTGGACGATAAGAACTACACCTTTTTGCTTATCGCCCACCGTATTGAAAAAGCCGACGATGGCGACATCGACCTGATCAACGATATGTATGATTACAGCGTAAAGCACGGGTATGTGTTCTACTGCCTGACTTCTTCCCCCAGCCACGAAATCGAACGATGGAGAGAAAAAACCGGAGCCGAATATCCGTTTTGCCTGACGGACGACACCACGCTGAAAACGATCATACGGGCTAACCCGGGACTGGTACTGATAAAAGACGGAACAATCCTCAAGAAATGGAACAGCCGCAAACTCCCCGACGAATATGCGCTGACGGATTCGCTGGACAAACTGAAGCTGAGCAAGGTGCAACCGGCCGGCAATTTGTATAAAACGATACTGGCGGTCTTCTGGTTTATTTTTCCTTTACTGGCGGTTTTAGCCTTGGATGTTTTTCTGGCTAAAGTGAAGTGCCCGTTTCGCAGAAAACAGAAGTTTTAATTAACCCTTTAATAAATAAACAAAAATGAGAAAAAACATTGTTGCCGGAAACTGGAAGATGAACAAGACCCTTCAAGAAGGCATTGACTTGGCCAAGGAACTTAAAGATGTATTAGCGGCAGACAAGCCGAATTGCGAGGTGTTGGTATGCACCCCGTTCATCCATCTGGCTTCCGTAGCTACCATCCTTGAAGAATCAACGGTCGGTGTAGGTGCTGAAAACTGTGCCGACAAAAGTTCCGGCGCATATACGGGCGAAGTATCGGCTGCTATGGTTGCTTCAACCGGTGCGAAATATGTTATCCTTGGCCACTCGGAACGCCGCGCCTACTATGGTGAAACAACCGGTATCCTGAAAGAAAAAGTGAAGCTGGCCCTGGCGAACGGCCTGACCCCCATCTTCTGCATCGGCGAAGTACTGACCGAACGCGAAGCCGGCAAACAAAACGAAGTTGTTTATACACAACTGTCCGAATCGTTGTTTGACCTTTCTGTCGAAGACTTCTCCAAGATCGTATTGGCATACGAACCGGTTTGGGCTATCGGTACGGGTAAAACGGCCACACCAGGGCAAGCGCAGGAAATGCACGCCTATATCCGCTCTGTGATTGCCGGCAAATACGGCAAGGAAGCAGCCGGAAACACATCTATCCTTTACGGCGGCAGCTGCAATCCTTCCAATGCAAAAGAACTGTTCGGCAATCCGGATGTCGATGGCGGATTGATCGGCGGCGCCGCATTGAAAGTTACCGACTTTAAAGGCGTCATCGACGGTTTTAAATAAAGAACGAGAACGCAATGAAAACGTATACCCTATATTTCTGCCTGTTTATTCTCTCCGTGTGTTCCGCCCGCGTACATGCACAGGAAAGCCGCATTGTGAAGCGCCTTGAAAGTACTGTTCCCGGAGAAGGCAAGGTTACGATCCGCCAAGACCAGCGGATCGAAGCACTGTTGGGAACCCCGCACGGACTGGAAGTCTCCGACGACGGTACAATAAAAATGGCAGGATATAGGGTACAGCTTTATTCCGGAGGAAATTCCCGCAACTCACGGATAGAAGCCGAATCCATCGCCTCAAAAGTGAAAAGCGGATTCCCCGAACTAAAAGTCTACACCATGTTTACCCCTCCCCGTTGGCTATGCAAAGCCGGCGATTTTTTGAGCATTGAAGAAGCCGATGCCATGATGAGGAAACTCCGCAAAGAAGGCGGCTTCAAGGAAGCGGTCATCGTAAAAGAACAGGTAAACATCCCCTTATAAAAAATGGTAGAGAAAGAAGAATCCGCTTTTCCCGATCTGGAAGAGCTTAAAGACCATTACCGCAACATCATATCCCTGTTTGGCGAAGACGTAGAACGCGAAGGACTACAGAAAACGCCCGAACGCGTCGCAAAAGCCATGCTGACACTGACCGAAGGATACCGGATAGACCCGAACGAAATCCTGCTGTCAGCAAAGTTTAAAGAAGAATACAGCCAGATGGTCATTGTGAAAGACATCGACTTCTTCTCCCTTTGCGAGCACCACATGTTGCCGTTCTACGGCAAAGCCCACGTTGGCTACATCCCCAACGGCTACATCACAGGCCTGAGCAAAATAGCCCGCGTGGTTGATACATTCTCGCACCGCTTGCAAGTACAAGAGCGCATGACTTTCCAGATCAAAGAATGTATTCAGAAAGCCTTGAACCCGTTAGGCGTAATGGTGGTGATAGAGGCAAAGCACACATGTATGCAAATGCGCGGGGTGGAGAAGCAAAATGCAATCACCACAACATCCGACTTTACAGGCGCTTTCAAACAAGCCAAAACCCGCGAAGAATTTATGAATCTGATACGGCACAAGTAAATGCGCCGCCTTCCGCAGCCAGGAAGCCATTTCTACTAAAATAGTTGTGCCTTTGTCGCCGATAGTAGCGTCACTTCAAAACAATCCGGTCTCCTTCTTTTTTCACCAGCACCTGGAGCGCTTTGTGCAGCTCTTTGTGCCGCAGCATAACCGACTTGCACTGTTCGGGATCGTTCATCACGCTGCTGTCTTGCAGTTTACGGGCGATGTGGACAAGTTCCTCTCTTATGATGGCGCTTTTGAAATTTGTAATGAACATAGGCACAAATTCGTGCAGCCGTTCCTCGTCGGCAACAACCTTTTGGGTTTTCGAGAAGATCTTGCTAAGCTCATACCTGTTGCCGGCCAGTTCCGCCGCAAGTTTGCCGATTACCGGATCGGGATGTTTGATAAAATACTGCTGCGCCATGAAACCCCCGTTGCGGACATGTTCGGTTGCTTCGGCGAGAATCGTCCGGTGCAGCGGATTATGAAAAGACAGGTTATCTTCCTTCAATTCATGGTCGATGTATTCAATGACAGTAATCGACACCTCCCCTCCGGCTTCACCGGAAACCTTGAATATGATCTTCTCCCCATACCGTATGATCGTCTGGATGATTTGCAGCTCGAATTGATAAAACTCCCGGCCGTCCCTTCCATCTTGCGGAATAAACGTCTGGTACGGATCCGGATCGGGTAGCGGAACATTCCCTGCCTCCGGCTCCGAAACCCTCTCCGGCTTGGCGCCTTTTTCCAGCAGCTTTTCCCGCTGCTTGGCAATCTCCCTGACCAGCAACTTTTGTTCCAGGTGCAACAGCTGCCCGCACTCCTTGGCATACACATCCCTCACGATAGCTTCGGGGATGATCGCTATGCTCTTCACCAAATCGCCGATAAGCTCCGCCCGCTTTATCGGATCTTTGCCGCTTTCGTCCAGCAGCAGGTTTGTCTTGAAACGGATAAAATCCACCTCATGCGCGCTGATGTACGCCTGAAAATCAGTTGCATTATGCTTGCGCGCAAAAGAATCCGGGTCGTCCCCGTCCGGAAGCAGCACCACCTTAATATTCATGCCTTCCTCCAGCAACATGTCAATGCCCCTGACGGAAGCCTTGATGCCCGCCATATCACCGTCATAAATCACCGTGATGTTATTGGTAAAGCGGTGGATGAGCCGGATCTGCCCCGACGTCAGCGACGTTCCCGACGAAGACACCACATTCTCCACCCCCGACTGGTGCATGGAGATCACATCCGTATAACCCTCCACCAGAAAGCAGCGATCTTGTTTGACGATGGCCTGCTTGGCGAAAAAGATCCCATACAGCTCACTGCTCTTATGATAGATCTCCGACTCCGGCGAGTTCACATACTTGGCCAGCTTCTTATTGTCAGCGCCGAGGATGCGTCCGCCAAAAGCAACCACCTTGCCCGACAGCGTGTGGACAGGGAAAAGTACGCGCCCGCGGAACCGGTCTATCAGTTTACCGTCATCCGTCTCATAACACAACCCCGTCTTGACAAGAAACTCTTTCCTGTATCCCTTCCTCAGGGCTTCCTGTGCCAGCGCGTCGCGTTCGTCAAGACCATAACCGAGCTGAAATTTCTCAATCATATCATCCCTGAACCCGCGTTGCCTGAAGTAAACCATACCGACGCTTCTGCCTTCCACATGATTCCTGAGGATACTCCGGAAATGATCGCGGGCAAACTGGTTGATGACAAACATGCTCTCCCGTATGTTCTGCGCCAGCTTTTCCTCATTTGTCAACTCCCGTTCCTTAAACTCGATATGATACTTCCGCGCCAGGTACTTCAGCGCCTCATAATAAGAAAGCTGCTCGTGCTCCATGATAAAATGGACGACATTCCCGCCCTTCCCACAGCTGAAACATTTACACAGCCCTTTCGACGGAGAAACACTGAAAGACGGCGTCTTCTCGTTATGGAAAGGACATAGCCCCACATAATTCATCCCCCTCTTGCGAAGCGTTACAAATTCGGATACCACATCCGCAATCTGGGCGGCATCCAATATTCTATCTATTGTAGCTTGATCTATCATTGAACCAATATGAATACAACCCTTCAAATGACGGATAGCCACGATCGAAAGGCACACAAATGTAGATGATAATTCCCGGATAGCCAAGCGGGAATTGTTACCTTTGCCTCAGGTTAAAGATAAAAAAATGCACACCGTAGTACTCATCCTGATGATATTGACCGTTTTCAACTTCCTGTTGAAACAAACATTCTGGAAAATAACGGCAGTGGGTATATCCACTGCCGTCGCCGCCATTTTTGCAGGCGCTTTATGGCCGGTTGCCATCGAACAGTCCAAAACACAGATCGACAGCTGGCTGGCCAATCCCCGGCTCATGCTCGACACTTCCGTATTGCTGACGCTGGAAGTCTTTCTGCAAACGGCCTATTGCATGTTGGCCGTACACGTATACAATGCCTATCCGGTGAAACGGAGAACACTCTGGCTCTATCGCTTCCTGCGTTGGATGCCGGGCATACTGATCTATCCGGTTTTGTTCAGCGGACTGGTCGGCCTGATCTTTGCCCTTCCCGGAGTAACATTCGGCATAATAGCCTGGGGCTACGCACTTGCGGTATTCCTTTTGATCCCTTCGGGAAGATGGATATTGAAACAGTTATTGCCGGAAGCCGACCTTCGCCTGGAACTTCTCTTCCTGACCAATGCACTCGTCGCCATCCTGGGTGTTGTTGCCACCGTAAACGGACGTATCGCCGCAGAAGGCGCAGACACAACAGATTGGCGCGCCTTGCTGGGGCTGATCGGTATGCTGTCGGCCGGAGCAGCTGCCGGGCTGCTTATTTACCATATCATGCAAAAAAAAACCTGTAAGTTATGAACGCTATCTCTAATCTTTTGTTTTGGATCTCAACAGGACTGATGGTTCCCGTCATCGTGCTGCTGATCATCCTGTTCATCCGTTCCATCCTGTTGACGGGAGGATTCTTCGGCCAATACCTGTCCATCCGGAAAACGGAAAAAGCACTGCGCGAAAGTATGAAAGGACTCACCGCCGGTAACGTAGGCGAACTTTCCGGAAAACTCCCCGCGAAGTCTGACGCACCGGTGGTGACGTACATTCACGAAATACTGAACGCGCAAAACAGTCCGGCACATATCCAACGGCTGCTAGGCTCCTTTGAAATTGCAGCCGACAAAGACCTTGCCCTGTGCAAGATGCTTACCAAGCTCGGCCCCATACTCGGACTGATGGGAACACTTATCCCCATGGGTCCGGCACTCGTTGGCCTGTCGTCAGGCGATATTGCTTCCATGGCCTACAACATGCAAGTCGCCTTTGCCACGACCGTTGTCGGCCTGTTTGTCAGCGCCGTCGGATTCGTCACACAACAAGTCAAACAACGCTGGTACCTGCAAGACATGACGCATTTGGAATTTCTCGCCGGATTACTTGACGAAAAACGCAACATAAAATGAAACGCAGATTAATAAAGGAAGACGACGACCCGATCAGCGTTGTCTCCAACCTCTTCGATGTAGCCATGGTATTTGCCGTTGCACTTATGGTAGCGCTGGTCACCCGCTATAACATGACCGAAGTATTCTCCCAGGAAGACTACACCATGGTCAAAAACCCCGGGAAAGAAAATATGGAGATCATCACCAAAGAAGGCAACAAGATCAACCGGTACACCCCATCCGAAACACGGGAGCAGGCCGGAAAACGGGGGAAGAAAGTAGGTATAGCCTACGAGCTTGAGAACGGAGAGATCATCTACGTGCCCGAGTGATTTAAATAAAAACCATATCTTAGCCTGCAAATAAAAGACCAATGATAACCGTTGCGACATTACAGAAACTCTACCAACAGGTAGCCGGTTCGCCGGCAAGAAACATCACCGAACTGCCATCCTCCGGATCCAACCGGCGTTATTTCCGGCTATCCGGAGCCATGAGCATAATCGGAGTAAGCGGTACTTCGCCCGAAGAGAACAGGACATTCCTCTATATGGCCACGCACTTCCGCAAAAAAGGCATTCCCGTTCCCGAGATCTATGCCGCCTCCGAAGACTCCCTCTTCTACCTGCAGGAAGACCTGGGCGACACGCTGCTTTTCGACACAATAGAGAAAGGAAGAAAAAGCTGCGTGTTCAACGACGAAGAACGCCTGCTGCTCCGCCAAACCATTGCCGCCCTGCCCCTGATACAATTCAAAGGAGCCGAAGACTTCGACTTCAGCCAATGCTACCCGCAACCCGCGTTCAACGAACGCTCCATTCTCTGGGACCTGAACTATTTCAAATACTGCTTCCTCAAGTCCACCGGCTTAGACTTCCAGGAAAACACCCTCGAAGACGATTTCAAAAAGATGTGCGACATCCTGCTGCAAGACCGGACAAACACATTCATGTACCGCGATTTCCAGTCGCGCAACGTGATGATCAAAGACGGAAAACCCTGGTTCATCGACTTCCAGGGAGGACGGAAAGGCCCGGTCTTCTACGACATCGCCTCCTTCCTCTGGCAAGCCAAGGCAAACTACCCGAAAGGATTGCGGAACGAACTCCTGGAAGTATACATAGATGCCCTTTCCCGCTACACGCCCGTTGACAAAGAACAATTCTACGGACAGCTGCGCCATTTCGTCCTGTTCCGCACCCTGCAAGTGCTGGGCGCATACGGCTTCCGCGGATACTTCGAAAAGAAACCGCACTTCATCCAAAGCATCCCCTTCGCCATCAAGAACCTGAAAGAACTCCTGCGCGAAGAATACCCCGAATACCCTTACCTCTGCCATATCCTGCACCGGTTGACAAGCCTGAAACAATTCTCCGAAGAAATAAAAAAACGCACGCTGGAAGTAAAAATCATCAGCTTCGCCTACAAAAAAGGAATACCCAACGACACCTCAGGCAACGGCGGCGGATTCGTGTTCGACTGCCGCGCCATCAACAACCCGGGGAAATACGAAAGATACAACCCCTTCACCGGATTGGACGAACCCGTCATCGCCTTCCTCGAAGAAGAAGGAGAAATCACCACCTTCCTCGAACACGTCCGCAAAATCGTTGATGCCGCCGTACAACGCTACATCGACCGCGGATTTACCCACCTGATGATCTGCTTCGGATGCACCGGCGGCCAACACCGCTCCGTTTATTCGGCCCAACACATAGCCGAACACCTGAACAAAACCTTCGGCGTCAAAGTAAACCTGATCCATCGCGAACAAAATATCGAACAACTGTTTGCCCCGACAATATGAAAGCCCTCATCTTTGCCGCCGGCTTAGGAACACGGCTCAAACCGCTGACCGACAACACGCCCAAAGCCCTGATCCCCGTCGGAGGAAAACCCATGCTGGAACACCTCATCCTGAAACTGAAAGCATCCGGCTTTAACGAAATCGTTGTCAATATCCACCACGAAGGACAACAGATCATCGATTACATCGAAAGCAAAAAAAACTTCGGCATACATATATATATATCCGACGAACGGGACTGCCTGCTCGATACCGGAGGAGGAATCAAGCACGCCCGGAAATACCTCGACGGAAACGAACCTTTCCTTGTACACAACGCCGACATCCTGTCCAACATCGACCTGAAACAACTCTACCAACATCACCTCAACAGCCGCCTACCGATAGCCACGCTGCCGGTCAGCCAACGGGAAAGCTCGCGCAACCTGCTCTTCGACAAGGAAAACCGTCTGTGCGGCTGGCAAAACCGTCAAACAGGCGAAATAAGATCACCCCACCCCGGCCTCACCCCTTCCCTTTACTCCGGATACGCCTTTAGCGGCATCCACGTCATCTCCCCGGAAATATTCCAATGGATGGACGGATGGAGCGGAATGTTCTCCGTCATCAATTTCTACCTTGCCGTCTGCGCAAAAACAATCATCCGGGCTTACCTGCCGGACAACCTTCAACTCTTAGACATCGGCAAACCCGAAGCGCTAAAAAAAGCAGAAGAGTGGCTGAAGAATAATTAACAATGGACAATAGACAATGGACAATCGCTTCGGTGGTATTCATTGTCCATTATCTATTGTCCATTGTCCATTCTTTGGGCGTTGCCTTCGGCCCAGGCCATCCGCTGCAAGTCCTCGCTCCGCTACACAAAGGAGGGTGCGCCGGGACTTTACCGCGATGATCAAGATAAGATGAGGAAATCCAAAAAGTCAAAGTCAGCCGCTGTTGCCGGGTCATCAAAACCCAAGGTGGATGAACTTCTTGCGGAGTTGGAATATCTCCGGGCGGAGAATGCTTACTTAAAAAAATTAGCGGCCTTAGTCGAGGAGCGTATCATCCGCGAGAGCGGGAAAGAAGCAAGGTCATCGAAGGACTAAGGCCCCAGCATCGGCTTTCATTATTGCTGAAAGCTGCACAGATGGCCCGAAGTACGTTTTACTATCACCTGAAAAGGTCGAAACAGAATAAATATGCTTGTGAGAAGGATGAAATTACAAGTATCTATCATGAGCATAAAGGCCG
>JAITSN010000100.1 GCA_031287715.1 Mediterranea sp. (in: CFB group bacteria)
TGAGTTCCGTTCTGATTCTGTCAATGTCAATATCTTGATTTTCATTCGTATATACATTTTGTGTATTACGAAGATACGACAGTTTTATTATATATGAAATAATTATGAACACTTACTTAATCAATTATCAGAATGAATATGAAAAAGATAATATATTTAGGAACAGTCCTGTTGGCAGCATTGGCATTTGTTTCCTGCATGGATCTCGACATCAATGTGAACCCCGATTCCCCAACCAGTACTTCGGGCAGTGTGGCCACCCGTTTGCCGGCCCTGCAATTCTGGATTGGGCATACGCACCAGACTACCGGCGTTTTCACGGCCTTAATCAACCAGCAGATCACACTGTCAAATAGAGGCAACCGGTACGGTTCGCTGGCGGAATGGTCGGCTGCTAATAGGACGGCAAGTACATATGCTTATCAGGCATTCTTTGTAGGTACAGGCGGCACATTGCCCGATCTCTATGCGATGGCCGAACAGGAAGGCGCCTACCACTACATGGGTATTGCAAAACTGTTCCGCGCCATGGGATTCATGGTGATGTGCGACGTATACGGCGAAATGCCTTATACGGATGCCTTGGGAGCCGAGATCAATCCTGCATACGACGACGGAAAAACCATTTTCAACGGCGCAATGGCCGAACTGGATGAGGCTATCGAACTGCTCAAGAAAACCCAGGAAGCAGGCGCCACCCCGCTGGCCGCCGGTGATGTCTGGAACGACGGCAACGTAGACAAATGGATTAAATTAGCCTACGGAATGAAAGCCCGCTATCTGAACAACCTGTCGAAGAAAGCAGATCTGTATAATCCGGACGCTATTCTGGCAGCACTTGACAATGCCGCAAAAAGCAATGCCGACAATACGGTGATCCACCATGAAAACTCTACCAGCGCCACGGCAGATCATTTGTGGGGAGACGACGTCAAGAGCAACTATACCTATATCTGGTTGGTGAACTGGAGTAGTACCTACTATGTAACCAAATGGTATGCGGATATACTGACCGATTTCGACGGCAAAGGCATCGTTGACCCGCGCGCCGACAAGCTGGTTCCTTCCGAACAAATAAAAGGCGGGACGGAATGGCTGCGCACACCCGGTGTGGATATGCGAACCGGCATCCGTACCGGTACAAACTGGAGAGGCCCCGGTACATACAATGAAACAACAAAACTATGGACGGTTACGGAAAACACCGACTCTACGGTTATTTCGTTACATACCAAAGGCATTCATAGCTCTACGTTCAGAGACGTGGCCGAAGACGGCACGATCCTCAATACCGGAACATTCTACGCCCGTTCCGATGCGCCGACCCATTTCCTGTGTTATCACGAAATGTGCTTCATCAAAGCGGAAGCGCTATTCAGGAAAGGCGATACGAATGGCGCATATGCCGCCTATAAAGACGGCATCAAAGCGCATATCGACCTGATGAACGAAAACCTGGTTGATGCGGATGCGAACATTGCAAAAACAAAGATCGCGGATGCCGATAGAGATGCTTTCCTCAGTTCGGCAGCCATCGGTACGGCTTCCAACCTGACGCTGGGCAAGATCATGACACAGAAGTTCATCGCCCTGTCGTTCTCCAACCAGAACTGGAACGATATGCGCCGCTTAGACTACGGTATGGCAGGCGGTGTAGCCCCGGGTGCCTATCCCGGCTGGGCCGAACCGTATGAACACTCCACAGCTTTTGTGGATCTCAAATGGATACCGGCCGGCAAACAGTATCGCCGCTTGGGATACGTATCGCATGAATACAATTACAATAATGCCAATCTTGCAGCATCAAACAAACATGCGCTGGAAGATGATATTTTTTCCTATCCCGTGTGGTGGGATTGCGCCACAGATAGCGACTATTACAGCTATGCAAGCGAACGGTAATCCGAATAAGGGATAACCGGAACAGGAAAAATAAGAAAGGGTGTGTCAAAACAAAGACATTGGCACACCCTTTATATTTGGCCATCCCCAGAGTTAAACCGTTAAAATACGTTCTTAAAAACAAAATACGTGCGGTTTATTTTTAACTTCGACACGTTTTTTAACTACTAAATTATAATCATATGATAATTGGAATACCCAAAGAGATCAAAAACAACGAAAACCGGGTCGGCATGACCCCGGGGGGAGTTAGCGAATTAATCAAGAGAGGACACACCATCTACGTACAGCAAAATGCAGGTAGCAACAGTGGTTTTACCGACGAAGAATACGTAGCCGTCGGAGCAAAACTCCTGCCCTCAATCGAAGAAGTCTACGCAACAGCCGAAATGATCATCAAAGTAAAGGAACCCATTGAACCGGAGTATAAGCTGATCAAAAAAGGCCAACTGCTGTTCACCTACTTCCACTTTGCCTCCGACGAAAAGCTGACGCACGCCATGATCGAAGCCGGCGCAGTCTGCCTCGCCTATGAAACAGTAGAAAAACCCGATGGCAGCCTGCCGCTGCTCATCCCGATGAGCGAAGTGGCCGGGCGAATGTCAGTACAGGAAGGCGCCCGCTTCCTCGAAAAACCCCAAGGCGGAAAAGGCCTCCTCCTTGGAGGCGTGCCGGGAGTGAAACCGGCCAAAGTATTGGTGCTTGGCGGAGGCATCGTAGGATACAACGCCGCACTGATAGCAGCAGGCACAGGCGCCGATGTAACCATTACAGACATCTCGCTCCCCCGCCTGCGCTATTTAAGCGAAGTGATGCCCCGTGTGAAAACACTCTATTCGTCAACCCACAACATTATCAAAGAACTACCGAGTACAGACCTGGTTATCGGCGCCGTACTCATACCCGGAGCGAAAGCACCCCACCTCATGACCCGCGATATGCTGAAATACTTGGGAAAAGGGAGCGTATTGGTAGACGTGGCCATCGATCAGGGAGGCTGCTTTGAAACATCCCACCCGACCACGCACGCCGAACCGGTATACGTGGTAGACGGAATCATACACTATTGCGTGGCAAACATCCCCGGCGCAGTACCCTACACATCCACAATGGCGCTGACCAACGCAACGCTGCCCTATGCGCTCAAACTTGCGGATAAAGGTTGGCAGGAAGCCTGCCGCCAGGACGCGGCATTAGCCTTGGGACTCAATGTGGTAAACGGCAAAGTGGTGTACGAAGCAGTAGCAAAAACATTCAACCTCAGCTACGAACCCCTGTCTTTATAACCCAACCCCGTTCGACAGGATGATTTGCTAACAACAGGCAACCCCGTACAAACTTACATGAAAACGCCCTCCATTATAGCAGTATAATGGGGGGCGTTGCTTGTCGGCCCGGACCAGCTGCTGCAAGCCCTCGTCGCTATTGGTTTTCACCTTCACGATAGCGTTATTGCCGGAACCGGTAACGATAGAGATTCATTGCACAAGCTACTCCACCCACCAAGCCGGTCGCTTCCTTGATGGCAACTTTTCCACAATTCTTCATAAAATAGCCGGTCTTTAGCAACATCTGCTTTTTAATGATCAAATTGCAAATGAAGCTGTTTTTCCGAATAAAAAAATAATTCCAGCGTTTGCTTGTCAATCCATTGTGATTATTGTATTTTTACCATCACCTTGAAAACACGGTCAACAGGCCTGAAACGGAGGAAACACACACTAATAGATGATCATCTAACACATACAACCATGAAAATTTCAAAAGTAAAAGTGGAAAATGATATGATGCTGATGCACGGCAATCAAAATGAAGAAATGTTGGTTTTTGAGACAGACAACAGAAAAATCCCGGAAACCGAATATGTTTTGAACGCCAAGACAAGAAAGGGTCAATCGTTTGAGCTAAGCATCAAAAACAAGACACTGATAAAACTGCTATTTGGTGTGTGTTTTCTATTTCAAGGATTTACTGCATTTTCCATTCAGAAGCCCTCTGATTCTTTATTGTTTGTATTAGATAAAGTGATAAAAGATAAGCCTTTATATGCCCAAAAAAAAGAGTCACGAATAGATAGCCTTGGAGTGTTATTGAACTTGGAGAGTAATCCTGAACAACGATTTCATATCTATCAAAAGTTATATAAGGAATACAGGCGTTATAATATGAATTCGGCATTATCTATTGCAGAGAAGGAACTTATGGTGGCCGAAGAATTGCAAGATCAACAATTGATATATATAGCGAAAATGAATATAGCCGAAATATTAGGTATTATGGGAATGTATAAAGAGTCCCTCGATATTACGGACAAGATAGACAGGCAGAGATTAGATATACGGCAATGGTCGTATTATTTTCATCTTTATCATTCGTTATACTCCCTGATGTCTGCCAATGCCCTGTTGCAAAAAGAAAAAAAACGCTATGATGAGTTGATCAGCCAATACAAAGATTCCATATTGCATAATATAGAGGCAAATACATTGGGATACTATCTGGTAAGAAACGGAAAATTAGTTGAACAAGGACGGTATGATGAGGCTTTACAATTGATGAGCTGGTGCTATAGGGAAAATGAGAATGACGGATCCAACTTGGGAACTATTGCTTACGGATTATCTGATATTTACGAAAAGAAAGGGAATATTGAAAAAGAAAAACAATACTTGGTAATTTCGGCAATTGCAGATTTAAGAAGAGCAGTAAAAGGATATATTGCTTTGCGGAAGTTAGCCCTTTTACTCTATCGGGAAGGTGATATAAACAGGGCTTACAACTATATGAAATGCTCAATGGAAGATGCTTCTTTTTGTGGCGCCCGTTTCAGAATACTGGAAATATCGGAAACATTGCCGATCATTACTGCTGCTTACGATAAAGAAATAAAGATTGAGAATGAAAAATTACTCAAATATTTGATTTTGATCTCCATTCTTTCTTTCGTTTTGATTATAAGCATTGTTTTTATATGGAGGCAATTGAAAAAAAACTCATCTGCAAAAAGATCTATTAAAAACATGTATGAAAACATGAAGCAGATGAATGAAAATTTAGACGAGTTGAACAAAAAACTATCTGAATCGAATCACGTCAAAGAAGAATACATTGGTTCCGTATTCAATCTATGTTCTGCTTACATTGACAAGATGGAGTCGTACCGGGTTAATTTGAATCGTAACTTGTCGACAAACAGAATAGAAGAAGCCCGGAAGATAACAAGTTCAACATTAGTTCCCGATGAATTAAAAGAGTTTTTCGGTCATTTCGATGCTGTTTTTCTGAATATCTATCCAAACTTTATAGACGAATTTAATTCTTTGCTGAAAGAAAAAGAAAAAATTATCCTCAAAGCGGGTGATATACTAACACCCGAACTTCGGGTATTTGCCTTGATCCGTTTAGGTATTACCGATGGAAACAAGATTGCAAATTTTCTACACTATTCACCGCAAACCGTGTATAACTATAAATTAAAGATCCGGAATAAACTTCTTGTATCGAAAGACGAATTTTCCGTAGCGATGCAACAAATAGGTAAATAGTTTTATTTATTGATCAGTAGAAAGTAGTTTTATTCTCCTTTACCAAACAATCGGATCTACTTATTTTATATTTCATAAAATTTTAAAATAGCATATTTTCAGATAGTTATCCACTAATAGAAGTGGTTTTGTCTCTACTTTGTTTACCTACCTACCTATATAATTAGCCCTACTCGGACGATACCTTTACAAGCATAAACTTTAAAATAATTTTCATGAAACCTACACATCTTATAACAAAAGAACAAATGCGAATATTCCTTTTTATGATAATTGGAATATTCAGTGCACTTATTTTAAATGCACAAACAAAAGCAAGCATTTCTGTCGAAGGAACAGTAAAAGACGCTCTTGGAGAACCGATTCCCGCAGCCACCGTAGTTTTGAAAGGAACAAATAACGGTACGGTAACCGATATGAACGGGAACTTTCAATTAAATGTACCGGAAAACGGAACTTTGATTATTTCGTTTTTGGGTTATACCTCTCAAGAAGTTTCCATAGGCTCAAGACGACACATTGATATTATTCTAGAAGAAGATCAACAGTTACTGAATGAAGTCGTTGTGATTGGTTACGGACAAGTAAAAAAAGGCGATATTACAGGTTCCTTGTCTACCATCAGACCGGATGAATTGAATAAAGGCATGCAAGTAACTGCGCAAGATGCCTTGATTGGTAAAGTAGCGGGGGTAAATATTGTACCTGGAAATGGATCACCCGGCAGTACAGGAACTATTCGCATCCGTATGGGCGCTTCACTTTCCGCAACAAACGATCCGCTGGTGGTGATTGACGGTATTCCTGTTTCCGGCAGTGCATCGTTCAGTTCGATCAATCCGAACGATATTGAAACATTTACTGTATTGAAAGATGCTTCAGCTACAGCTATATACGGTTCACGCGCATCGAACGGAGTGGTAATGATCACTACTAAAAAGGGAAGTTCATCTGCTTCAAAACCGCATATTAACTATTCTTCAAACTATACAGTAACACAATTACCCGGCTATTACGATGTGCTTTCGCCCGATGAATACCGGAAAGCGTTTGTCGAAAAAGCCAATATTCCTGAGGGTTTTGAATTGGGCTTGGCTTCGACTGATTGGCAAAAAGAAATTTTCCATACAGGATTGGGGATGGATCACAACTTGTCGGTATCAGGTAACACACGAAATATACCTTACCGTGTTTCGGTAGGATACCTGAATCAGAATGGTACGCTGAAAGCCAATAACTACAATCGTTTGAACGGCGATATTGCTTTGTCTCCTCAATTACTGGATAAACATTTAATACTTGATATTAACGTGAAAGGTATTATAGAACGCACTGATCCTGCCTCAACGGATGTTATCGGCTCTGCTACCTTTTTTGATCCGACACGTCCGGTGCATCAATCTTATCCCGATAATATGGGGCTTGGCTATTATATGTGGCTTAATCAAAACGGAACACCAATAAACCTTTCTGCAAGTAATCCGGTTGCAGACCTCAACCTTGTCAGAAAAAAGAATATTACAAAACGTTCTATCGGTAATTTTGCACTCGGCTATAAAGTTCATGGGCTGGAAGATTTGAGCCTGAAAATCAATTTGGGTTACGATATGAGTAACAGTCACTACGATGAAAGCATCCCTGACAAAGCGCCGTCTATGTATACAGGCAACCGAAACGACGGACGGGGGAAAGTCTATTGGTTGGAAAACGATAATAAAAACTTTCTATTTAACTCCGTAATTAATTATAGTAAAGACATTAACGATAAAAACCACATCGGTGTAATGGTAGGCTATGAATGGCAACGCTTTTGGTATCATAATGATTCGGGAACGACAGTAAAGGATGTGATAGATAATTCCGAACCAGATGAAGATCAATTATACCTGCTTTCTTTTTTCGGGCGATTAAACTATTCCTTTGCACAAAAGTTGTTACTTACAGCCACTTTGCGTGCCGATGCTACATCGCGCTTCGCACCCAACAATCACTGGGGATATTTTCCTTCGATAGCATTGGCTTACCGTTTGAAGGAAGAGGGTTTTCTGAAAGATATGAATGGCTTATCCGACCTGAAATTCCGAATCAGCTATGGGCAAACCGGACAACAGGATATTGGTGATTATCATCCCTACTTGGGAACTTACACCATATCGACCAACGATGCGCGTTACCTGTTCGGTAATGAATGGGTAAATATGTACCGCCCCAATGGATACGATCCGAATATTAAATGGGAAACGACCACGACGTATAACATCGGTATTGATTATGGGTTTCTAAACAACCGTATATCGGGAACGATTGATGTATTCAAACGAAATACAACCGATCTATTGAACGATATTTTTGTTCCGGCTGGAAGTAATTTTACAAACAGCCTTTCAACCAATATCGGTAATATGGAAGGATATGGTGTTGAACTCGGTGTTGATCTTATGCCTGTTAAAACATCGGATTGGGAATGGTCGTTGAGCGGTAATTTCACATATAGCACCTCAAAGATCACCAAGTTGAACGTCATCGACAGGGAAGATAGCTGGGTAAATACAGGAACCATCTCGCGCCGATCGTATCAAATACACAAGGTGGGAGAAATACCTAATACTTTCTTTTTATTGCGTCAGGCGTATGATGACAATGGCAAGCCCATTGAAGGAAAGTATATCGGCAAAGACGGATCAATAACAGATGTTCAAACTGATGCCAACAAATATGTTACAGGTAAAACTTCAAGAGTACCTTATTATTACGGATTATCTACCCACCTACAGTATAAACAATGGGATTTGGGAATAAACGGACACGGTAGTTTCGCTAATTATGTATTTAATTATCAGGAAGCCAAACAATCGCTGATGTCGCTGATCAGTTCCGAAGGCGTGTCGAGCAATATATCGCGTAAGGCAATGGAACGCAGCTTCTCTCAGGAACAGTATTTTTCGGATATGTTTCTGGAAAGCGGAGCATTTTTCCGTATTGATAATATCACGCTGGGCTATACCTTTAAGCGGCTATGGAACTCAACAAGCACGCTACGACTTGCATTTAGCGCACAAAATATAGCACTCATTACCAAGTATTCCGGCGTTGATCCTGAAATATATGATGGTATCGACAATTCTATCTATCAGCGGCCGAGGATTTATACGCTTTCTTTCAACTTAATTTTTTAACATTATAAAAAGGAATCAGATTATGAAAATAAAATCGATCATATTATCATTGGTTGTCGCTTCTTCTCTTGTTCTGCTTAATTCTTGTCTGGATGACTTGAATACTATGCCTCTGAATGAGAAAATATTGACCAGCGACAAAGTATATGTTTCCGCTGAAGCATATAAGGGGGTTTTGGCAAAATGCTACGGGTCTTTAGTTTTGAGTGGGCAAGAAGGACCCAGTGGTAACGGCGATATAGCAGGTATGGATGAAGGATACAGTTGTTATACTCGCGCCGTGCTCTACTTGCAGGAATGTACAACAGACGAATTATTATTTCATTCGGGATCTTCACAAGGTAGCCGCGATTACCTGTTTATGACATGGAATTCGGGTACGCAGATTACCCGCTTCTCGTACTACCGTCTTATTATGTCAATCAGCTATTGTAATGAATTTCTGCGCGAATCAACAGATGAAAAGTTGAAGAACAGGGGATTGTACGAAGAAATGAAAAACGAAATATCCTATTACAGGGCAGAAACGCGCTTTATACGGGCTTATTGTTACAGTATGCTCTGCGACTTGTTCGGATCAGTACCTTTTGTTGACGAAACGATGGATCCGGGTATTATGCCACATCAAAAATTGCGCGAAGATATTTATAATTATACTGTCACAGAAGCGGAAGACGTTGCTACCCTGTTGAAAGCTCCGGGTGAAAATGAATATGGGCGTGTTGACCAGGTGGCTGCGTGGTTTTTGTTATCGCGCATATACATCAATGCAAATTCATGGGTAGGAAAAAATGAATTTGAAAATGCGTACAAGTATGCAAAAAAAGTAATTGACAGCGGAAAATATCCTTTAGCTTCCGATTATCGCCATATCTTTTTAGCAGACAATCACACATGCAAAGAAATTATTTGGGCATTGCCGCAAGATCTAGAAAATACAAAAAGTTATGGTGGCTCTAACTTTGTGATAAAAGCATTAACAGATGGGAATATGAAACCTTTTACTGGTATGTCGGATGCCTGGGGGAACGCTCGCCTCAAAACACAACTCGTTGATATGTTCGAATCGAGCGACCAGTTGTTTGATGAAAACGATCCTTGGGGTGATAGCAAAAAAGATAAACGAGCGCAATTTTATACCACAAGGCATACGAAAGAAACGTGGGTAGATGGAAGCGCACTCAAAAATGATTTTTCAAACGGTTATGCTTGTCTAAAATGGCGAAATATGACAAAAGACCGCCAGCCATTAGATGTAAACGGAACAACCTATTCGGCAATTGACTATCCCATGTTCCGCACGGCAGATGCTTACTTAATGGCAGCTGAAGCCATTTTGCGCGGTGCAAGCGGAATCCGCTCCGAAGCGTTAGATTATGTGAATGAAATCAGGGACAGGGCCTATTTATCAGGTTCTTATGGCAATGGCATTTCAGGACGTATCACGGATGATCAATTAACGTTGGATTTTATATTGGACGAACGGGCTAGAGAACTATATACCGAATTGGTGCGTCGTACTGATCTTATTCGTTTCGATAAACTCACCAAAGGATATAACTGGGATTGGAAAGGCGGCGATGGAGCGGCTGGAACTTATATAGGCAAGGATGTAGATGATAAATACAAATTGTTTCCTATCCCACAAGAGGAATTTACGGTAAATCCCTATTTAACACAGAATCCGGATTTTAAATAGTTTCCAGATAGATATTTATTGAAAATCATAGAATAATATGAAAATACCGAATCTCGTAAACAAGCAATGTTTGATACTGTTTGTGTTCCTGTATTTAAGCATGTTTACTGTATCAGGACAAACAAGCATTCAGAAAATATTCGATATGCCGGAAAAATCGGGAGGAGTCAATTATGCTTATCCATCTCAGTCTATCTGTTCAAAAACACCTGCCTCCGAAGGATATAAGCCATTTTACATAAGCCATTTCGGCCGTCATGGCTCACGCTATCTCATTGACGACAACGAATACAAACATTCATTAGATATTTTCCATAAAGCGGATTCGTGTAATGCATTGACTACACTGGGAAAAGATGTGTATTTACGGTTAAAAACGATATGGCAGGAGGCCGAAGGACATGGAGGTGAGTTGAGCCTATTAGGAATATCGCAACAAAAAGAGATAGCCGAGCGCATGTATAAACAGTATCCGGAGGTTTTTACAGGTAATACGCAAGTGTCGGCTGTTTCAACCACTACTGAACGCTGTATCCGAAGCATGGAAATTTTCTGCCGACGTTTGATGGAATTAAAACCGGATTTATCCGTTTCGCAAGATTCCGATCTTCGGCACATGGATTACTTGAATTACCACACACAACAAGCTGTACAATTCAGATATGCTACCAATACATGGAAGAAAAAATACAATCAATTTGAGAAAGAGCATGTCCGTTCGGATAGGATGATGCAAACGTTGTTTTCTGATAAAGATTATCTTAAAAAGAAAGTAAATGAAGATGCATTGATGCGGGAGTTATACAACATAGCAAGCAGTGTGCAGAATATGCAAACAGAAGTTTCATTATACGATTTGTTTGAGATGGAAGAACTTTTCGACTTGTGGCAATGCAAAAATTACAGTCAATATGTTGAATATGCCAACGCTTCGGAAAATAATGGCATAATGATGGAAAATGCCAAACCTCTTTTAAAAAACATCATTGATAGCGCCAATTATATTATTGATGCCAAAAGGAAGGGGGTTAATTTGCGTTTTGGGCACGATGGAAATATTATCCCTTTAGCCATGCTCATGCATTTACAAGACTGTTATAACAGCGTTTCGAACTCGTCGGAATTTTATAAGGCATGGAGCAATTTTAAAGTAGCACCTATGGCAGGTAATATACAAATTGTATTTTTCAGGAAAGAAGGTTCGGATGATATTCTAGTTAAATTCCTGCTTAATGAAAATGAAATTCTTGTTCCTCCTGTAAAAAGCAATATAGAACCATATTACCATTGGTGTGATTTGGTGAAATTCTATGATTCGCTTTTATCTGATTTTATAAAATATACTGATTAATAGCAGTATGTTGTTCATTACTAAACAAATAATTTTTCAATTAAATTTAAGAAAGTATGGCAAATTTTCAAAGTAAATTTACTAATCCCAAGCTTGAACAGATATTCAACTTGGACGAATTTCCAGAGGTAACTTTAGAAATAGAAGAAAGTGATTGGAATAACTTGTTAATTGCGTTTGACAAAGATCCTGATAAGAACTTTTTTGTACCGGGAAATTTTGTTTTCAAAGAGCATAGTCAAATCCCTGACCAGACACTACCCAGTGTTGCTTTAAGAGTGCGTGGTAATTCAAGCCGTAATCGTCCAGAAGGAAATTTAGGACAAATACATGATCCTGTTAATCCCATTTGGCGCCAAACAAGTTTTGCCCTTCAGTTTGGAAAATATGTAAAAGGACAAACCTTTGAAGGTTCAAAAAGGCTTGATTTAAAATTCATTCGCGAAGATCCTACACGTATTCGCGAAGTATATGGTTTCGACTTGTATCAACAAGCTGGCATCTATTCCGGGCCATTGATCAGTATGTGCAAGTTTTATATTCGTATTTCCGGAGATACTGACCGAGCCTATTTCGGCGTTTATAAATTAAAAGAATATATCGAAGACGATTATTTGGAAGATCGTAAATCTTTTTTTGGAGATGAAGTACCCGGTAGTAAAATACCTTTTTTATGGAAAGCCGGTAATGGTGCAGCTTTTAATAATTATGCGCCAAGCGTCATTGAGAACAAAGATATTTACGATCTCAGGATCAACACTTCATCCCGAGATGTGGCAATTGCTCAGTTGACCGATTTTGTTCGAAACTTGGTTGTTTTAGAAGGTGATGATTTGAAGAATTGGGCTAATGAAACAATGGATGTCGAATTATTATTGAAATCTTATCTTACAAATGTGATACTGGGAAACATGGATGATTATTGGCTCAATTCTAATAATTTCAGTTTCTATTTTAATACATATGGCAAGTTTTTCTTTATTCCTAATGATTTTGATACAGCATTGGGTACCGGATGGGGAATTGATGCAGGTAAGCAGGATACTTTCAATTGGGGAAATCCAAATAATCCATTAATCCAGAAATTGATTACAATAGATGATTTTAAGCAACTTTACATCAATTCATTTTATGAATTGACAAATGAACAAACAGGCCCGTTTCATGTTAGCAAAAGTATACCTCGTATAAAAAGATGGCAATCTTTGATAAGTGGTTCTCTTTGGGATGAAACCATTCATTTTGGCTGCGAGAATGATGGTGCCGGTTGTATTCTTTCTCCTCAAGGAGGAAATAATTTGCAAACTCCGTTTGAGGATAAGACAGCTTGGTGGACTTCTGGAGGAAATAATCCTAATTATCTTCTTTTGGAACAAGGAGAAAATAATTTTTTCGAAGTTAGCGGAGATCAAGCACGTATGCCTAAACAAAATTGAGCACTTGTGAATTTAGCATTGTCTTCGGAACAATGCTAAATTCACGTAAAATGCTAAATTGGGCCAAACATACGCATCAAAATTGTATTATCTTTTTTAGATATCCAATGTAGCCTTGTAGATTTTCACCGTCGAATGGATAACCTGTAAATCCATATTAGTTTATAATATCTGTGTCCGGACACTACTCCGACATATTCTTAATATAAGGCAGCTCCGCCAGGTTCGTGAAGCGATAGAACCGTTCGGCATTCCTCCCGAGGAATAACGCTTTTTCCTCTTCGGTCATCAAGCCCGACTTTACCACAAAGTCATACGACATCCGGTAAGTAACGGCAGTCGTGGTGCGCGGGTAATCCGACCCCCACATCAGTTTGTCCATACCCACCAAGCCGGCCGCTTCCTTGATGGCGACCACCGCCCCGCGGAACGGATAGAACTCATCGTTGAACAGCCAGGTGATGCCGCCTGACTCGATGCGTACATTTTCGTGGCGCGCCAGCTTGACCTGTTCGTGCCAGCCCGCGCGGGTCACCATTCCAAAATGCCCGATAGCGATCCGCAGGCCGGGGCACTCGGCAATGACTTCCTCCATCTCGCCCACCTGAACTGCTCCGTCGGCCAGATCTACGGAGAACAATATATCGTTTTCTTCCATCAGCCGGAACATCTCCATCATTTCGCCGGAGGTGAGATACACCCTACCCTCGGGGAGCAGCAACCGCTGTGCAGGTATTTTGATTGCCTTGAAACCTTGGCCGATCAACGCCCGGGCATGTGCATAATAACCCGGCTTCCGGGCATCAACCATGCCGCAGCAGAGAAAACGGTCCGGGTACGTTTGCTGCACGTCCCACAAGTATCCGTTCTGCAAACCGTCAATATATTCCTGTGTGATTACAGCCGCCGATACCTGCGCATAGTCCATGTTAGACAGGAAAACCTCCGCCGTGTTCCGCCCGTCGACGATAAACGGGGGAAGCATCTGCCGGACTTCACCCATGAAAAGAGACCTGCCGCCTTCCATAGTTTTGATTCTCATCCCGTCGACTTCGGTGTCCTGATGCAGCCACAGATGGGCATGGGCATCGATGATCCTGTAATCCATAAGGCTCAGAACTTTATGAGGATGCGAAACACCTTGCCGGGATCGGCAGCCCAGCCTTCGAGCGCTTCCTTTGCCTGCTCGGGGGCGAAAACGGCGCTGATAAACGGCTCTATCACCTCCGGATCGCGCTTCACATATTCGATCACCGCGCGGAAATCTTCGGGCATGGCATTGCGCGAGCCGCAAATATCCATCTCTTTCATCACGAAATATTTGGTCTCGAAAGCGATCGCGCTTTTTGCATACCCGATACAAACAACCCGGCCCGTAAAGGCAACCTCGTCGATCGCCAGCCGGTAGGTGGCCGCTGCACCAACGGCTTCGATCACCACATCGGGGCCGGCGCCGTTTGTGATTTCCTGCAAGCGGGCGTGCACATCTTCCGTCGCAGTATTGATCGTGTGATGTGCGCCGAGCTGCCTGGCAAGCTCCAGTTTCCGGTCGTCCACATCTACGGCTATCACGCGGGCGCCGCGAAGAACCGCGCGCACCAAAGCGCCAATGCCGATCATGCCGCAACCAACAACCGCCACAACGTCCAAGTCGGTAACCCGGGCGCGGAACACCGCGTGGAAGCCCACGCTCATAGGCTCCACCAGCGCAAACCGGCGTGGAGACAACGCATCGTCTGCAATCACCTTTTGCCAAGGCACAACTTTATACTCGCACATGGCGCCGTCGCGCTGTACGCCGAAAGTCTGGTTGAACCGGCAGGCATTCGGGCGCCCGTTACGGCAGGACGGACAATGCCCGCAGTTCGTGTAGGGGTTTATGGTGCATGACATTCCGGGCCGGATGCCTTCGGGCACACCCTCGCCAACCGTTTCCACCGTTGCTCCGATCTCATGGCCGGGCACGACCGGCAACTTCGCCATCGGATTCTTGCCCAGCCAAGTATTGAGGTCCGAGCCGCAAAACCCCACATACTGCACCTTCACCAGCACCTCGCCGGCACCGGCACGGGGCTTTTCTCTTTCCACAAGGGCCACTTCGCGTTCGCCCGATATGATGATTGCTTTCATGCTTTAAGAATTTAGCCAAGTATCGCGGAAGCCGGGTTCGAGAATGTGCTGCACTTCTGCCAGCAGCTCTTTATCCAATGGTTGGCCGGCCCATTCCATATTCTTGAGTACCGCTTCCGGCCGCGTGGTGCTGAACAAAGTCGTGGCAATACGCCGATTGTCTACCGCAAACCTGAGCGCCAACTGTTCAATGCGCTTCCCCCTGCTCCGGCAATGATCCACAGCCCTGCGGCAAAGATCCCGCAGCGGCTTGGGAGCAGGATGCCAATCGGGCGCGCCCCTCTCGGTAAGCAACCCCATAGAAAACGGCGAAGCATTGATCACGCCAACGCCCCTTTGTTCAAAATAGTCCAGATAGTCGGCCAGCGCATCATCATTGAGGCAATAGTGGCAAAACGAAAGAACACTTTCTACAGTTCCGGCCGGCACATGGTCGATCACATACCCGAAATGGCGGAGGGTCAGGTTGGTGATCCCCACATGTTTGACCAAGCCCTTATCACGCAGCTCCACCAATGCGGGAAGAGTTTCCCCGCACACCTGTTCCAGGTCGGCAAACTCAATATCGTGCACGTTGATCAGGTCGATATGGTCTACATTCAGCCGCTCCATGCTTTCGGCCACGCTTTCGGCCGCCCTTTTGGCCGAATAATCCCAATCGTTCACGCCATCCTTCCCATAACGGCCCACTTTGGTCGAAAGGTAGTAGCGGCTCCTGTCAAGCCCTTTCAGCGCCTTGCCCAAAACAATTTCGGCCCTGAGGTGCCCATAGTAAGGCGACACGTCAATAAAATTAATGCCATTGTCGAGCGCCGTGTGCACGGCCTTTATCCCCTCCTCTTCTTTCAAGGGGTGAAAAACGCCTCCCAGCGAGGAGGCCCCGAAACTGATGCTGGAAACCTTCATTCCCGTTTTCCCGATTTCTCTGTATTCCATGATGGTTGAGTGTTAATTCTTTCCTCTATATTTCCCCGTCAAATGTATTGAATAGTTTTATAAATTTCAAGTATGTGGTGAAGGAAAACGGATAGCAACATCTTCTGTTGTCAATTATTTTATACCATGCGTCCAGCTTTTCCATACATTGTGTTTTAGAATGAAAGAGATAGGATTTATAAATGCACTGCATTGACCATGTAAATGCACTGCATTGACACGGAAAATGTAATTGATTAATAAACAGAGTGATAGAGATTCATTAATAATGACTTGGCATTTGCTGTTTATGATTGTAAATTGTAAATGTAATTGACCACGGCCGGAGGCAACACCTAAAATTGCGGGGCCGGAGGGCTTAAAACTCAAAACGGACATCCTTTCCGTCAAAATAAATAGGGTGGGGAAGCGGGCTAACGCATATATTTGCATCATTTTAAAACCAATAGGAACCATGAAACACTGCTTTTTTGCCGTAGACCTCGGCGCTACCAGCGGCCGCACGGTGGTTGGCTCGCTTGACGGCGGCGAACTTAAAACCGAAGAGATCAACCGCTTCCCTAACCGGCTGATCGAAGTACAAGGCCATTATTACTGGGATATTTATGAGCTTTACCGCCAGATTGTTGAAGGGCTGAAAGCGGCCGGCGCGCGCCACATCGGGATTGCCTCCATCGGGATCGACACGTGGGGGGTGGATTTTGTTTGCGTGGGCAAAGACGGACATTTCCTCCGCCAGCCGTATGCTTACCGCGACCCGCAGACGGTGGGTGCGCCACAGGAATTTTTCGGCCGCATCCCCGCCGACCGCGTTTATGAACTGACCGGCTTGCAGGTAATGAACTTCAACTCGCTTTTCCAACTGGATACGCTGCGCCGCAACGGCGACAGCGCTTTGGCCGCAGCAGATAAGATACTTTTTATGCCGGACGCGCTCGCCTACATGCTGACCGGCGAGATGGTGACCGAATATACCATTGCGAGCACTGCGCAGCTCGTCAACGCCCGCACGCGCAGGCTCGAATCCGAAATGCTGACGGCTGTCGGCCTGACGGAAGGCAACTTCGGGCGCTTTGTCTATCCGGGCGAACGGGCCGGCGTGCTGAGCAAGGAAGTGCAACGGCAGACGGGCCTCGGGACGGTTCCCGTTATAGCTGTGGCCGGCCACGACACGGCTTCGGCTGTGGCTGCCGTGCCGGCGCGGAGCAATGATTTTGCCTACCTGAGCAGCGGTACATGGTCGCTGATGGGGATAGAAACGCAGGAGCCGGTTATCAATAGCGAGACCCGGGCGCTCAACTTTACCAACGAAGGCGGCGTGGAAGGAACGATCCGCCTGCTGAAAAACATTTGCGGCATGTGGCTGCTGGAACGCTGCCGTGCCGGATGGGGCGAATGTGCATACCCCGAATTGATTGCCGGAGCGCAGGCGGCAACGCCTTTCCGCAGCATTATCAACCCCGACGCCGCGGCGTTCGCCAATCCGGCAAACATGGAAGAGGCCATCCGCCAATACTGCAAAGACAGCGCCCAGCCCGTGCCCGAAACGCGGGAGCAAACCGTCCGCTGCATATTCGACAGCTTGGCGCTGCGCTACCGCGAAGTGTTCGACAACCTCCGCCGGCTAACTCCGCGCCCGCTCTCGGCGCTGCACGTGATTGGCGGCGGGAGCCGGAATGATCTGCTGAACCAATTCACGGCCAACGCCACCGGGGTAACTGTATATGCAGGGCCGTCCGAAGCCACCGCTATGGGCAACATCATGCTGCAAGCCATCGCCGCCGGAGATGCGCCGGACGTGGCTCACATGCGCCAAGTCATCAACCGGTCTGCACCGCCCGCCGCTTTTGAACCCAAAGACGGGGCGCAGTGGAACGAGGCCTACAGCCGGTACCTCAAGGTGCTGGAAACGTACACCCCCAAAGGAAATTAACCCCTATACATAACAATTATGAAAGAAGAACTGATCAGGAAAGCGTATGACATTGCCGAAGAACGCTATGCGGCAATCGGAGTAAACACGGGTAAAGCGATGGATGAACTGCAAAACATCTCCATCTCCCTCCACTGCTGGCAGGCAGACGATGTGGCCGGATTTGAATCGGCCGGAACACTGACCGGAGGCATACAGGCTACCGGCAACTATCCGGGGAAGGCGCGTAACATTGATGAGCTTCGGCAGGACGTGCTTACAGCGGCATCCTTCATCCCGGGGACGCACCGCCTGAACCTGCACGAAATCTATGGCGACTTCGGCGGCACGTTCGTCGACCGCGACCAGGTGGAACCCACCCACTTCGAGAGCTGGATGCAATGGTCGGCCGAACACAACATGAAGCTGGACTTCAACTCCACCTCCTTCTCCCACCCCAAATCGGGCGACTTGTCGCTGTCCAATCCCGACAAAGGCATCCGCGATTTCTGGATCGAACACACCAAGCGCTGCCGCAAGATAGCCGAAGAAATGGGCAAGCGTCAGGGCGACCCCTGCGTCATGAACCTGTGGGTGCACGACGGGAGCAAAGACACCACCGTGAACCGTATGCAATACCGCGCACTGCTGAAAGACTCGCTGGACCGGATCTTCGCCACCGAATACGCGCACATGAAAGACTGCATCGAGTCGAAAGTGTTCGGCATCGGATTGGAAAGCTACACCGTAGGCTCAAACGATTTCTACATCGGATACGGCACGAGCCGCAACAAGATCGTCACGCTCGACACGGGGCACTTCCACCCCACGGAAAGCGTTGCCGACAAAATCTCTTCCCTGCTGCTGTATATCCCCGAAATCATGCTGCACGTGAGCCGGCCCGTCCGCTGGGACAGCGACCACGTCACCACCATGAACGACGACACGCTTGACCTGGCCAAGGAGATCGTCCGCTGCAATGCGTTGAACAAAGTACACATCGGTCTGGACTACTTCGATGCCAGCATCAACCGCATCGGCGCCTACGTGGTGGGCACCCGCGCCACGCAAAAATGCCTCATCCAGGCCCTGCTCGAACCGCTCGACACACTGCGCGAATACGAAGCTAACGGACAAGGGTTCGAGCGCCTGGCCCTGCTCGAAGAATCCAAGTCGCTTCCCTGGAATGCCGTTTGGGATATGTTCTGCCTGAAGAACGGTGTGCCTGTGGGCGAAGACTTTATTCCCGGGATACAGAAGTACGAAAGGGAAGTAACCATCAAAAGATAAGGCGGGATGGAAATTGTTATCGGATTACTCATTATTGCCATCGGGAGCTTCGGGCAAAGCAGCTCGTATGTGCCCATCAATAAGGTAAAAGCGTGGAGCTGGGAGAGCTTCTGGCTCACGCAAGGCCTGTTCGCCTGGCTGGTGTTCCCGTTCCTGGGAGCGTTGCTGGCCGTGCCTGACGGGCACTCGCTCGTTGAAGTCTACGCCGCCCATCCGGCCGATACGCTTTGGACGATCTTCTTCGGCGTGCTCTGGGGAGTGGGCGGACTGACTTTCGGGTTGAGTATGCGTTACCTCGGGATAGCGCTCGGGCAGAGCATCGCGCTGGGCACTTGTGCCGGACTTGGAACCCTTCTGACTCCGGTCTTTACAGGAAAGACAGGCGACTTGACGGTGCCCGTCATCGTCGGTGTGGCGGTAACGCTTGCCGGTATCGCCGTTATCGGCATCGCCGGAAGCATGAAGTCGGCCGGCTTGGGCGAGGAGGAAAAGAGGAAAGCGGTTAAAGACTTCAACTTCACCCGTGGAATTATTGTAGCTTTGCTGGCAGGGTTCATGAGCGCCTGTTTCAGCATCGGTCTGGGTTTCGGGGAAAGCCTCTTCTTCAGCGGGAGCGCCGGTATCTTCAAGACACTTCCGGCTACCTTCATGGTGACGCTCGGCGGGTTCCTGACGAACGCAGCCTACTGTTTTTACCAAAACTCAAAGAACAAGACGTGGGGCGACTACGGCAAAACGCGGCTGTATGCAAACAACATCCTGTTCTGCGCGCTGGCGGGCGTCTTGTGGTACAGCCAGTTCTTCGGTCTGAGCTTGGGTAAAGGATTCCTTGGCGGATCGCAGGTGCTGCTGGTATTCTCGTGGTGCATCCTGATGTCGCTCAACGTGACCTTCTCCAACATCTGGGGAATCGTGCTGAAAGAATGGAAAGGCTGTTCAAGAGCGACCATTGCGGTGCTCGTTGCAGGCATCACCGTGCTGATCGTCTCCTGTTTCCTGCCGCAAGCCATTGAAATGATATGCAATAAGTAGAACATAATATAATGAAATCAATCTTAGACAACCGCCCCGGCCTTGCCGGGGAAGTAAACCAAGTGGCCGAAGTGGCCGGATACCTTTGGCAGAAAGGATGGGCCGAACGGAACGGCGGAAACATCACCGTAAACGTGACCGGATTTGTTGACGACGGAATCCGCCGGATGCCCCCCATCGGCGATGCCAAACCGATAGGGGCAACGCTGCCCCACCTGAAAGGCTGCTACTTCTACTGCAAGGGAACCAACAAACGGATGCGCGACCTGGCGCGGCAACCCATGGAAAACGGATCGGTGATCCGCATCTTGGACGACTGCGCAAGCTACGCCATCATTGCCGACAATCCCGTGGCGCCGACCTCCGAACTCCCCTCGCATCTGGGCGTGCACAATTACCTGATTGGTATCGGCTCGCCCTACAAAGCCGCCGTGCATACGCATCCCATCGAATTGGTTGCCATGACGCACAGCCCCAAGTTCCTCGAAAAAGACGTGGCCACAAGGCTGCTGTGGAGCATGATTCCCGAAACAAAAGCGTTCTGCCCCCGCGGATTGGGCATCATCCCCTACCGGCTGCCAAGCTCCGTAGAACTTGGCGATGCAAC
>JAITSN010000120.1 GCA_031287715.1 Mediterranea sp. (in: CFB group bacteria)
TCTATTGGAGCTGTGCCCTCACAGGTGCCAATACCTATGCCTTGGGTTTCAACTCGACACTCGTACACCCGATGGAAAGCTACTATCGCGCCTACGGTTTCAGTGTCCGTTGCGTCCAGTATTTACACTGCTTAGGTATAGCGTTCTTTGAAAGATGAAAATTTAAGGTTAAGGACAATCTTATAGTTATGATGAGTGGTTACTTCCTATCCTGCTATGGGCTACCGTATTAATACTTCCGGCGCATTCACCGCCACGGGTTCTAACGGTTACGCGTGGCACTGTGTTCTCACAGGTGTCGATGCCTACCACTTGGGTCTTTACTCGGCGAGCGTGCAGCCGGCGGGTGGCGCCAATGGTCGCGGCCACGGTTTTCCCGTCCGTTGCGTCCAGCATTTAATCCCTGCTTAAAAGAAGAATTCGTTATCTTCGCATTCAATATACTTTAGCAGACTTTCTGATCGGAATTGCGCGGGCTACGGCTCTCGCAAGTGTATCAAAGTAAATCCAGTAATCCACTGACGGTGTAATACAGTCGCAGAAATTGCTGCGTATCCGTTAGTTATAGTGTGTGATCTATAAGATTGTCCGAAACCTTATAGTTAGAGAGTGGTTCCTTGAATAAGAAAAAGTTATAGCTTAACTAAACGATATTGACCTACAATTTACCATTTTGTTACCGGCATAAATTGTAAATGGCATAAATTGTAAATGGTAAATGGTAAATGAAGAGGTGGTAAATTGTAAATGAAGAGGTATATTTGCAGCACTATAGATTTAAAGCAAAGACCATGAGATTGAATCGTTTCTTATTTGTATGCACTATTTTCTGGGCCGCTACGGCCGGTCTTTCTTCCTGTAGATCGCAGCGGAACATTACGATTGCAGGAAGCAGGATCGAGATGACGGTGGAATGGGACAGCGTGCCCAACCCCAAAGCGATGGCACTCTTTGCCCCCTACAAGGCAAAGGTAGATAGCGTTATGAACCCCGTTATCGGAGTTAGCGCTATGGATATGACGGCCGAACGGCCGGAGAGCCTGCTGTCCAACCTGATCGCAGACGTGCTGCGCAACAGCACCACGCCTTATATCGACCGCCCTGCCGACGTGGCAGTTATCAATATGGGAGGCCTGCGCAACAGCTTAGGCGCCGGCGAGGTCACGTACCGGAACGTTTACGAGATCCTCCCTTTTGAAAATGCGCTCTGCATACTGTCCCTCAGGGGCAAGGATGTGAAGGAACTGATGAGAGACATCATGAAAACAGGAGGCGAAGGGCTGAGCAATGTATACCTGACGGTGAACAAGGACATGGACATCGTGGACATCCGAATCGGGAAAGACGCGATTGACGACGAACGGCTTTACCAGGTCGCAACCGTGGATTACTTAGCCGAAGGAAACGACCGGATGACGGCTTTCAAAAAGGCGGAGAAAAGACTGTGCTTCAAAGAGGCCACCATCCGCGACCTGTTCATCGAGTATGTGAAATCCGAAACGGCCGAGGGCAGGAGCCTGACTTCCCAAAAGGACGGGCGCGTTGTGATAACAGATAATTAACCGGCTATATATCCCATGATAAAGAAAACGTTAGTATTGCTGATGCTGTGCGCAACCCTTCCGGTCTTCGCGCAAAAAACACTGACCCTGTTGCACACCAACGACGTGCACAGCCGCATCGAACCCATTCCCCAGGACTCACCGGACCAACGGTCTGCCGACAAAGGAGGCTTCCTGCGGGTGGCCGCCTGCATAAGCCAGATAAAGAAGGATACGCGGCACGTGCTGGTGTTCGACTGCGGCGACTTCTCGCAAGGTACCCCGTACTACAACATGTTCAAAGGCGATGTTGAAGTACAACTGATGAATACCATCGGCTATGATGCCGGAACAATAGGCAACCATGAGTTCGACCTGGGACTGGACAACATGGCGCGGCTGTTCAAGGCGGCCCGCTTCCCCATCGTCTGCGCCAACTACGACGTGGAAGGAACCGTCCTCGAAGGATTGGTAAAACCCTACGTCATCATCCGGAAGCATGGCTTTAAGATCGGCGTGCTGGGGTTGGGGACAAGGCTGAGCGGCATGGTTCAATCGTTCAACTACCAGGGCGTGGTCTTCCAAGACCCGTATGAAGCCGCCAACAAAGCAGCGGCGGAGTTGAAAGCAAAAGGCTGCGACTTCATCGTGTGCCTTTCCCATTTAGGCTTTACCGGCAGCGCCAAAGATCCGGTATGCGATGTGGAACTTGTAAAGAATACCCGCAACATAGACCTTATCCTGGGAGGCCATTCACATACCTTCATCGCAGAGCTGAAACCGTATAAGAACCTGGACGGGAAAGACGTCTACATCACCCAAATGGGAAGAAGCGGCATCTTCGTCGGACGGGTAGACATCACCCGATAAACCTTGCAGCAGTGACCAAGCCGCTATCTCTTTCATTCCTCCTGACCGTATTCTTTTGTTTGCAGGCAAAGGCTCAACACGAGCCTTTGCTGTTGTATAAAGTCCTACAGGAAGACTCCTGCCGGCAATGGGTCGACTCCGTCTTCAACAAAATGACCTTAGAAGAAAAGGTGGGGCAATTGTTCGTTTACACCATTACCCCGGTCGATACAAAACGAAACAGGGCGCTGCTGCGCGAAGTAGTGCGCGACCGGAAAGCGGGAGGACTCCTGTTCTCCCAAGGCGTGCCGGAAATACAGGCTATCCTCACAAACCATGCGCAGGAGATAGCCAAAATACCGCTGATGATCACGCTCGACGGCGAATGGGGATTATCCATGCGCCTGAAAGACACACCGGTCTACCCGCGCAACACCGTGCTGGGGTGCATCAGCGACGAACAACTGATCTACGATTACGGCCGCGAAGTCGCCCGCCAATGCCGCGAGCTGGGAATACACGTCAACTTCGCTCCGGTGGCAGACGTAAACACCAACCCGGCAAACCCGGTCATCAACAGCCGCTCGTTCGGCCAAGACCCCAAGCTCGTTTCCGACAACGTTATCCTGTATGCGGCGGGGCTGGAAAGCGGCGGCATACTGTCCGTAGCCAAACACTTCCCCGGACATGGAGACACAGATACCGATTCGCACCATGAGCTGCCCCTGCTGAACTTCACCCGCGAACGTTTAGACAGCATCGAACTCTACCCCTTCAAGCAAGCTATACAGGCAGGGCTGGGCGGAATCATGGCCGGACACTTGGAAGTCCCCGCGCTGGAACCGCAAAAAGGACTGCCGGCATCTCTCTCGCCCCACATCGTGCAGCACCTGCTCCGGGAAGAACTCGGCTTCAAAGGACTTGTCTTCACCGACGCCTTGGCAATGAAAGGGGTAGCCGGAACGCAACATCCTTCGCTGGCCGCCATAAAAGCAGGAAACGATATGGTGCTGGTGGCCCGCAATATCAAAGAAGAGATCGAAGCTGTCATCCAAGCTATAGAAGACGGATGCTTGGACGAAGAAACCATCAACCGGAAATGCAAGAAGATACTCACCTGCAAATACGCGCTGGGAACGGCGCACCCAAAGAAGATCCGGCTGTCGGGACTGTCGCAGCGAATCAACACAGCCTACGCCCACGACCTGGGCAATCGGCTGAACGAAGCCGCTGTCACCCTCGCCGGAAATAAGAGCGACGCCTTACCCCTGCACCAAAGCATCAGGAAGATAGCGGTGATAAACGCAGGAACTCCGGAGAAGAACGCCGCCTTTGAACAAGCGCTGGAGAAACACCTGGCCGTGGAACACATTCAGCTCGACCCGGATATGCCGGACGACGCGCGGAAACAGCTGGATGACGTACTCCCGGACTGCGAACGCATTGTCGTATGCCTTTCGGACGAACAGTCCGCCTCCGCCGTCGAAGTCTTCTTAGCCGGATTACCGGCCGAAGCACCGCTCATCTACGTGTTCTTCATCCCCCAGAAACATGCAGCAGCGCTCGAAACAGCACTCGCCAAAGCCGCCGCCGTCATATTTGCGCACACGGACGAAGAAAATACACAGGAACATACCGCGAAGATACTGCTCGGCCAAGCAACGGTAAACGGACGGCTGTCGACAAGCATCGGCAACCTCTTCAAAACAGGCGACGGAGTAACCCTCCAAAAGTAGTCGGGCGTTGCCTCCGGCCTATCTATCCGCGCAACCTGATAATCGTCAAGCCGTCGCGTAACGGAAGCATCACCTTCTCCGTCCGCTCGTCTTGCGTCACATAGTCATTAAAGGCTTTTATGCCGGCGGTTTGCCGGTCGGCTGCGTGGGATTCTTGCAAGACATGCCCATCCCATAAGGTATTGTCGGCGATAATATATCCTCCGGGAGACAGATGCTCGAGCGCCATGTTGTAGTAGTCGATGTATTCCCGCTTATCGCCATCCACGAATACCAGATCGAACGTTAATCCAAGCCGGGGGACGATCTTCAGCGCATCGCCCACGTAGAACTTTATCTTATCCGCATATGCCGACCGCTCCAGCCAGGGACGGGTAAAGTCTTCCTGCTCGTCGTTGATCTCAAACGTATGGAGCATCCCCCCCTCTTTAAGCCCCTCGGCCAGGCAAAGCGCAGAATATCCGCTGTAAGTGCCTATCTCAAGGATCAGCCCGGGGCGGATCATCTCAACAAGCATCTTCAAAAGACGCCCTTGCACGTGTCCCGAAACCATACGCGGACGCAGCAGCTTCACATGTGTATCCCGGTAAAGCGCCTTCAAATAGTCACTCTCAGGATCGATGTGTTGCAGTATGTATTCGTCGATAGACATTTATCGTTGGCTGAAACTGGGCAAGAAGTAGTCGCCGGTATTGGCCAGGACTGTGTTTACCTTATTCATTTCAATAAAGGTAGTGCCTCCGCCCTCGCCGAAGCTGCCGCTCAGATAAGCGTACATGTCTTCCGGTTTTATCCGCTTGGTCTCCAGCAACATTTGCAGCGCGGAGAAGAAATAAGTACGGGCATTGTCCTTTTCTTCCAGGAAGATCGGCAGTACGCCGTAAGAAAGTGCCAGCAGGCGCATTGTTCTTTCCCTGTAACAAATGGCCAGCACCGGATATTTACCGCGGAAAGCCGCCACATAACGGGCTGTACGCCCTGTGTAGCTATCCGTGATGATGGCGCGGATATTCATTTTGGAAGAGGCTTTAACGGCTTGCTTGGCCAGGAAGGCCGTAACATCGATGTTGTCCGAACTTAGCGGGATACGGATGTCGTTTTCGTCCAGCTTGTCTTTTTCGGCCTGCTCGGCTATTTGCGCCATGGTGCGTAAAGCCTCCACCGGATACTTGCCGTAAGCCGTTTCGCCGCTCAACATCAGCGCATCGGTACGGTAGTAGATCGCGTTTGCAATATCCGTAACCTCGGCACGCGTCGGGCGCGGGTTATGGATCATCGTGTGGAGCATCTGGGTAGCGACGATGACAGGGCGTTTCGCCAATATACATTTCTTGATCAGCTTACGCTGGATGCCCGGGATCTTCTGTTGCGGGATCTCAATACCAAGGTCGCCGCGGGCGATCATAATGCCATAAGTCGCTTCGAGGATCTCATTGATATTGTCAACCCCCTCCTGATTCTCTATCTTGGAGATGATCTTTATTTCGCTGTTATGCCGGTCAAGGATTGCCTGAATATCGAGTACGTCCTGCTTTGTTCTCACAAAAGAGTGTGCGATGAAATCAATGTCTTTCTCAATCGCATACAAGATATTGGCCTTGTCTTTCTCTGTCAGCGAAGGCAGGTTGATGCGCATCCCCGGAACGTTCACGCTTTTACGGCTTCCGAGGGTAGCATCGTTCAGCACCTCGCAGATCAGAGAACCATCTATGCGGTCTACTACTTTCAAATCCAATTCGCCGTCATCGATCAATACGTCGCCGCCGATCTTTACATCTTTCGCAAAATCCGGATAGGACACGGCGATACAGTCGCGGGTTGTCTCACGGTTGGGGTCGCCGGTCACCTTTACCTTTTCGCCTGTACAAAAAGGAATGGGTGAAGCGCAAGCCGTAGTGCGGACTTCCGGGCCTTTCGTATCCATCAAAATAGCAATATTGTTCGATACGGCTCTTACATTATTAATGATCTTGTCAAATCCTTCTCTGTTCAAATGGGCGGAATTCATGCGAACGACGTTCATCCCGGCCTCATACAATTGGGCAAGGAACTCGACATCACAACGCTGATCCGAAATGGTCGCAACGATCTTGGTATGCTTCTTCATAAACTCAAAAACATATTAATATATAAAACTAAATAGAACTAACTTAGCAATGCCTCAATCGCTAAACGGTAAGAATCAAGCCCAAAGCCGCAAACCACCCCCTTGCATGCGGCGGCAATCATGGACGTATGCCGGAACTCTTCTCTCTTGTGGACATTTGAAATATGCACCTCGATCACAGGCGAAGAAACGGAACGTATCGTATCCTGTAGGGCAATGGAAGTATGGGTGTAAGCTCCTGCGTTCAAAACAATTCCATCGACATCGAACCCGACCGTCTGAATCTTGTCGATCAGCTCGCCTTCGACATTCGATTGATAATAACTAATTTCAATATCAGGATATTTATTGCGAAGTGCAACCAGGTAATCTTCAAAAGCAACACTGCCGTAAATAGAAGGTTCACGCTTGCCCAACAGGTTAATATTCGGCCCGTTGATAATTTGTATCTTCATCATACAATCAGATTGTTTTTATATCTTTGTTTTGATAACAACATACTTTTCAAGGCGTAAAGGTAGAAAAAAGAATGAAAACAAGCGGATATGGTGTCAAGAAGGATGAAATGAGCGGTATCATAAAGCGCTACCAGCAGTATCTGAAGTTGGAGAAAGCATTGGCAAAGAACACGCTGGATGCCTATCTGACCGATCTGGACAAACTCTTATCGTTCCTGATATTGGAAAATATCGCCCTGCCGGACGTCACCTTAGACGACCTGCAACGGTTTGCCGCCGGCTTGCACGACATCGGTATCCATGCCCGGTCGCAGGCGCGTATCCTCTCGGGCATAAAATCCTTTTTTAATTTCCTGATCTTCACCGACTATTTGGAAGCCGACCCGTCGGAACTGCTGGAAGGCCCCAAGATCGGGTTCAAACTCCCCGAAGTGCTGACGGTAGAAGAAATAGATACCATCATCGGGGCTATCGACCTCAGCAAAAATGAAGGACAAAGAAACAAAGCTATCCTGGAAACACTGTACAGCTGCGGACTCCGTGTGTCGGAGCTGACCCATCTGAAGCTATCCGAGCTTTATCTTGACGAAGGTTTTATCAAAGTCGAGGGAAAGGGAAGCAAGCAACGACTTGTACCCATCTCTCCGAAAGCCATAAACGAGATCAAATTGTATATGCCGGACAGGAATCTGATCGCCGTAAAGAAAGAATTTGAAGACTATCTTTTCCTAAGCAGGAGAGGAACCAACCTGTCCCGCATCATGATATTCCATGTGATAAAAGAGCTGGCTATGGTGGCGGGGATCAAAAAAAACATCAGTCCGCACACGTTCAGACACTCCTTTGCCACCCATCTTCTTGAAGGCGGAGCCAACTTACGCGCCATTCAAAGCATGTTGGGACACGAAACGATTGCCACTACGGAGATTTACACACACATCGACCGGAACATGCTGCGCTCTGAAATCATAGAGCATCATCCCCGGAATATAAAATATAGAAATAAAGATGCTACCAAGACCGGACAATAATGATTAGTTTTTGTCTTCATGGCATCCAACCCCTTGGAAAGTCCCAAAAAGAAATTTTGGAGGTTTACAACCCCTTGGAAAGCTCCGGGAAAGAAATTTGAATCCGGCATACTGCTGTGACCGGCATACCTTTAAAAGTTGTGCATAAACGGTAGCTCACAGACAGGGTCTTTCATGAATTTATAATAATTTTAGCGGCAGGGTTATCGTTTTATATAATAAATTAGGTATCTTTGCCTACGTTCGTTCGTAAAATCAGTTTGCGATTAAAGAATTTAATAATAAATCAATTACAAACGTTTAATTTATATTTTAGAAAAATGAATAAGAAACTGTATTTACCACTTCTGTTAACAGTGGTTGTCGCCCTATCTTCGTGTAGCGGCAAAATGGGTGAATTGTCATCGGATTACTTCACAGCTGACCCGCAAGTCCTTGAGGCAGTGGGTGGGAAAGTACCTGTTACTATTCACGGCAAATTCCCGGAAAAGTATTTCAATAAAAAAGCGGTTGTAGAAGTTACTCCGGTATTAAAATGGGACGGTGGCGAGGCCAGAAGCCAATCAACCACATTCCAGGGCGAAAAAGTAGAAGGCAACGACCAGGCCATCAACTACAAAGTGGGTGGAAACTATTCCATGAAAGCTAATTTCGACTATGTTCCGGAAATGGCCAAGTCGGAATTGTTCCTTGAATTCAACGCAAAGATCGGCAATAAAGTTATTACCATTCCTGCCGTTAAGGTAGCCGACGGTGTTATCGCAACTTCCGCTTTACTTGGAAAAGCGCTGAACAGCGCTAACCCCGGATTGGGAACCGATGCATTCCAACGTATCATCAAGGAAGCCAAACAAGCTAACATCATGTTCCTTATTCAACAAGCTAACCTGCGCGTTAGTGAATTGAACAAAGGCGAAGTAAAAGATTTCAAGAAAAGCGTTACTGACGTTAATGCTGCCGAAAACAAAAAGATCACAAACATTGAAGTTTCGGCTTACGCATCCCCCGACGGTGGTGTTAAACTGAACACCGGTCTTGCCGGAAACCGTGAAGACAACACAGCTAAATACTTAGGCAAGGAATTGAAGAAAGCCAAGGTTAGCGCTGCTTTGGATTCTAAATATACGGCACAAGACTGGGACGGTTTCCAGGAATTGGTTGGCAAATCAAACATCCAGGATAAGGAATTGATCCTTCGCGTTCTTTCAATGTACAAAGATCCGGAACAAAGAGAAAATGAAATCAAAAACATCTCTTCCGTGTACAAAACCCTTGCTGACGAAATCCTTCCTCAGTTGAGACGTTCACGCTTGACATTGAACTACGAAATCATCGGCAAGTCTGACGAAGAAATCACCCGGCTGGCTACTTCCGACCCAAGCGCGTTGACCTTGGAAGAACTTCTTTATGCTGCAACGTTGACTAATGACGCTGCCAAGAAAGAACTTATCTACACCCAGGCTACAAAACAATTCCCCAACGATTACCGCGGCTACAACAACTTAGGTCTGTTGGCATACAAGGCCGGCGACTTTGCTAAAGCCGAATCATTCTTCAACAAGGCGAACAGCATCAAGAGCGCTCCCGAAGTTAACTTGAACCTGGGTCTTGTCGCTCTCAAGAAAGGTGATAAAGTTGCTGCCGAATCATACTTGGGTAAGGCTTCCGGTACTCCCGAGCTGAACGAAGCGCTGGGTAACCTGTACATTGCCCAAGGCCAATATGCCAAAGCCGTAAGCTCATTCGGTTCTGCCAAGACAAACAGCGCCGCTCTGGCTCAAATCCTGGCTAAGGATTACAACAAAGCGAACGCTACGCTGGATGCCGTTCAGGCTCCTGATGCTTACACCGACTACTTGAAAGCCGTGTTAGGTGCGAGAACCAATAACACTTCAATGGTTACAAGCAACCTGAAAAACGCCATTGCAAAAGACGCTTCCCTGGCACAGCAAGCTGCTAAGGACCTTGAATTTGCAAAATACGTAAGCGACCCTGCTTTCACCGGTCTGATCCAGTAATAAGGAAACAACCATCCGCTTAAACAAAAAAAGGTGCCCGAAATCGGGCACCTTTTTTTGTTTGCAGGCAGGACGTGGCGTCCATTCCTTATTTATATTCATAGAGCCTCACGTGAAGGATACCGAATTCGCCGACAGAAATACGCACGTGCCGTCCCTGATGGGTTTGATCTCCATTCAAGCGACGGACATACTTCAACGTGCCGTCTACATTTACCTTAACCTCATCCACCGGACCGATACCCGCCCGGGAAGTTCCCTTCCAACCGGACTCCTGTTTACGGACTTTACCTCCGGCGTTTACAAATCCATCCTCGCCAAGGTCTTTGGCTTCAACCAACTCGCTCTCTCCTGCTTTCCGGAATTCGACAACAATGCCGCTACCGGCAACGATGTACTCATCCTTGGCCAGCTTCAGGACAATCCCACCGCCTTCCGGCCACTGGCTGCCGTCTGTCGCACGCGGATCCCAAGGCAAAGTGAAGTAATGCCTGCAAACCAGCCGAAGGTCGTCGTAAGCCAATACACGTTCTTTGTTTTCGGCATCGAAATGCAGGCCGTTCATCCTTCCCTTCCCTTGATATTCGGCGAGTAGCGGCATTAACTCCCGCAGTTTGGCATAAGCCTGTACGGTAAGGGCGTCCGAAGCATCCGACCCGTTTTCGATAGAGAACGGAGAATATCCGATCGCATCGTGTTCGCCGAATACATAGAATGCCTGGACTCCATTGTTGTTCGACAGCCTGACCTCAGGAATGAACAACGGATTATTGTGCAGCCTGTATTGGGCTACCCAGTCCACAAAACCTTTGTCATACAAATCGGGGGCAAGAATATCAATACTTGGTGCACCGCAATGCCATACGTCGATAAGGTGCGCCAAGGGGCCTGCCGACGGGTATTCGCCCGGTTTGCGTCCGCGGCTGTTCATGGCCGCATTCACAAACAGAGGTATGCGGTGAATGGAACGGGCCGTCTGCGCCAGCTTCTCCACATATTGCGCATACGACCAGGCCATGAAAACCTCGTCGGTATACACGTCGTCGCCAAAGACCTCCTGCCAGCTGCCGGTTGTTTTATACCCTTGCTTTCCCCATTTCCCGGCCATCCAGGAATGCAGCGTCTTTTTGTTCTTCTTCAAGTAATCCATCAACGCCCCAGGAACGGGAGCATTGAACGATGCATTTGCCGCTTCGGAATAGTCGCGGGCATCCTCGAGCATCCCGATCTCGTTCTCGATCTGCACCATGACAACCGTATGCCCGTCGCCGTCCACAGCGGCAATGCGCTCCATGAAGCAGCCGAATGCGCGGTTATCCGCCCGGCACACATTGCCGGAAAATGAGCTGGCAATCTCCAGTGGCTTTCCGGCTTTGGTCGATGCCCGGGGATATTTTTTATCATCCTTTTTAAACCACAACGGGGCATAGCAGCTCATAGAGTTTTTCCATGCTCCAAACCAAAGGAATACGACCTTCAGTTCGTTTGCCCTCGCTTGCCGGATAACCTTATCGACCAGCGTAAAATCAAAACTGCCTTCCACCGGCTCGATCAAGTCCCAATAGGCCGGAACCAACACGGTATTCAGCCCCATCCGTTGCAGTTTGGGAAATATCCGCTCAATGTCTTCAACGGACGATGCCGACGAGTTGCCCAATTCTCCACCGATGATCAAAAACGGTTTGCCGTCTGCCATAAGCTGCGTTGCCGTGCCTTGTTTCTTGAGATAAGGCAATTGAGAATAAGCCTTCATTGCACCCGCAAGCGGCAGTACAAGGAAAAGAACGAGTATTATTCTCTTTTCAAATAACGATTTGTTGCATTTCATATCTATTTATTTAGAGGGTGTTTAAAAAGCATTGATCGCAAATCCTTTCCCAAATATTGCAATCGCACTTTCAATTGCTGGCAATGTGAGGAAGTTCATTTCATTTTCTGTGATATAAACCTTTGAGCAAAGAATATCAAGAGTTATCAATTCTTCCTCTGTGATAGAAATATCAGTTAATCCAGAAAAATATTTATTTGCTATGTCATGGTCTAATAAAACAACTCTTTCGGATTAATCTTCAGAAACTCATCATAAGGAACTCCACCTGTTCCAACGAGCAATACTTTTTCAGGATGGAATCTCTCTGCAAAAATGCTCATCCCCTTATTTTCTACTTTCATTCCGCTTTTCACTTCAAGTCCGATTATCTTATCCCCTTTTTCTAAGATAAAATCAACTTTATAATTTCCATCTCGCCAATAGTAAAGATTATACCTTTCGGAAATAGAATGATTAATCAAGTGTGTACCGACAGAAGATTCTACAAGTCGTCCCCACAATTCAGGATTGATGATTGTTTTTTCATAAGTCTCATTACTCTGGGCAGTAATCAAAGCATTGTTATACACCTGAAACTTCGGACTTGAACCTCGCTTACGAATTATATCCCCGGCATACTTATCTAAACCTCCTAATAAGCCACAGTCTGACAATAATTTCAAATAGTTGGCTAAAGTCGTAGTATTACCTGCATCTTGAAGCTGCCCTATGATTTTTGTATAAGAAAGAATCTGACTAGAATACAAACAACCCAGCTCAAACAATCGTTTTAACAAAGCAGGCTTATCGACACGTGTAAGCATCAAAATATCTTTGGAAATACCCGTCTCTATAAGTGAGTCCTTTATGTAGTTCTTCCATCGTTCTTCATCACTGATCAATGTTGCCGATCCCGGATAGCCACCAAAATAGACGTGCTGTTCTATACTCCATCCAAATGCTTCTTGCATTTCAGGATAAGACCAGTGTCCTAAGTATAAAGTTTCAAAACGACCAGCTAAGGATTCGGTTAAGCCCTTTTGGATCAATAGGCGTGAAGAACCAAGCAGGATTACTTTGATATTAACGTTCTCACGTGTATCCTTATCCCATTGTTGCTTTACAACTTCACTCCAGTTATCAATCTTTTGAATTTCATCAATCACTAATAGAAATTCGGTCGCTTCTGATGCTTTCAATCGCAATCTAGCAGACTCCCATACTTGCATCAACCAAGCAGAGTTTGTTGCCGAAATAGCATCTGCTGATTCGTATAGGTTCGGAATAGTTAGCAGAGACAAGAGCTGGGTTACCATAGTGGTTTTACCCACTTGGCGAGGCCCTAGAATAACCTGGATAAACTTTCTAGGCTCTTCAATTCTTGTTTTAACCAACTTCAAATAAGGACGTTCAAACATATGTTTAAATTTACTCAATAAGGATAGCAAATTTACTCGGGATTATTAAATTACCAAAATAAACTGAATGTTTTATTATTATTAGATTCATACCCAATGTCGTTTAGTTAAGCTATAATTTTTTCTTATTCAAGTAATAAATCTTTTTTGTTTTATGATTTTTGGGATTGGTTCTACCGTGCCTTATGATTTCGCAGATCTTGTTCATTAGCTCATCAAATGATCTTAACGCATTTTTGAAGTCTTTTTGCGGA
>JAITSN010000119.1 GCA_031287715.1 Mediterranea sp. (in: CFB group bacteria)
TCGTGAAGCAGCACCATGCTGTCCCACCAATACTTCTTAATATTGTTTTTCAACTCCACTCCCATCTGCCCGTAGTCGTATACGGCGCCTAATCCATCGTATATATCGCTGGATGAGAATACAAAACCATACTCTTTACAATGTGATACCAGTTTCTTAAAAACGTCTTCTTGTGCCATAAGATTATAATGTAATTAATGTACCAAAATATGCCAATGACCATGCGAACAATTATGAATCGGCTTGCTTTGTCTTATTGTTAGTATAACACGAATTGTTGCGCAAACAATTAGTCCATTGGCATACTATGATTGCAAAGTAAATGCTTTTTTCAATTTAATTCGTATTTTTGCCCGAACATCTTTCTAACTATAAAGATAATTTGTTGTTAAAATCACTACAGAAATAGAGGAATCCAATACGTTTTATGAGCGACAATAAAAACGAGATCAAAGAAGAACATTCAGATTACAGGCCGGGAAGTTCACACGACGAAGGAATTAAGCACCAACTTAGCGGAATGTACCAAAATTGGTTCCTGGATTACGCATCTTACGTTATTCTTGAGCGTGCCGTGCCACACATCAATGATGGTTTAAAACCGGTTCAGCGCCGCATTTTACATTCCATGAAACGCATGGACGACGGGCGCTACAACAAAGTGGCGAATATCGTAGGACATACCATGCAGTTCCATCCCCACGGCGACGCCTCTATCGGTGATGCGCTGGTGCAGTTGGGGCAGAAAGATATATTGATCGACTGCCAAGGGAATTGGGGTAACATTCTTACCGGCGACAGCGCTGCTGCTTCGCGCTATATTGAGGCCCGCCTGTCGAAGTTCGCCTTGGAGGTTGTGTTCAACAACAAAACTACCGAATGGAAACTGTCTTATGATGGCCGTAATAAAGAGCCGGTTACATTGCCTGTTAAATATCCGCTTTTGCTTGCGCAAGGTGTGGAAGGTATTGCCGTAGGTCTTTCTTCCAAGATCCTGCCGCATAACTTTAACGAGCTTTGCGATGCTTCCATCAGCTACCTGCGTGGCGAAGAGTTCCGGATCTACCCGGACTTCCAGACCGGAGGGTCTATTGACGTTTCCAAGTACAATGACGGCGAACGCGGCGGAAGCGTTAAGGTTCGCGCCAAGATAGACAAGGTAGACAACAAAACATTGGCGATCAAGGAAATCCCCTACGGGCGTACCACATCTTCCGTGATCGAATCTATATTGAAGGCTGTAGAAAAAGGAAAGATCAAGGTACGCAAGGTAGACGATAATACGGCTGCCGCGGTGGAGATCCTCGTGCATCTGGCTCCGGGAGTCTCTTCCGACAAAACGATCGATGCACTGTATGCGTTTACCGATTGTGAAGTGAGCATTTCGCCCAACTGTTGTGTGATTGACGACCAGAAACCCAATTTCCTTACCGTTAGCCATTTGCTGAGGAAGTCAACAGACAATACGCTGGACTTGCTTCGCCAGGAACTTGAGATCCGCAAAGGCGAACTACAGGACACATTGCACTTCGCTTCCTTAGAAAAGATCTTTATTGAAGAGCGCATTTACAAGGATAAAGAATTTGAGCAAGCCAAGAGCATGGACATCGCTTGCGAACACATCAACGGGCGCTTAACGCCATTCTATCCGCAGTTTATCCGCGAAGTGACCAAGGACGACATTCTCCAACTGATGGAAATCAAAATGAGCCGGATCCTGAAATTCAACTCCGACAAAGCCGATGAACTCATCGCCCGGATGAAGAGCGATATTAAAGAGACCGAACGCCACCTGGCCAACATTGTTGAGTACACGGTAAAATGGTTCCGGATGCTGAGAGACAGGTACGGTAAGAACTTCCCGAGACAAACCGAACTGCGCAACTTCGAGACAATTGAGGCCGTAAAGGTGGTGGAGGCCAACGAAAAACTTTATATCAACCGCGAAGAAGGATTTATCGGTACGACGCTTAAAAAGGATGAATACATCGCGAACTGCTCCGACCTGGACGACGTGATCATCTTCTACCGCAACGGCAAATACATAATAACCGCCGTAGCAGAAAAGAAGTTCGTCGGCAAAAACATCCTCCACATCAGCATCTTTAAGAAAAACGATAGCCGCACCATTTACAATGCCGTGTATAAAGACGGCAAGAGCGGCCCCTATCGCATCAAACGCTTTGCCGTGACCTCGATTATCCGCGACAAAGAATATGACATCACACAAGGCGCTCCCGACTCAAAGGTTGTGTACTTCACCGCCAACCCTAACGGAGAAGCTGAAGTGGTCAAGGTTACATTGAGATCAAGTTCGCACACCCGTAAGGCCGCCTTCGAAAAAGACTTTAGTGAAATAGCCATTAAAGGACGCCAAACACAAGGCTATCTCCTTACGAAGAACGAAGTGCACAAGATCGCCCTGAAGCAACGCGGAGGCTCTACATTAGGCGGACGGAAGGTTTGGTTCGACCGCGACATACTCCGCCTCAACTATGATGGACGTGGCGAATACCTGGGAGAATTTCAAAGCAACGACATGATTCTGGTCATACAAGACAATGGCGACTTCTACACCACCGATTTCGACCTGAGCAACCATTATGATAACAACATCAGCATCCTCGAAAAGTACGATCCCAATAAAATATGGACCGCCGTTCTCTTCGATGCCGACCAGAACAACTACCCATACCTGAAACGCTTCTACTTTGACGCAACAAACAAAAAGCAGAACTACCTGGGCGAGAACAAAAACAGCAAGCTCATCGCCCTAAGCGCCCATCACTATCCCCGGTTCGAGGTGGTCTTCGGAGGGAACGACAGCTTCCGCGAATCGTTAGTCGTCGACTCCGGGCAATTCATTGCCGTAAAGAGCTTTAAAGCAAAAGGAAAGCGCCTGACCACATTCGAGATTTCTACCGTTAACGAACTGGAGCCTGTCCGTTTCCCCGAACCGGAAGAAACCGGCAATGATCCCGAAGAGGAAGGCCCCGAAACCCTTGACCCGGACAACGGGAAAGGCGGGAATGACAGCATAGACGAAACCACAGGGCAAATGAAACTTTTCTAAATGGCACGTTTCCTCAGCTGCATCTGTTTGTCGGTTCTCCCGGGTATGCTATACACGCAGGCCGACCCGCTCGACAACTACCGGTACGTGACCCACGCCATGTCCTACGGTGTGGGCCGCGCAAATGTGTACGACAGCTATCTGTCCCCCCAAGAATATAAAGGAATAGACTTCCGCCTTTCGCGGGAAACGATGCGGATGACCAACATGTTCGACGGGAACATCTCGGCCCAGAACTTTTTCCAGGCCAACCTCTCCTACGCCCACAACCGCGCCGGAAATAACAATACGTTCGCCGGACTGATAAATTGGAACTACGGATGGCATTACCAATTCCACCTCTCGGAGAACTTCAAGGTGTTAGCCGGCGGATTGGGCGACTTCAACGGCGGATTCGTCTACAACCTGCGCAATTCCAACAACCCGGCATCCGCCCGGGCCTATATCAATCTGACGGCATCGGGCATGTTGATTTGGCACACAAGAATCAAAAGCCTGCCGTTGACCATCCGCTACCAGGCCAATATTCCTATTGCCGGAGTGCTATTCTCACCCAATTACGGGCAATCATATTACGAAATATTCACGCTGGGCAACCGGAGCGGGGTTCTCAATTTTACGTCACTACACAACCAGCCTTCCATCCGGCAGTTCTTTACGGTCGATGTGCCTATTTCGTTGAGCCGCCTCCGCTTCAGCTACCTTTGGGACGTGCAACAATCGAGGGTGAACCGTTTAAGGACACATACGTATGGCTACGTTTTCATGGTGGGTGTCGTGCGCGACCTGTATCGCATACGCAACAAAAACAACGGGCTTCCCACATCTGCCGTCAAAGCCTATTAAAACCGGCGTTTATGCGTACCGTCCTCAAAAAGACCGCCTTCATCGTCCTGCTCATCCTTTCTTCATGTGTAAGGGAAGAACAGCTGCCGGATACACCTTCGGGTAATTTTGAAGAGCTATGGAAGATCATCAACGAAAGATACTGTTTCCTCGAATACAAAAAGATTGACTGGGACAACATCCATACAATATACAAAAAGTATATTACGGACGATATGCCCGACAGCGAGCTGTTCAATGTGCTGGGGCACATGCTGACTGAACTCAAAGACGGGCATGTCAATCTGTATTCCGACATCGAAGCGACCTGCTACACCAGCTGGTTCGACGACTATCCCCCCAATTACAACGAACTCCTCCTCCTGAACTACCTTGGTACGGGGCACCACGCCGAAGGCAGCATCCGCTACGCGGTTTTCCATGGAAACATCGGCTACATGCACTGCAGCAACTTCTCCGAAACGATGGACAATGAGCGGATAAACATGATCCTTAACTCCATGTCGGGATGCGACGGATTGATCGTCGATGTGCGGAACAATAACGGCGGCTCTATCGGGAATGCCGCGCTTCTGGCCTCCCATTTCACCAATGCAAGAGTGCTGACCGGATACATACGGCACAAAACGGGCAAAGGGCGCAATAGCTTTTCGGAAGCTAAAGCAATTTACATCGATCCGGCGGTCGGAATATATTGGAGCAAGCCCGTTGTTGTTTTGTCCAACCGGCAGACATTCAGTGCAGGTAATTTCTTCGTAAACACAATGAGATATTTCCCGCAGATCACTACAGCCGGCGACATTACGGGCGGCGGCTCCGGCCTGCCGTTTACTTCCGAGCTGCCCAATGGCTGGGGCGTCCGTTTTTCAGCCAGCCCTCATTTTGATGCCGATATGAATCACATTGAATTCGGCATAGAACCCGAATATCCCATTTCTATGGATGTGCGTGATGAAGAGAAGGGCATAGACAGCATCATCGAAGAAGCCTGCTCCATGCTGAATGACCCTACTCTACACTGAATACCTCCGCTTTATTTTTTTTAATAGTTTGCGCAGCCGGAAAAACCGCTTATCTTTGCGCCACGATACATGCGGATGTGGCGTAATTGGCAGCCGCGCTAGACTTAGGATCTAGTGCCGTAAGGCGTGGGGGTTCGAGTCCCTTCATCCGCACAGTAACATTGAATAGCCGCAATCAGCGGCTATTTTTTTTCATTCACCTTTTGTTGTTTAAACCTTTAGATGGTTGCGACTAGTCCTAAATAGCCGTTACAGGTTTATCTGACAAAAATAAACTATTTATCAAAGAGTAGCAAGGCTATCCTTGCTACCCTTTAGTTTTTTATAGGTTCTAATTTTCACTTCTTCT
>JAITSN010000071.1 GCA_031287715.1 Mediterranea sp. (in: CFB group bacteria)
TGCCGTCTAAATATTAAGTCTTTGTGCACTTCTCAGTATAATATTTCTTATGCTATTTTATCCTTTGTCTATCCCATGTTCCTCATGCCGGTAAACGGGATATGAGATTATGTTCAGGCATCCGGGTCGGTAAAGCCACCGCCGCCGCTTGGCGGATTTGCCGGCTGGGTATCGGGTTCGCTTCCTCCGGGTTCATTTTCTTCCGGTTCGTTTTCTTCTTCGTTGCCATTGCCGGGATCACCTTCGCCTCCCCAATCGTTGTTACCGCCGCTATCGGTGAGATGACGGAAGCTGTCGAGCACTCCGTTAATATCTACGATGGCGTGCTCAAATGAGACAAGCAACGCTCCGGTAGCTTCCGAATAGTGCGCGGGGATGATGGTGCTGAGCAGGAACCGGAGTTGTTTTTCGAGTTTCAGGCGCGTTTCGGTAGCGCTACCGGAATCTTTCCGGAATGCGAGTTCTTCGCCGCGTGCATACAACATCTTTTCGGCTTCGCGCGCCATTGTAGCAATTTCATCTACGATCGTTTTCAGTTCGAGTTGCGTCAATAACGGCAGGTTTGCGGGAGTGCGCAGAGCATCGGTCATCTCTATGGCATTGGCAACAAGAGCGGTCTGCGTATCACGGGATGCATCTTTCAGATAGGGATGCGCCGCGTTTTCTATAGCCTTTAGGCTATCAAGTCGTTCTCCCCCTACATAGGTTAGCATCCCTTTGAGCATAACTTTGAGCGCAATCATTCTCCGGCGGACTTCTGCGATGATCTTTACTAACTTTTCTGTTTGCAGCAGCGCAGGGTTTCGCCGGAAAATTTCTACTAACCTGTCAACAGAGTCTTTCGCTTCGTTATAGGCCTTGCTGATGCCCAGGAGCAGCGCAAGGGCGGGCGGCAATGCATGATCAAATAAGAGGCGCAACAGTTCGAGAAATTCCGAAAGGCTTAATCTCTGAAACCTTAAGGATGGAATGGGTTTTTTCGCCATGGTTTTAATTTTTTTAAGGGATTTATAATAAAGACCTTACTTAGACACAAAGGAACAATTCTTTTTTTTAAAAACAAAGCAAATAGCTTCTTTTTTTTCATGTTCATATAAAAAATGTAAGCGCCTTGCTCAAGACGCTTACATTTCGACTATATTTTTTTCATTTTCTCCAAGAGACAATGACGCTTCGACAGCGTCTAAGCGTCATTGTCTCTTGGAGAAAACATTTCGACGGCGTCGAAGCGTCATTGTCTCTTGGAGAAAACATTTCGACGGCGTCGAAGCGTTATTGTCTCTTGGAGAAAGTATTTCGACGAATTTATAACCCCTTCCGTTCCCCAATCTTTCCGTTTCTGCTTTTTTATCTTCCTTATATATTATATTCTTTATTCCCGTATCTTTGTCATTAGCGTTATATATATATGAAAGCTATAAAATTATTCGTTGCAACGGCATTTCTGTCTGTCATCTGCTCATGCGGCGGCAGTCCATACCCGCACCTGCTGCAGGTAACGGATTCTTTGGCAAATACTCCGGATAGTCTTATCAAACCCCTGCTGAGCTATTATGAAAAGGCGAAAAACAGAGCGGACTTGCCGGGAATATATTATTACGCAGGGCTGATCTATCATACCATCGGGGATGCACCACAGGCACAGGATCATTTGCAAAAAGCGCTGGACGCATCTGGAGAAAGTACCGACCACCGCCTTATGTATAAGATATATCATCAGATCGGAATGACCTATCATTACAATCAATCCGGAAATGACGGATCGATCGAGCCGTTCAAGAAGGCATACCGTCATGCCGGACTGACCGGAGACAGCACCCTGATGACCTACGGCTTGCTCTTTATCGCCAGAGGCTTCCAGAGAGGAAATGCAGACAGTTTATCGCTCTATTACGGAAAAGCAAGCCGTATGGCGCAAAAAATCAACGATGAACATCTATATTCCATTATTAATATGGAATGGGGAAGCTGCTATTTCTATAAAAAAGAATACCAAAAGGCTTATGATCTGTTGCAAGCATCGCCAATCTAATGGCACGCTCCAAACAAGCCATCACTTCCTCGCGTAAAAAACTATACGAGAAAACACATGCCCAAACCGGAACGCCGGACTTGTGGGACAGTTTCATCCGGAATTTTTAACACTTCGTACCGCCGCCGTACTCCGGCATAACAATCGTACTAAAACCGTACTCCATTCTTCGCAGAAAAAGAAAGGCTCTTTTCATCTTTGCTTTAAAAAAAGAAGAAGTATGCGAATCATTTTTTTTATTGCTTTCTTATGCACAGCCTTGCAAGCAATATCCCAGCATAAAATTGCGGGGAAAATAAGTGCGGCGAATAATGAAGCCATTATCTATCAGGTAAAAGTGGAATATGTCCATTCTACTAAAGTGATCACCGGTTCATTTTATGAACCCTACGTTGAAATTCCCCTCGATTCCATCGGGGAAATCGTACTGACGGTGACATCAGGCGGTTATGAAACATATCAGGCGCGAAAGACATTGCAACCGTCCGTCAACGATTTGGGAGAGATCATCCTCTATAAAGATATAGTGCAGCTGAAGGAAGTTGTAGTCAAAGCAGTCAAAAGTGAGATACAACATGACGGCGCAAACTATACCATCCGGAATATCCGGGGAACACATATCGGAGATGCCGGCAATCTTGCGGATATGCTGAAATGGACGCCGGGCCTTATCGTTTCCGGAGCAGATGAGATAAATGTAGCGGGAGCAGGCCCGGCGATCATTTACATCAACGGTCGCAAGATCACCAACCGGACAGAACTCTTAATGCTTTCTTCAACCGAGGTCAGCAAAATAGAAGTTATCCGGGAACCGGATGCCCGCTACAAGAACGGAACCAATGCCGTAGTGAATATCTATCTGAAGAAACAGTTGAAGGACTTATATTGATCACAATGAGGAGAGTACGTTCAAAAAAAGCCTTTCGGCAAGCGCTGAAGGCAGAAGATCAAACAGCGCTTCGGCAAGTTATACATGGAATCGCAATCAATATTCCACCCTGAACCTGATAGCCGACTATGCGTACAGAAATAACCGAACGATTGGGGAAATTGAAGAAACAAACTTGAATATCAAAAAGATATATATCACGCCGCTAAGCAGTACCGCGAAATATAAAGTGTATACGTTCAATGGTGATTATTCATTTAAGCTCGGCGGGAAAGATAAGGAGCAAATCGGCATCGAAGCCGGCAATACAGAGAATAGATCCGGCTCAACGGTCAATAAAGTGCCTCAAACGATCGACCGGAACAATCAGTGGTTCGCTGCTTACGGGACATTTCGCCGCACATGGGGCAAAGTTGATCTTTCTTTAGGCCTCCGCTATGAATATGACCACACGGATACGGAAGTTTTGAAAAACGGCACGTCTGCTGCCCTGAAAAAGACGTATTCCGACTTTTTCCCCAATGCAAAGGTCTCTTATAAACGTACGGATAAAGAAAACTATACGGTAAGTTTTCAGCGGCGCATCCAACGGCCGACCTTCAATCAATTAAGCCCGATAGTCAACTATCTGGATTCATTGAGTTATTCTACAGGCAATCCGTTACTACGATCATCGTTTACAAACACGGCATCATTAACAGCCAACCTCTCCAACCTGATACTAAGAGTTTCTTATCATTATGCAACAGATCCTATCGTTTCCATTTACGGACATCCGGACGAAAGTTCTGCTATTTTAGTAACCACTCCGCAAAATATCAATCATTCCCAGGGATGGGAGGCCGGTGCGGATTATTCGCTCTCACAGCGTAAAATTAGTTTCTCCACATATATTTATTTAGTAGGAGACTATAACAAATATCCTTATTTGGGTAGGGAAAATGTATATAAAAGTCTGTTTTTAAGTATGGGTGGAAACATCGGGTATGGTTTTTACCGGAACTACAGCTTTTTTTCCAATATCATCTACATATCTCCCCGAAGAGAGAACACGATGAAGAGAGATTATTTCCTGCGCGCGGATATTGGGATTTCCGGCCGCTTCTACAAGAATAAATTATATGTATCCGTTCAGGGAAATGATCTGTTTGCCAAAGGAGTTGCTTCTTGCTATACCAATAATTACGGCGATACGGAAAAATGGTATCGCGGACGTTTTGATACCCGAGGCATGAACGTTACGCTCCGCTATACCTTTAATGCTATACGGACGGACTTCAAAAGCAGGAGCGGGAATAATGAAATACTTAGAAGAACGGATTGATACTTTGTCATTGTGAATAAAAAACTCATCAAACCAAAAAGGTTTGTATATTTACAGGCAGCAAATTAGAAAAACATAGGATCATAATTAAAAAACATAGTAAGCAGGAGGAATTAAACCATGAAGAAAACACTCTTATTATTATTTTTTCTATCCATATCCAGCTCGCTTTTTGCTTCGGGCGGCATAGTCAGCGGAAGAGTAATTGCAGCAAATAATGACAGTCTCACAAGCTACCGGGTGAAATTACGTACCAGCAAAGTGCTTATGGAAGGAAGTTTTCTGCTACCGGATTTTAGAATACCTTCAATAAACGGATGGGTAACGATAACCGTTTCGTCAAGGGGCTACAAAACTTATCGTGTAAAAGTAAAAATGTCATCTTCTACTAATACCGATCTGGGAACGATCGTGCTTCGGAGGAGATGGTAATTGACGAATAACAAAAGACGTATGCGAATCATTCTCATTCTTGCTTTCTTATGCACAGCCTTGCAGATAAGATCCCAGCATAAAATTACAGGGAAAATAAGTGCGGCGGATAATGAAGACATTCTATCAGGTAAAAGTGGAATATGTCCATTCTACTAAAGTGATCACCGGTTCATTTTATGAATCCTACGTTGAAATTCCCCTTGATTCTATCGGGGAAATCGTACTGACGGTGACTTCCGACGGTTATGAAACATATCAGGCGCGAAAGACATTGCAACCGTCCGTCAACGATTTGGGGGAGATCATCCTTTATAAAGATCCCGTACAGCTAAAGGAAGTTGTCGTAAAAGCGGTCAAAAGTGAGATACAACATGACGGCGCAAACTACACCATCCGGAATATCCGGGGAACACATATCGGAGATGCCGGCAATTTGACCGATATGTTGAAATGGACACCGGGGAATTATCCGCCTTAAAGAAAACTTATTCAAACCTTTTCCCCAATGCGCGCCTCACTTACAAACAAACGGATGATGTCAGCTACAGTCTTAGCTATCGCAGAAGTATTGGCAGGCCGTCGTTCAGCCAACTTGCACCGATTGTCGGCTATGAAGATTCTTTGCACTACCGGACAGGCAATCCGCTACTGAAACCGTCATTTAAAAATTCCATTGTGCTTGCAGCCAACTTTGGAGACTTCACTGTCCAGACGTCTTATAACTATACCACCAATCCCACGATTTCCGTCTACGCACATGATACCGGCGATCCGAATATCTTAGTGAACAAGCCCCAAAATATCAACCATTCACAGGAATGGGATCTTGGTTTGGAATACGCCGCGTCATTGGGGCAATTCAACGTTTCAGCTTACGGCTACCTGACGTACAGTTATATCACTTATCCTTATTTAGGAAAAGAAACTTTCTTCCGTGACGTTTATACTAACCTGGGTGGGAATATCAGCTATCGTTTCAACCGTTTTGAGGTTTTTGCCAATACTTATTACAATTCCCCCTACAGGGACGGCACTCAGAAAATGGGGTATTCTTTGAATACCAATGCCGGCGTCTCGGGGCGTTTCTACAAGAACAAATTATATGTTTCCATTGAAGGAGAAGATTTGTTTGCCAAAAGTGTAACGCCCCGGTGGACGAATAACTACGGCGATACGGAATATTGGCGGCGTAACCGGTATGACACCCGTGGTGCACGCTTGACGCTCCGCTATACTTTTAATGCTATACGGACGGACTTCAAAAGTAAGAGCGGGAATCAGAATGTGTTGCAAAGGGCGGATTGATTGATTGGGATATGTAGGGTTTTATTGTCCCGGTTTCCTTTTCTTCCGGTATTGTGTGTGATCGGCAACGAAGGCTTCGCACATCCAGTTGGCCAGCGCCTGGCGGTTATCGTCAATGACGACCCGCCGCTGGTCGAAGGGGTTTTGGATGTTTCCAATCTCTACGAACACTGATACCGGAATGGTGTTGTTCAGCACATAGAGGCTTCGTTCGCTGACTGTTCCTGTGAATCCCCGCCCCGGCTGATGACGTTTGTAGTTTCCGGCAAATGTTTTTTTCATTGTGTTGGCCAGCTGTTTGCTTCCTGTTTGGGGTGAGTGGTAGAAGAATACATCGGTTTGTTTGCTCTTGCTCCGGCTGTCGATGTGGATAAATATCCCGCGGGCGTATCCTTTGCCGTCTTTTTTGTTCAGCGCATTGATCTTTGCCGACCGTTGGTTAAGCCGCTCTACCTGTCCCTGCGGAATGGTGGCTCCCATGCAGGTTTCCCGCTTGCTGTTTTTCAATATCCGTTCGTTGCGTATGCCGTCTGCTGCATCCTGGATGATGATATGGACTTTTGCTCCTTTGATCATCAGGTTGCGGGCCAGGCGCAGGGCGATGTCGTAGGCGTATTCGTCTTCGTGCAGCTGATGTTGGTTCATTTTCCCGATGGCTCCCGGATCGGGGCCGCCGTGACCGCTTACAATGTAGAAAGTGGCGCCTTTCAGTTCGGAAGACAGGATCCCGTATCCGGCTTGTTCTTTTCCGAATAGTGGTTCGCGCTTTTTTGCACCCACGGCATACGGGTCTTCGGGCGCCGGCGTTTTTTTCTTCAGGGGCGGCAGCGTGTAGGATACGTTTAACAGGAGGGAGTTGTCTTTGCCCAACTTCCTCCTGTTCAGTTCTATGAATTGTTTCCGGTATTCCGGCCCCGGGCGGTGGTGCCGTATGAGCAGGCTGTGTATCCCGTCTCCCTTTTTGGGTTGCACTTTTTCTTGTGCGGAGATGGATATACAGCCTGTCAGCAGGCCCAGAAGGAGCAGAATGATTTTCCGTTTTGTCATGATGGGTTTCAGGCGGGGTTAAAGCAGGCCTTTCTGTTTTGCAAGTGTGTCATGGTTGTTCTTCAGGTTTGCCCAGTCTGTTTTTTGGGCTGGGTCGATGCCGTTGATGTATTTTTCGATGTTGGTGTATCCGTCGCCGTTGCAATCTTTCACGGCGTCGGACGGATCGTTGGGGTTCAGGCCGTATTTGGTTTCCCACGCATCGGGGATGCCGTCTTTGTCGGTATCCGTGTATGGCGTACCGTTATATCCGGGCAATCCGCCGACTTGGCGAATATCTGTGATGATGCCTTGTTTGTATGAATCGGCGGGGAGTCTTCTCTTGACGTATTTTGCATCAAATGCATAGTCGGAAGCGTTTGCCGTATAGAAAGGCTCGCCTGTTTTGACGGTTTTAATGATGCGCTCGTCTACGGCGTCGCGTCTGGGGATGTTCGCACCCACATTGTCCAGCACAAATGTGTAGGCGTCCTGTGCTTTGAGGATCGTAACGGGGGGCATGGGCATAACGCTGTCCACACGGATCTGCGCTTCGAAGCGTCCGGCATCCGGGTTGTCATAGATCTGTACGCCGCCGTTCCAGTTGTTCTTCGTCACGGCCGGGTATCCTTCGGTGATGTTTCCGCTCACATAGACTTTGCCAAAGGTGTCCGGCTTGTTTTTGTCGCGGCTGGATTCCGGTTTTAGTATGCGGTATGCGATCGGTTTGTCTTTTGGGGTGATGGGTCCCGGTTTGAAGTAGTTGTTGATGATGTTGTAGAAGCTTTTTTCGTCTCCTCCGTCAACCGAGCGGTTCCACCAGTTGAAGATTACGTTGTTGACAAAGTTAAAGTCGCCGTCCATACCTACCGAGGCATTGCGGCTGATGTTGGAGGCAAACAGGTTGCGGGCGAAGAGGCTGTTGTGGCCGCCGATCGTTGCTCCGAAAGCGTGGTTGTAGCAATCGAGCGCTTCGGTGAACGCCGAGTTTTGGATGGTGATGTTCACCGTGGGAAGTTTCTGTCCGTAGCCGTCTTCAGCGCGGTTGTACACATGGCGGTACATGGACATGTTTTCATCCAGCCCCCAGCTGGAAGAACAGTGGTCGATGATGATGTTGCCCACTCCGTTTCCGCCTAAGGCGTCGTCTCGGCGGTTCACGTCTTGCGCTCCGCGGCGGAAACGCATGTGGCGGATGATCACGTCATGGGTATCAATGAGGAAACTCTCACCGGTTATGCAAACACCGTCGCCGGGGGCCGTCTGTCCGGCAATTGTGACGTAAGGTGCCCTGACGTTGATGGGTGTCTTCAGACGGATAATGCCTGCCACGTTGAAAACAATGGTGCGCGCTCCGCCCGTTTCGCAGGCTTCACGCAGCGTGCCGGGTCCGTCATCTTCCAGCGAAGTTACCACGATAACTTTGCCGCCGCGTCCGCCTGCGGTGTACATTCCTCCTCCTTCGGCGCCGGGGAAGGCGGGGATGCCGGCTTTCAGCAGATCCTCCGGTTTGGAGGCCCAGGGTTTATACGGACGGCCTTTGTCGGCTTCTTCCATCACAACGGGCAGTGCTTTTTCCCAGGCCGCGTCTGATTTGCGTTTGATCTCCGCATCGCTGCGCGCGCCTTCTGTCTTTACATCTTCGGGAATAACGGGATACTGGGCAAATAAGGGTAAACAGACAACTGCGTATCCTAAAGCAGCTATCATCCTTTTCATGTTGTTCATAAAGGAGTAATTAATTGGGTTCTTGTTACAAGAAAGACGGACGGCGCTCCGATTTGTAATCCGGTTTCACCGCGTAACGGAAATATAAAAATGGGTTGATCGTGTTAGAAGGAAACGGCTAAATGCTCAGTACTTTAATGTTATATCCTATGAACAGGCCGCTTTCGATGACTCCTGTTATCTTTTTGATTTCTTTTTCCATGGTATTATGGATGACGTCGAACCAGGCATCGAGGACAAAGTTGCCGTTTTCGGTAAAGACCGGGCCGTCTTTTCCTTTGGCCATGCGCAATATTATTTTTGTGGCTCCCAATGCTTTCAATCGTTCTTCGACATAAAGCAATGCGTTGGGGAATACTTCCACCGGCACGGGGAATTTGGATCCCAGGCGATCTACAAACTTCGATTCGTCAACAATGATAAAGGTTTCCTTGCTGTTGGCAATCAACAGCTTTTCTTTGAACATGGCTCCTCCGCGCCCTTTGATCAAACTCATTTCCGAATCGACTTCATCGGCTCCGTCGAATGTCCAATCCGGTTTCTTTTCCCATAATGTGGTTTGAGGGATGCCAAGTTGCGTACATGTCATGGACAATTCCATGGAAGCAGGAATGACTTGCACATCCAACTTTTCTTTCCTGATACGTTCGGCCATAGCCAGCGTAGCCACATAAACGGTAGAGCCTGAACCGACTCCGATGACGTCTCCGTCTTTCATTTTCGAGGCAATCACGGCAGCCACCCGTTCTTTTCCTTCACGATTGATTATCGCGTCCGACCATTGCAGGTTCTCAATAATCGTATCCTTCCATTCCATAATAATACGGCAATAATGATTGAATATTTATGCAAATGTAAGAAACCGTTTCGGATTAACTAAAGGATATTGTATAAGGAGGATAAAAAACACCTATACATATTATATATAGAAGCGACGAATGAAAAAACAGGGTTGATCTTGTGTATGCAGCAATCCGGATCCGGTGGGAGTTGTTTTCACGTTTGGGCATAAAAAAAAGTCTGGGGTGCTTTTGCACGACAGACTTTCAATTCTCTCTGACTAAGCCGTTGGTTTATTCAACTACAATAACAGAGTCAACAACAACGGTATCAGCAGCAGCTTCAGCAGCAGCTTCTACAGCGGCGATAGAATCAGCGATGGCGATAGAATCGGCAGTAGCTTTTTCTGCATCAGCCTTTTTGTTACCGCAAGATGCCAAAGACACAGCAGCGATAGCAACAAACATAAATACTAACTTTTTCATTTTCTTTGCTTTTAATGTAATACAATCTGGTTTGCTTAATAAAACAATGCAAATCTATGTACTTTTTCAATATCTTGTTCTCCAAAGAGCAATTTTTTTATAAAAAAATTGCTCTTTGCTGTCGTAGGCGATAAGTGTTTGCGTTTTCGTGCGTTTTAGTATACTTTTTCCCCTTTATAGAACAAAAGTGAAAAGCGGCTTCGGCCTTTTCTAAGCCAACTTGACGTTTGTCCGTGATGGGATCTTTATATTCTTTTATTTCCGGACCAATCTCAGGCTTATGGTTGTAAATAATGTAGTATGGTTATAGATTAATATGTATTTTTGCCAAACTATTCACACTAAAGAACTATAAGAAAGAAATGAGAAAATGGCGTATTGAGGATTCCGAGGAACTTTACAACATCACGGGTTGGGGCACTTCGTATTTTGGTATAAATGATAAAGGACATGTTGTTGTCACTCCCCGTAAAGACGGCGTAGGAGTCGACTTAAAGGAGCTGGTCGACGAACTGCAGATCCGCGATGTGGCTTTGCCGATGCTTTTACGCTTTTCAGATATATTGGATAACCGTATCGAAAAAACCGCGCGCTGCTTTGAGGAGGCATCTAAAGAATATGGTTATAAGGGACAGAATTTTATCATCTACCCGATTAAAGTCAATCAGATGCGTCCGGTGGTTGAAGAGATCATCAGCCACGGAAAGAAGTTCAATCTGGGGCTTGAAGCCGGATCGAAACCGGAACTGCACGCCGTGATTGCCGTAAATACAGACTCGGATTCGCTCATTGTTTGCAATGGTTATAAAGATGAGAACTACATAGAGCTGGCTTTGCTTGCCCAAAAGATGGGTAAGCGTATTTTCCTCGTTGTTGAGAAGTTGAACGAGCTGAAACTGATCACCAAAATGGCAAAGCAGTTGAATGTTCGTCCCAATATCGGCATCCGGATCAAGTTGGCTTCTTCGGGTAGTGGTAAATGGGAAGATTCCGGAGGTGATGCAAGTAAATTCGGATTGACTTCGAGTGAGTTGCTCGAAGCGTTGGATTTCCTTGAAAAGAAGGAGATGCACGATTGCCTGAAGCTGATCCATTTCCATATCGGCAGCCAGGTAACCAAGATACGTCGCATCAAAACTGCGCTGCGCGAGGCTTCACAGTTTTATGTACAGCTTCATGCGATGGGTTTTAAAGTAGAGTTTGTTGATATTGGCGGCGGGCTGGGCGTTGATTATGACGGAACCCGTTCGTCCAACAGCCAAAGCAGCGTCAATTACAGTATCCAGGAATATGTGAACGACTCTATCTCCACATTGGTTGATACGAGTGATAAAAACAATATTCCGCATCCGAATATCATCACCGAAAGCGGCCGCGCGCTGACCGCCCATCATTCCGTGCTTGTCTTTGAAGTGTTGGAGACCGCTACGCTGCCGGAATGGGGAGAAGATGAAGAACTTACCGAAAATGCCCATGAGTTGGTTCGTGAACTATACTCCATCTGGGATAGTTTGAATCAGAACAGGATGCTTGAAGCATGGCACGACGCCCAACAGATACGCGAGGAGTCTTTAGATCTGTTTAGCCACGGTATTGTGGATCTGAAAACCCGTGCCCAGATCGAGCGCCTGTATTGGTCGATCACCCGTGAGATCAGCCAGATCGCTTCCGGCCTCAAACATGCTCCCGATGAATTTAAGAATTTATCCAAGCTCTTAGCGGATAAGTATTTCTGTAACTTCTCGCTGTTCCAGTCATTGCCCGACTCGTGGGCTATTGACCAGATCTTTCCGATCATGCCTTTGCACCGGTTGGAAGAGCGTCCCGACCGTTCGGCAACATTGCAGGATATCACATGCGACTCCGACGGTAAGATCGCAAACTTTATTTCCACGAAGAACGTATCGCATTATCTTCCGGTACATTCTTTAAAAAGCAAGGAGTCTTACTTTATGGGCGTATTCCTTGTCGGGGCGTATCAGGAAATACTTGGCGACATGCACAATCTGTTCGGCGACACCAACGCCGTGCATATTTCCGTAACCGAAAAGGGATACGATATAGAGCAGATCATTGACGGCGAAACCGTTGCCGAAGTGTTGGATTATGTGCAATACAGTCCCAAGAAACTTGTCCGCACGCTTGAAACATGGGTGACGAAGTCCGTTAAGGAAGGAAAGATCTCCGTTGAAGAAGGAAAAGAATTCCTTTCCAATTACCGCTCCGGCCTTTACGGCTATACCTATCTGGAATAACGCATGAAAGAGAAACTTACAGTCATTAAAGTCGGCGGTAAAATTGTCGAAGAGGATGCTTCCCTGAATCAATTACTTAATGACTTTGCTTCAATTGAAGGAAATAAAGTACTGGTACATGGCGGCGGTCGGTCAGCCACCCGGATCGCTTCGCTTTTAGGTATCGAAAGCCGGATGGTCAACGGCCGCCGTATCACGGATGCTGAAACGCTGAAAGTTGTTACAATGGTCTACGGCGGATTGGTCAATAAGAATATCGTGGCCGGCTTGCAAGCTCGCGGCGTTAACGCGTTGGGATTGGCAGGCGCGGATATGGATGTGATCCGTTCGGCCAAGCGTCCGGTGGAAGATGTGGATTACGGCTTCGTTGGCGATGTGAAAAAAGTAAATGCCGCTTTGCTGGCCGATCTTATCACAAAAAGAATTGTGCCTGTGATGGCTCCGCTGACCCACGACGGCGAAGGGAATATGCTGAACACCAACGCCGACACCATTGCCGGAGAAACAGCCAAAGCCCTCTCAGTTTATTTTGATGTAACCCTTGTTTATTGCTTCGAGAAAAAGGGCGTACTGAAAGACGAGAACGACGACGATAGCGTGATTCCCCATATCACCCGCGCCGAATTTGAGCAATATGTTGCCGCCGGCATCATCCGGGGCGGAATGATCCCCAAGCTGGAAAATTCTTTTGAAGCCATCAACGCCGGAGTTTCCGAGGTTGTCATTACTCTGGCGTCAGCCATCCATACGGCTGACGGTACCCGGATAAAAAAATAATCCGGGAAAAAAGCGCGCTGCTGTAACTTTTCCCTTTTTCATCCGTCACTCTTAGTAGAGATGCAAGAAATCAACTTCCGTGACGATATACTTCCACTGAAAGATAAACTCTTTCGGTTGGCGCTGAGGATCACTTTTAACAGAGCCGAAGCCGAGGATATTGTGCAGGATACCCTGATTCGAGTCTGGGATAAACGCGAAGAATGGTCTCAGTTTGGTTCGATAGAAGCGTATTGTATCGCTGTCGCCCGAAACTTAGCCATCGACCGCAGTCAGAAAAAAGAAGCACAGCACTTGCAGATCACTCCCGGGATGGAAGAGATCGGAGGAAAAGGGATTTCCAATCCGCATGAGCAATTGGCAGATAACGAGCGAATACGCCTTATTCATGAATTGATCAACAATCTTCCCGAAAAACAACGCCTCGTCATGCAAATGAGAGACGTCGAGGGAGCCGCTTATAAAGAAATCGCCGAAGCCTTGGGCTTAACGGAAGAACAGGTGAAAGTAAACCTTTTCCGGGCAAGACAAAAGATAAAAAAACAATATACGCAGATAGATGAATACGGATTATAAGTACATAGAGCAACTTCTGGAGCGCTATTGGCAGTGCGAAACCTCTTTGGAAGAAGAAAGCGAGTTGCGTGCTTTCTTTGCCGGCGAAGAAGTGCCCGAGCACCTGCTTCCCTGCAAAGACTTGTTTGTGTATCAGCTGGAACAGCAGCAAATAACGATCGGTCATGGTTTTGACGAGCGGATGCTGCGCCGGATTGAAGCCCCTGTTGTAAAAGCCAAACGCATCACGTTCACGGCCCGCTTGATCCCTTTGTTCAAAGCCGCGGCGATGGTGGCGGCGGTGCTTTCTTTCGGAAGCATCTTGCAACATTCATTCTTTGCAGGCAAGGATGCGCCGGATTATAATTACGATAGCTATACGGATACCTACGATGACCCGGAAATCGCCTACAAGCAAGTTTCTTCGGCATTGATCATGCTATCCGAAGGAATGAACAAGTCGAAAGACCTGCCGCATCCGGCAGACAGCTTGAAACTGAATGTAAATGTTGAACTGATAAACAAATAGATGGGAAGAGTCTTTTTAACATGTTGCCTGCTTCTGTTGCCGCTCTTATTGCCGGCGCAGGATTTCACTTCGATCTTTATGAAAGAAAACGGAGCGGATTCAACGCTTGTTTGTGTCACGATAAGCCCCAAAATGATGGAAGAGATACTCAAGAGCGACAGCGGAAAGGACGAAGACATATTAAAGATCATCTCCGGCCTGAAGAGTATGCAGGTGCTTTCTTCCCGCGAAAACGGAGAAAGTTATTTCCGGAAAGCCCGGAAGATCGTTGAAGATCATTCCAAACGTTTTGAACCCTATCTTTCTTATACGGATGAAAACGAGAACTGCCAGATCATTGTGAGGAAAAAAGGAGGGTCAATCGTAGAGCTGATCATGCTAATGGTCGAAAAAGACCATTTTGCAATCATCAACTTTACGGGTAAGATCAAACCCGAATTTATATCGACATTGACCCGTTCAATGTCCCGTAAACATCCATCATGAAGAATTTTCTTTTGCTTTAAATACATAGTTAGTATGCTTAATTAAAACAACTCGAAGCTGTGAAGTTTCAATTCTCTCAAAATTCTATTAATACAATAGATGACTAACTAAACAAAAGGGATGTCCAAGAAGTTGGACATCCCTTTTACTTTAAATGCGGGAACACTCCGCAGATCGTCTGTCGTTGCTATTGTGCGGATGTGCAATAGTTTTTGTTCTTGTCCCACCAGATGGGTGTGGATACGACATCGGGGCCGCCCAGGAGCCGGACACCTTTGTCGTACTCGGCTTTGTTGATTTGTATTTCATTCTGCGGATATTGTATGCGCTTGATGAAATTGGCGGGTTTTTTGATGTCTTTGTCGCTGCCGTTGTACAGGAGTTCGTTGCGCGAATCGGGCACATCCATCCGCGGCAGGTTCAGGCGGCGCTTGTCGTTCCAGGCTTCCATTGCGATGTCGGGGAAGAGGCTCAGGTATTTCTGCGTGATGATTTTTTCGAGGGGTGTGTTGCCGGGGCCTTCGATGTCGTTGAAGCCGGCGCTTGTCCCTGCCGGATTTTTAACTTTAGAGGCTAAGTATGCAGTGGCATGGCCGGAAACGCCCCAGGTGTCGAACGATGCGCGTACGCCTTTTTCGTACTCAGCTTTGGCGTCGCCCTGTGCAAAGCCGCGCAGGAATGCTTCTGCTTTGAGAAAGCAGGTTTCTTCGTAGCGGAAGACATCATAGGGGCGGTTTTTGTAGGGTGCTCCGTTCTTGAACAGGATTCCCAGCTCGGGATAATAGCCGCGGCTGTACTGGTCTTTGCCTTTATCGGAGGCCGACAGTCCCGGCGGCAGTCCGGCCCATGCGTTGCCGTAGTTGCCGGTTTTCGGTTTGGCGTATGGGGGGTCGAACATCACGGTGGCGCGAGGGTCTATCTGCGCGGGGTGTTTGTAGTTTTTGTCTATCCTTTCTTCCGTGGCTTTTTTGTTCCATACGGCGCGTTGGTTTACGATGGAGCCTTCCCAGGGTATGCCGCCGATGCCTTCTACTAATTTCGCGAAAGAGGAAGACATGGACAGCGAGCCTGACCAAGAGATCTGGAACATGGTGTAGTTGTAGTCGGCGCCCCAGCTTCCGTCGGCCCGGGGAGGTACGGCGGCATTGTCGGCTGCGCTTTCCATCACGCCTTCGGTAAGGGCTTTGGCTACTTCTTTTTTACACGTTGCTTCACCGGCTTCCGACAGGCGCATGGCCAGGCGCAGGCGTAGCGAGGAGGCGAACTTCCGCCATTTGGCGGCGTCGTTTTGGTAGACGATGTCGGACACGGCCGAGTTGAAGATGTTGTTTGAGCCTTTCTGCAGCAGGTCTACTGCGTCGTCCAGCTCGCGGAAAAATTCGTCGTAGGTGTCTTTTACCGACTTGTAGGGGGGATTCTTTTCTATTTCGGTGTATTTGGCGAACGGTATCGGGCCGAAATAGTCTACGCCCTGCGCTTGTACGTACACGCGCCATATTTTCGCTACGGCTATGGTTTTGGCGTATTGGCTTTCGCGTCCCGTGAGGTTGCGGATAACGATGTTCAGGCCCGAAACGGCCGATTGTACGCGGCGGTACATGCGTTGGTTCCAGTCTTCGTTCGAGAGATAGTTTCTCGTATCGAAGTCGCCGCCGTCGAGCATTTGCGCATAGAAGTCTATGGTCAGCGATTTGATGCGCTGTTCGTCGTCTCCTTCCATAATCGGCACGGTTCCCCGGAAGGCTCCTGCCAGCCGGGCTTCGTCGAAGTTATAGTTTGCCCCGGCCGTTGGCTGGTTCGGGTTTTCGTTGATGTCCGTCAGATCGCATCCGGCTACCGCCAGCGCGAACAGTGAACAAAGGGTTCCTGTTTTTATGATTGATTTCATATCGGATTTGCTTTAGAATGATACATTGATGTTAAGCCCAATGCTCCGCATCGTCGGCATTGAGCCGAATTCGTAGCCTTGCGTCTTGCTGCCGTTGCTGAATCCGGCTTCGGGGTCGAATCCTTCGGTCTTGCTGTATATCATGAAGAGGTTGCGGGCGACGATGCCGGCTTTCAATCCGGTGAACGGTGTTTTGAGCAGCAGGTTGCGGGGCAGGGTATAGCTGAAGCTGACTTCGCGCAGGCGTGCGCTCGTGGCGTCGTACATAAAGGCTTCCGTTATGCCGGCCAGCTTTCCCCAGTAGGATTGGGCGTCTACGGTTTTGGTATTCGCGGTTCCGTTTTTGGTTACACCGTCGAACACTAATCCGGTTTCGCGTCCTTCAAGCGTCATGGCCAAGTTACCGTAGTTGGCTCCTGTTTGTATGGAACCCATGAAAACGTTGCCACCATAGTTCAGGTCTACTAAGAATCCCAGAGTGAAGTTTTTGTAGGAGAGTTCATTCGACCATCCCAGCATCCACTTCGGCTGATTGTTTCCCAGCCGTTTCATGTCGCTGGCCTGGATGGGGAGCCCGTCGTCGCCCACAACTATATTGCCTTTCGCATCGCGTTCGTAGGCATATCCGTAGATGTCGCCGAACGATCCGCCTTCTTCGGCTACGATTTGCAAGTTGCTGATGCCTGTTCCGTCGCTCAACACCTGTTTTTTGGTGTCGTCGGTGAGCCTGATGATCTTATTGGTGTTCTTCGACCAGTTCAGCAGGGTTTCCCATTGGAAACTTGAGGGTGACTTCACCGGTGTGGCGTTGAGGGCGACTTCCCATCCCTGGTTCTGTATGTTGCCGGCATTGATCATCTTGTACTGGTAGCCGGTGGCGGCGGGGATGGAGATTTTGAGGATCTGGTCGAACGCATTCTTTCTGTAGTACGATACGTCTACGCCAAGGCGGTTGTCGAAGCCCCTCAGTTCCAACCCCACTTCCCACGACCGGATAGTTTCGCTCTTCAGGTTGGGGTTTGCCATGTAGTTCTGGTTGGCTGCGGTCAGGATGCCGTCTTTTATGTTGTAGTCTATCGTATAGTAGTCGAGCAGTTGGTAAGGTTCCGTATCATTTCCGACCTGCGCCCAGGATACACGCAGCTTGCCAAAGGTGAGAGGCCCTATGCTTTTGCCCATATTGTTCAGCATCTGCGAGAACACCCAGCTGCCGCCTACCGATGGATAGAAGTACGAGCTGTTGTTCTTCGGAAGTGTTGACGACCAGTCGTTGCGCGCCGTTACATCCAAGTAAACAAAATCGGCCCAGGACAGCGACGTCGTGGCATAAACCGAGTTGATTTGCTTGCGGCTCTTCCAGTAGGTAGCTTTATGTTCCTGGCCGTTGGCTATGGCGTAAAAGTCGGGGATGACCAAGTTTCCCGAAAAGGCTGTGTTCAGCGAGGTGGAGCGCATCATGATATTTCCGCCGACCGTTCCCACAACACCGAGGTTTCCCCACTTGCCCTGTGCGGTGAAGAGAAAGTCGGAGTTCATTTCCTTGAACCGTTCCGTTTGGGTGCGATAGCTGCCGTTTTGTTCCCAATAGGGATTGCCGGTGGCGCGAATAAGGTCGTAGGTAGAGGCGTAATTATCTATCCCCGTGCGCAGCTTCAGGCTTAGCCAGTGCGTAAAGGCAAAGTCTAGCGCGGCAAACCCGATATAGCGGTCGCGCTTGTCGCTGTTCTTATTCCGGTAGGCCGACCAGTAGGGGTTTCGCGGCGCGGCGTTGTGCGTGAATACGTAACCGGCGGGCCGCCCGTCTTCCCGCTTCCAATCGTTGCCTTTATAAGGCAGGAAGTCCGAATAGGCTATGCTGCGCGGGATGAGCAGGTTTTCGTAGAAGATGTTGTTCGGGTCGGCAGCCACGGCTATGCGGTTCTTGGTGTTCTGGTTGACGTAATTGATCTTCACGTCGGCCGAAACCCATTTGGCTAACTTCGCTGTCGAGCGCAGCGAAACGGAGGTGCGGTCCATGCCGCTGTTGGGGATTACCCCTTTATTGTCCAAGCGGGTAACAGCTGCACGGAAAGAAAGCTCGTCGGTTGCCTTGCTGATATCTAAGCTGTTTGTCCACGTGCTGCCCGTGCGGATAAAGTCTTTGTATACATTATTGTCCCGCGCCGAATAGGGCAACCTTCCCAGAGCTGTCGCCACGATCTTGCCATCCATTTTGGCGCCCCAGCTTCCTATCTTATCGGCATCGAAAATCCCGTTCGTTCCTTGTCCGTACAAGTTTTGGAACTTCGGCGTTTGCATCGGGTTTTCAACGGTGAGGTTCGTATTGAACGACACGCCGATACCCTTGGCGGCGGCTCCTTTCTTGGTGGTGATCATCACCACTCCGTTTCCGGCCCGGCTGCCGTATAAAGCGGCGGCGGCGGGGCCTTTCAGCACGGACATGCTTTCGATGTCGTCCGGCGAGATGTCCGATATGCCGGAGCCTTTGTCGGCGTTGCTGTTTCCCCAGTAGTCGGCTGTTTCTCCGCTGAAGTTATCAATAGGCACGCCGTCTGCAACAATGAGCGGTTGGTTATTGCCTGTTATCGAGTTGTTTCCCCGGATCAGTATGCTGGTCGATCCCCCCACCCCTGTTCCGTTTTGCCGGATCTGTACGCCGGCCACTTTCCCTGCTAAGGCGTTGGCCACATTGGCGTCGCGGGTTTCGGTGAGCTTTTCGCCCTTTATTTCCTGCATGGCATAGCCCAGCGCTTTCTTTTCGCGCTTGATGCCCAAGGCTGTCACCACCACTTCGTCTATGCTTTGCGCATCTTCGATCAGTATGATGTTCAATGTCTGTCCCGCATACACGATTTCTTGCGGGATGTATCCGATGTATGACACCTGGATGACATCGTTTTGTTTGACATCGTTGAGTGTGAAGTTTCCGTCAAAGTCGGTGATAGAACCGTTGCTTGTGCCTTTGACCAGGATATTGGCCCCGATGATTTCCATTCCCTGCGGGTCTTTAACGGTGCCTTTAACGGTGCTGTCGTCTTGTGCATACGTATAAAGCGAGGTTATGGCAAACAGGAGAAGAACGAATGTTGCCTTTAAAGCGTGGATATAGCGCTTTTCGGCCGGTTTTTTTAGACAAGAATGTCCCTTCAAAGAAATTTTTCTCATATCTTTGCTACGTAGATAAATGGATTTAATTAATGTTTGGATGTCGATTTTTCGACTGCGGAATCGGGAAGTAGAGAATACTTTCCGGTTCTTTTTTTGAATATACGGTTCTTATGTTTTCATATCTATGTCCTCCTTGATTTAAGATTAACGTGAGTACTTGTCATTTGATTCTTATCGAATCGTTGTTTTCATTTATGGTATAAGAGAATATATGATCTTTTTGAATAACGTTGAGGATATGTTCAACCCCGTCATTCTCTTTAAACTTACCCGTGCACCGGTAGTCGAGTATCGCCGGATCTTCAACCGTGATCTTCACGTTGTAATAGTTTTCCAGCTTGTTCAGCAGTTGATCAAACGGAGTGTCGTCAAAGCAAAACAACCCTTCTTTCCATCGGAGAAACTCGTGCGAATACCGGCTTACCTTCCGGTAGTTACTGCCTTTGGCGGCAAAGAGCTGGTCTTTTTCCAGCTTGGTAATGATCCTGTCGTCCGTCCGGTTATATATCTCGACTGTACCTTCTACCAATGCCGTTTCAAAGGTGTTGCTTCCTTTGTAGGCCGATACATTAAAGGCGGTTCCCGTTACTTTTATCCGGTTGTGTTCGGTGTTTACAAAGAAAGGCGTTCCGGACTTTACTACTTCAAAGTAGGCTTCTCCGTCCAATTCCACGTTTCTGCTTTTCCTTCCGAAGTCGACGGCACAGGTTAGCCTGGATCTTGAGTTCAGCCATACTTTCGTTCCGTCGGCAAGTGTGATTTCCGCACGTTGCCCGGCAGGAACAGCGACCGTCTGCATTTGTAGCGATTGTCTGTATCTGTATTCATTCAATAAGAGCGTGCAGCTTAACACAACCAGCACCGAAGCGGCTATGCGGAAGCTCCATTTAGCCACGCGTACCATGCGATTCTTCTTTGTTGCATGTGTTTGCCGTTCGTCCGAGAACAGCGATATATCGTAAAGCATACGCTCTTTGCGGAATATCTTTCTGTTCTCTTCGGATGCTTCGACCCATTCAAGAATGAGTTCTTCTTCGCTTCGGGATGCGATACCTTTGAAATACCTGTGCAAAATCAATTGATCCATCGGCTTACTCGTTTTTCTAATCGGACTTTAAATCAGTACTCTCTTTAATGACCACTTTTTTCCCCTTTGTAATAAAACAGATAACCTTGCAGTTACCCTAACGGGAAACTGTGTTTTTTCAGGCTTTGCGCAACGCTAAAATAAAAGGGTGTTACGGAGAAGGAGGAAGAGAAAAAGCAAAGAGGATGTGTCAAAAGTCTCCTTAGATAATTTTGAAGTCTTTTTTGATAAAGATTCCCACAGCAATACCGGGCGCTTGGCTATACTTACAGGGTGGTGGTATTGAAGAAGGGTGTGTTGTCGAACGTAGCCTTCCAGGCCTTTCCGGTTTGTTCGTCGATCTCGCAGGGGACATAGCATCCGTTCGTGGTGTTGTACATGAATAACGCTTCTCCTCTTTGGCCCAGGTGTCTGAATTTCACTTTTTGTATGTGTATCCTTGTGGCGCCTGCTGTGTAGTCGCGTTCCACGGTCAGTCCGAAGTCGCATTTATTGCAGAAGGCGGCCGATCCGTTGATGTCGTACAGCTCCGGTACCGGTTCACGCAGGGCGCCCGGTTGTTTGTACATAGTAATCAAACATACGCACCAGGTCTTCCGTCCCGTCTGCGGCATCCATTCTTCCGCCGTTCTCACCCGCATCTTCGTCTGTGTTTTCCTGCTGATCTTCCGGTCGAAAAGAAACCGGTCCACCGAAGCGAGGGCGGCAGCTGCCGGACAGGGCAGGGCGGCATCCTCTTTTTTCTTATTCTTCTGAAACGATGCGCCGCAGTAGTGGCAAAAGGCTATGCCTTTGTCTTTGTCTACACTCACCGACCGGTCTCTTTTGTCCTTCCGTCTATCACGGCACAGGGGGCAGTGTGTTTTCATTTTGCCGCTTCTGCGGCCGTTCAAATCCAGTCTTTCCATAAAAGTAAAAAATTATAAATTATTAAAATGTAATTAAAGTTCCCACCGGGAGTGGTTTTTGTTCCA
>JAITSN010000027.1 GCA_031287715.1 Mediterranea sp. (in: CFB group bacteria)
TATCTTCGCGTTCAATATATTTTAGCAGACTTTCTGATCGGAATTGCGCGGGCTACGGCTTTCGCAAGTGTATCAAAGTAAATCCAGTAACCCACTGACGGTGTAATATGGTCGCAGAATAGATATATGAATAATACTGCGTATCCGTTAGTTATAGTGTGATCTATAAGATTGTCCGATACCTTTTTTCAGTCGGTTTTATAGTTAAATGAGTGGTTACTCTTTATCCTGCTTCGGGTTTCCGTAATGCTGCATCCGGTACGTTCACCAGCACGGGTTCTTACAGAGACTGGTGGAGTTGTGCCCTTACAGGTGCCAATGCCTACTATCTGTTCTTCGACTTGTCGCGCGTGCACCCGTCGAACAGCACCGCTCGCGCCTACGGTCTCAGCGTCCGTTGCGTCCAGCATTTGCTACTGCTTAGATGTATATTAATAGCCTTTAGCGTGGTGAGCGGGTTCTCCATGCATTGCGTCCGGAAGTGATATATAAGCCAATTCATTAATCCTTTTAACTTATATCATTTGTCAATTATACTTAGGCAAATGTTCTATTCTTGCGAATGCAAAAAATAAAACTACCTTTGTATTGAACGGATAAAACGATATGATTGTAACTTTTGAAAAGGAATACTTGCGCGACTTGTACGAAACGGGAAAAGCCGATGATAAAAAGCATCGCTTCCAGCCTGAAGTAGTGCGCAAATACCAATATTGTATAAACTTGATGCGCCGCGTGCCGGATACCAATTCGCTTGCAAAGTACAACGGCCTGAATTTCGAGAATTTGAAAGGCGACAAGGCGGGTATTTCTTCTATAAGGGTAAACAATCAATACCGTATCGAATTTACGGTAGCAGACAACAGCGTTGAATCCGTTGTTATTATATGCAATATATTAGAATTGTCAAACTATTATAAAAAATAGTGTTATGATTACCTTAAAAGGGGTTGACCCCCGCATGATAGCAAACAATCTTATACCGGCCGAGCCGATACATCCCGGCGAGATTTTGAAAGAGGAAATTGAGTACCGTGGTATATCACAACACAAACTTGCTGCGCAAATGGGTGTTGCATATTCCGTTCTCAACGAAGTGTTGAATGCCAAACGTCCCATAACAACTGAATATGCTCTATTATTTGAAGCCGCTTTGGGAATTGACGCCGAACCACTTGTTGGTATGCAAGCCGATTATAATATGCAAATGGCAAAGCAAAACAAATCTTTTTCCGAACGTCTCGCACGAGTTCGCTGTGTATAACTAAATGCCTACTTTCTGGCTTTCCATTTGTCGGCTATGCGTCCAGCATTTACGCTGTTTAAGTATAGCGTTCTTTGAAAGATTTAAGGTTAAGGACAATCTTACAGTTAATTGAGTGGTTACTCTTTATCCTGCTTCGGGCAACCGTAGCTCTGCGTCCGGTGCGTTCACCGTTACGGGTACTTACGGTTACGCGTGGAGTAGTGCCGTCACAGGCGCCAATGCTTACTTTCTGTGGTTCTACTCGTTGGTTGTGCACCCGATAGAAGGCAACAGCCGCGCCTACGGTCACCCCGTCCGTTGCGTCCAGCATTTATTACTGCTTGAAAGAAGAATCCGTTATCTTCGCGTTCGATTATACTTTAGCAGACTTATTGATCAGAATTGCGCGGGCTACGGCTTTCGCAAGTGTATCAAAGTAAATCCAGTAACCCACTGACGGTGTAATATGGTCGCAGAAAGAATAGATATGAATACTGCGTATCCGTTAGTTATAGCATATGACCTATAAGATTGTCTGAAACCTTATAGTTAAATGAGTGGTTACTCTTTATCCTGCTGCGGGCTTGCGTTTGCAGACTTCCGGTGCGTTCACCAACACGGATGTTTCCGGTTACGCGTGGAATTGTGCCGTTTCAGGCGTCAATGCCTACTATTTGGGCTTCTACTCGTCGATCGTGTACCCGTCGAACAACAACGCTCGCGCCTACGGTTTGTCCGTCCGTTGCGTCCAGCATTTACACTGCTTGAGTATAAGCGTTCTTTGAAATAGTTAGAGCCTGCTTAAATTTCATAGAAGAAAAAGTTTAGGGGTGTTTCCATCAGTCCATAGAAATGCGTTTATTTTGAAGTACTAACTTCATTTGCAAGAGAGGAAACACAAATATAGTTTACATGCTATATGGAATGGGGTGTTCTATGCGGCATGTAGCTGTCGATAAGGATTGACAAATAATTATTCTATGATCTTTTGCAAATACAAAAAACAACTTTAGCTTTGTAGCAATAAAAAAATCAGTAACAACATGAGAAGAACTATAATATGAGAAGAAGATTAATAAGGATAATAAAGAAGAGCTGATTACATTCTTTGAACCGGAAGATGCTGTTGCAAATGTTGGAAAGAGTATATTTCTCAAAGAATACAAGAGCGAAGCGTTAAGCCTTATTAGATATATAACCCCAAAAAGTCTCTACTTGCAACAGAACATCACCCCCTTAGGTGGAAAATACTAAGGCTTGCCACTCTCAAAAGGAGTGGCTTATTTTTTTAAAGAATAAATTTAATCCCTTTCCATACGATGTACTTCTATCTTTTTTCGTATTTTTACCCTCTGTTTGGGAAAGATGTTTCCCAACTCTAACAGAGCGTAGAAAAAAAACACTATATAATGAATAACAGATGGAAGTATCAACCCATTACAAAAAAACAGGAAGATATCAGCAGGGAACTAGCGCAAGAGACAGGCATTAGTCCTATCTTAGGCAGGTTGTTGGTGCAAAGGGGAATAACCACCCTCGCAGACGCCAGGAAGTTTTTCCGCCCACAGCTCCTTGACCTGCACGATCCGTTTCTAATGAAGGATATGGAAGCGGCTGTGGAACACCTGAATCAAGCAATGGGTAAGAAAGAACATATCCTGATATATGGCGATTATGACGTAGACGGTACCACGTCGGTGGCTTTAGTCTACAAGTTTTTACAGCAGTATTATTCCAACATCGACTATTATATTCCCGACCGGTACGAAGAAGGCTACGGAATATCCTTCAAAGGTGTAGACTATGCGGTGGCAACGGGAACGAAGCTGATCATCGTACTGGATTGCGGCATTAAAGCCGTAAAAGAAATTGCATACGCCAAAGAAAAAGGAATTGATTTTATTATTTGCGACCACCACGTGCCCGATGAAGTGATGCCGCAGGCTGTGGCGATCCTGAATCCCAAGCGGCCGGACAACACCTATCCGTATGCGCACCTGTCGGGGTGCGGCGTGGGTTTCAAGTTTATGCAAGCCTTTGCGATAAGCAACGGCATCGGTTTTCACCGCCTAATCCCCCTGTTGGACTTGGTTGCCGTAAGTATAGCGGCAGATATTGTGCCCATCATGGACGAGAACCGTATACTGGCGCACCACGGGCTGAAACAGCTGAACAGTAATCCGAGCGTAGGGCTGAAAGCGATCATAGACATCTGCGGTTTGGCGGACAAAGAGATCACCATGAACGATATTGTATTCAAGATCGGCCCGAGAATCAATGCGTCGGGACGGATACAGAACGGGAAAGAAGCCGTAGACCTGCTTACGGAAAAGGAATTGTCCGCGGCCTTGGAGAAAGCCAACCGGATCGACCGATACAACGAAACCCGCAAAGACTTGGACAAGCAGATGACCGAAGAAGCCAACCAGATCGTATCCGAGCTGGAAGCATTTTCCGAGCGGCGCTCCATCGTATTGTACAACGAGAACTGGCACAAAGGTGTGGTGGGCATCGTGGCATCGAGACTCGCCGAAATCTACCACCGCCCGGCGGTTGTGCTCACCCGCACAAACGATATGGCTTCGGGATCGGCCCGTTCCGTTTCGGGCTTCGACGTCTATAAGACGGTTGAACACTGCCGGGACCTGCTGCAAAACTTCGGAGGGCATACCTACGCCGCAGGCCTGTCTATGAAGGTGGAGAACGTGCCCGAATTTATGCGCCGCTTTGAAGCCTACACAGCCGAACACATCCTGCCGGAACAGACCCGCGCGGTGATCAACATCGACGCGACGATCAGTTTCAAGTACATCACCAACAAGTTCTACAACGACCTGAAGAAATTCAATCCCTTCGGGCCGGACAACAGCAAACCCGTATTCTGTACGCAGCAGGTGTTCGACTACGGCACGAGCAAGGTTGTCGGCCGGGAGCAGGAGCACATCAAGCTGGAACTTGTGGATCACCGCCATTCGAGCAACGTGATGAACGGCATTGCCTTCGGGCAAAGCTCGCACGTGCGCTATATCAAGACCAAACGATCCTTCGACATATGCTATACCATTGAAGAAAATACGCATAAACGCGGAGAGCTGCAGCTGCTCATTGAAGATATTAAGCCGACAGAGCAAAACGTAACAGAATAAAGCTCAGCTACTATCCGAATGGCAAGCTATAAGGATATACTCAAACAATACTGGGGGTACGACAGCTTTCGTGATTTGCAGGAAAGCATTATCCTAAGTATCGGAGACGGGAAAGACACCCTTGGCCTCATGCCCACAGGAGGAGGCAAATCCATTACTTTTCAGGTTCCGGCTCTGGCCAAGGAGGGGTTGTGCTTGGTGATCACCCCGCTCATCGCCCTGATGAAAGACCAGGTGCAACACCTCAGGAAGCTCGGCATAAAAGCCGCCGCCATCTATTCGGGAATGACTCGCAGGGAAATTCTCATCGCTCTGGAAAACTGCATCTTCGGCGACTATAAATTTCTGTATATCTCTCCCGAACGCCTCGATTCCGAACTCTTCCGCACGAAACTCCGTTCGATGACGATCAGCATCATCACCGTAGACGAAAGCCACTGCATCTCCCAATGGGGATACGACTTCCGTCCGGCCTATCTCCGAATCGCTGAAATCAGAGCACTTCTGCCTGGCGTTCCCGTCCTGGCGTTGACGGCCACGGCCACGCCCGAAGTGGTTACAGACATTCAGAAACGGCTTCTGTTCAAGAAAGAAAACGTCTTCCGAATGAGCTTTGAACGGGCCAACCTGGCCTACATTGTCCGCTATACGGACAATAAATACGGAGAGTTGCTGAACATCCTGCGAAAGGTGCCCGGCTGCGCCATCGTCTACGTAAGCAATCGCCGGAAGACCGGTGAAACGGCCGAGATCCTGACGAACGAAGGGATCGACGCCTGCTTCTACCATGCCGGCCTGAACGACGACGTGAAGGATCTCCACCAAAAACGCTGGCAGAACAATGAATGTCGGGTTATGGTGGCCACCAGCGCCTTCGGCATGGGCATCGACAAGCCCGACGTCCGGGTGGTGATCCACATGGATGTGCCCAATTCGCCGGAAGCCTATTTCCAGGAAGCCGGACGCGCGGGAAGAGACGGGAAGAAGGCATACGCCATTCTGATCCACATGGCATCGGACAGCAGGCTGCTCCACAAACGGATTGCCGATGCCTTTCCGGAAAAAGACTACATTAAAAACCTGTACGAAAACCTGAACTACTATTACCAGATGGCGATGGGCGACGGGTTGGGATGTATGTACGATTTCAGCTTAGACGACTTCTGCCGGAAGTTCAATTATTTCCCCGTGCCGGCCGACAGCGCCCTGAAGATACTCACCCAAGCCGGTTACATCGAATATACCGAAGAGCAGAGCAACACCTCCCGCGTGATCTTCACCCTCCGCAAGGAAGAACTGTACCGGCTGAGAGAAATGGGCAAAGAAGCGGAAGCGATCGTGCAGACTATGCTGCGCTCGTATACCGGCATATTCACCGACTACATCTATATCAACGAAGAAAGCCTGTCGATCCGCACGGGTATCCCCCACCATCAGATCTACGGCCTGCTGAAAATGCTGTCCGAGCGGCGTATCATAGACTATATTCCCCATAAGAAGACGCGTTTCCTGATCTACACCAGAGAACGCGTCGAATGTCGTTACCTTCAGCTGAAACCGGCCGTCTACGACGAACGGAAAAAATGGTTTGAGCAACGCATCCGGGCGATGGTCGATTACATCACTTCGGATATGAAATGCCGGAGCCGGATGCTGCTGCGTTATTTCGGGGAAAAAAGCAAACACAATTGCGGGCAATGCGACATTTGCATAAATAAAAGATCCGACAACCGCTTTTCCGATAAACAGATGGAAAATATCCGGAAAGCCGTGATGGAAGTCCTGCAAAACGGCCGCCCGATGACCCCTGACGAACTTGCCGGCGAGCTGGACCTTGACGGGGAAGAATTGGGGAATTGCCTGCATTTTCTACTCGATGAAGGCATACTGATCAACAAGGACGACAAGATAAGCATCGCTTAACCAACGATACATCCTGCCGAAAACGAACCGCCCGATCCGCTACTACAACTCCCAACAATAAAGGAACTTCGGAAACGCTCCGCCAAGCGCCATCTTCCGTTGCCGGTTTGGGCCATCCGTTGCAACTCCCCAGCGTATTTGCATCGCAGATGAGGCTGAAAATTTTTCCGAAACGCCATTCTGGGGCTTTTGTGAGGCATTGTCAAACTGCAATGCGCCGTCCGGCCACCGGAAATGACTTTGCAGTTTGACAATGCGGTTTCCGGCCACCGGAAATGACTTTGCAGTTTGACAATGCGTTTTCCGGCCACCGGAAATGACTTTGCAGTTTGACAATGCGTTTTCCGGCCACCGGAAATGGCTTTGCAGTTTGACAATGCGCCGTCCGGCCACCGGAAATGGCTTTGCAGTTTGACAATGCGCCGTCCGGCCACCGGAAATGACTTTGCAGTTTGACAATGCGTTTTCCGGCCACCGGAAATGGCTTTGCAGTTTGACAATGCGTTTTCCGGCCACCGGAAATGGCTTTGCAGTTTGACAATGCCTCACAAAAGGCTTCAAATGATGTTTTTAAAGAAATAATTATCTCTTCGATAAAGAAAATAGGAGATCAAGGTAGCAGGGAATATGGCGCAGCCGCGTTAAGGACAGCAGTGGAAAGCCCGGAGTGGAGCGGAACGAAGTGCAGCGGAGCGAGGACTTGCAGCGGTTGGCCTGGGCCGCAGGCAACGCCCAAAGAATTGAGAACAAAGAGATGTCAATAAAGTTTCTGTCGTTGCAACAAAGTCATTGTCAATGATAAGACGAAACAAAAAAACCTTCTTTTTAGTTGGACATAAAAGAAATATATTATTTTTGCCGTCGATTTAAAACTAAAACGATAGTTCGCATGAACCTGTTTGCATACACATTCTCTTTTTACTATTACTTTTACTTTAGCCGGAAGTAGAGCGGGAGTGTGTGTGCAGAACTAAACAAAACAAATAGTAAACTAAACATAGAATCCCGCTCCACAGGACGCGGGATTTTTTTATTTAAAAACCATTCAGAATGAAACGAATAGCCATTCAGGGAACATTAGGTTCGTACCACGACATAGCGGCGCACAAGTACGCCGAAGAGGAAGAAATCGAGCTGATCTGCTGCTCCACGTTCGAAGAAATTTTCGACGCGATACGGAACGAACCGGACGTGACCGGCATGTTGGCCATCGAGAACACGATTGCCGGCAGCCTCCTGCAAAACAACGAACTGCTGCGCCAGAGCAATACGCAGATCATCGGGGAATACAAACTGCGCATCTCCCATTGCTTCGTTTGCCTGCCCGATGAAGGCTGGGACGACATTACAGAGGTCAACTCCCACCCCATCGCCCTGATGCAATGCCGCGACTTTCTGAACAGGCACCCGGGCATCAAGGTGGTGGAAGGGGAAGACACGGCGCTGAGCGCGGAAATCATCAAGAAAGAAAACCTGAAAGGCCATGCCGCCATCTGCTCCAAAGCCGCCGCCGAACGGTACGGCATGAAGATACTCCAGGAAGGCATAGAGACCAATAAACACAATTTCACCCGCTTCTTAGTGGTGGCCGACTCGTGGAAAGCGCACGAACAGCAGAAAGTGCACAACATCAACAAAGCGAACATCGTTTTCTCGCTGCCCCACGCCGAAGGAAGCCTGTCGCAAGTGCTGTCCATCCTCTCCTTTTATAAGATCAACCTGACCAAGATACAATCGCTGCCGATCATCGGGCGGGAATGGGAATACCTGTTCTACGTGGATGTGGTATTCAACGACTACCTGAGATATAAACAGGCCCTTACGGCCATCACTCCATTGACCAAAGAACTCAAAACATTAGGCGAATATGCAGAAGGAAAATCAAGCGTATAAGATAAGGCCGGCCCGCAGGGTGGCCGGAGTAAGCGAATACTACTTCTCCCAAAAGCTGAAAGAAGTGGCCCGGATGAACGCCGAAGGCAAAGACGTGATCAGCTTAGGCATAGGCAGTCCGGACATGCCCCCCGACGACGACGCGATCCGGGCACTTTGCCGGAACGCCTGGAATCCCGACGGGCACGGCTACCAACTGCACAACGGCATCCCCGAACTGCGCAACGCCTTTGCCGGCTGGTACAAAGCAGGATATGGCGTTGAGCTGAACCCGGCCAACGAAATACAACCCCTGATCGGTTCCAAAGAAGGCATCCTGCACATCACGCTGGCCTTTGTGGACCCGGGCGAACAGGTGCTGGTTCCCAATCCGGGCTATCCCACCTACACCTCGCTAAGCAAACTGCTCGGAGCAGAGGTGGTGAACTATAACCTGAAAGCGGAAAACGGCTGGATGCCGGACTTCGACGAGCTGGAACAGCTGGACCTGAGCCGCGTCCGCCTGATGTGGACCAACTATCCGAACATGCCCACAGGGGCCAACGCCACGCCGGAACTCTACGAACGGCTGGTGCGGTTTGCACGGCAAAAGGGCATCGTTGTGGTGAACGACAACCCGTACAGCTTTATCCTGAACGACAATCCGCTGAGCATATTGTCCGTTCCGGGGGCCAAAGACTGCTGCATAGAGCTGAACTCCATGAGCAAAAGCCACAACATGCCGGGATGGCGGATGGGAATGGCCGCCTCGAACCCTGAATTTATCCAATGGATACTGAAAGCCGCCAGCAACATCGAAAGCGGAATCTTCAAGGCTATCCAGCTGGCAGCGGCGGAAGCTCTGACCGCCGGACCGGAATGGTACGGAGAAAACAACAGGCGCTACCGCGAACGCCGCCAACTGGCCGGAGAGATTATGGAAGCCCTGGGATGCACGTACGACGAAGAACAGGTAGGGATGTTCCTTTGGGGAAAGATCCCCGACTCCTGTCCGGACGTAGAAGAACTGACCGAAAAAGCGCTGCATCAGGCGCGGGTATTTATCACCCCCGGTTTTATCTTCGGAAGCAACGGGTCGCGGTACATCCGCCTGTCCCTCTGCTGCAAAAAAGAAAAGCTGGCAGAAGCGCTGGAAAGAATAAAAAGCAGCCGCTTGCTTGCACCGGCCGCTCAAGTATAAACAATAATCATTAATAACTTTATTATGGAACTGGAATCAATCTTACTGCCCGGCCTAAGCGACCGGAGGCCTTTAGTGATAGCAGGCCCGTGCAGCGCCGAGACAAGGGAACAAGTGATGAAAACCGCCACCCAGCTGGCTGACAAGGGAATCAGGATATTCCGTGCAGGCATCTGGAAACCCCGCACCAAGCCCGGAGGCTTTGAAGGCATAGGCGTGGAAGGCCTGGCATGGCTCAAAGACGTGAAGAAAGAAACAGGCATGTATACGTCAACCGAAGTGGCCACCGCCATGCACGTTTACGAAGCGCTGAAAGCCGGAATCGACATCCTGTGGGTAGGAGCGCGCACCACCGCCAACCCCTTTGCCGTACAGGAAATCGCCGATGCGCTGAAAGGCGTAGACATCCCCGTATTGGTCAAGAACCCCGTCAACCCCGACCTCGACCTCTGGATCGGCGCGCTCGAACGCATCAACAACGCAGGACTGAAACGACTGGCCGCCATACACCGCGGGTTCAGCAGCTACGACAAGAAAATATACCGCAACCTGCCGCAATGGCACATCCCCATCGAACTGCGCCGCCGGCTGCCCGACCTGCCCATCATCTGCGACCCGAGCCACATCGGCGGCAAGCGCGAACTCATCGCGTCCCTGTCACAACAAGCTATGGACATGAACTTCGACGGACTGATCATAGAAAGCCACTGCGACCCCGACGCCGCGTGGAGCGACGCCGCACAACAGCTCACGCCCGAAGTGCTGGACTACATCCTCAGCCTGCTCATCATCCGCAAGGAAACCCAAACCACCGAAAACCTGCACGAGCTGCGCAACCAGATCGACGAATGTGACAACAATCTCATGCAAGAGCTGGCCAAGCGTATGCGTGTCGCCCGTGAGATAGGCACATACAAGAAAGAACATAACATGACGGTACTGCAAGCCGGACGCTACAACGAGATACTGGACAAGTACGCCGCGCAGGCCGTACAGTGCGGGATGGATCCGGGCTTCATCAAAAAAGTGTTCGAAGCCATACACGAAGAGAGCGTACGCCAGCAAATAGAAATCATTAACCAATAAAACAATGCGCATACTCATACTGGGAGCCGGCAAAATGGGTTCCTTCTTTACCGACATCCTGAGCTTCCGGCACGAAACCGCCGTGTTCGACGTGAATCCCCATCAGCTCCGCTTCGTCTACAACACCTGCCGCTTCACCGCGCCGGAAGAGATCGAAGCCTTTGAACCCGAACTCGTGATCAATGCCGTGACCGTGAAATACACCATCGACGCCTTCCGCCAGGTACTGCCGATGCTACCCAAAAACTGCATCCTGAGTGACATCGCATCGGTAAAGAACGGACTGAAGAAGTTCTACGAAGAATCGGGCTTCCGCTTCGTCTCTTCCCACCCGATGTTCGGCCCCACCTTTGCGAGCCTCAGCAACCTCAGCAACGAAAGCGCCATCATTATCAGCGAAAGCGACCACCTCGGGAAAGTCTTCTTCAAAGACCTCTACAACGACCTGAACCTGAACATCTTTGAATACACATTTGAAGAACACGACCAAACGGTGGCCTATTCGCTCTCCATCCCCTTTGTCTCGACCCTCGTGTTTGCGGCGGTCATGAAACACCAGGAAGCCCCCGGAACCACGTTCAAGAAACACCTGGCCATCGCCAAAGGGCTGCTGAGCGAAGACGACTACCTGCTTCAGGAAATCCTGTTCAATCCCCGGACACCTTCGCAGGTAGACAGCATCCGCACCGAACTGAAAAACCTCCTTGAAATCATCAAGAACAAAGACGCCGCGGAAATGAAAAAGTACCTGAACAACATCAGAGCGCATATCAAATGATCCCGAAAGGAAGGAAATGAGCATCTATCCCGACCCCTCTCCTTTGGGCAAGACACGGGGTGAAACTTTGGCAGTTTGTCTTCTTTTTTTGTAAAAGCCACAGCTTATCAGCATAGCTTCCGACCCCCCATCTGAAGGCCTTCTGTTGGGGGGTACCCACAGGGTGACCCTGCGGGTGGGACAAGGTGACCCTGCGGGTGGGACAGGGTGACCTTGTGGGTACCAAAAGGCCGGCTTGTCCCTACCACCCTTTTGGAAGCCGGATAGGATGTCAGGAATTATTAAAGCGGCAGCAGGATGATCCTTACTTGCCCGTCGCCGTTTTGCACGTTGGCTTGCGTGAAGGGATTGCTCATCGCCGGCTCCACTACTACGCTGGTACCCGAGCTGCCTTGCTGGCTGTATCCTGTGCCGCCGCTGCCTCCCCTGTGACCGCCGCCTCCGCCGCCGTGACCCGAATTTGTGGCTTGTCCCCCACTTTGCCCGGTGCCGCCATTGGCTCCCGTGGCTCCGGTCTGACCGCCAGGAAGCGCATTAACCTGCCGGCCTCCTCCACCACCGCCGCCGGCTATGATGATGCGGGTATCGGCAGTGGAATCCGCGTCTAAGTCTATACCCGCGATGCTTGCGTTTGAGGTTCGTACGTCGGATGCCGCTCCGCCCGAGCCGCCGCACGGAACAGGCTCATTGAATGCGTTTACTCCGCCAAAGCCGCCATTGCCTCCGCCGGGATTGCTGCCGACGGCGCCTCTGGTTTTATCGTAGGTATCGACCGCCGCGCTGCCCACACAAATGTACAAGACGTCATCTTTCTTCAGTTCTATTTCGCCCCTGGCATAGTCGCCATTACGACCATTACGGCCATAGTTGCTTCCTGTTACATTCCCTCCTCTTCCTCCCCAGGCTTCGATCCGGTATGTTCCGTCTTTGGGCGCGGTGAATGTTTCTATCGCGCCGGTGTAGCCGAAGTTCCAGACTATTCCGTCCACGTCTAAGGTGAAATCGTACAGGTAGGATTCGCCGGCCTCCCATTGGCTCGCCGGTAGCGTTCCTTCGATGGTATAGCCGGTAATATCGTACATCCGGAATTCCACCCGGATCTTGACTGTGCCGGCGGGTATGGTTTGTGGCAACAGGCAGAGCGTACCCGCCGTTGTGGCAACTTTGTTGTTTTCGGTAGCCGTGGTGCCGGCAATCTTTTTGGCGATTGCATCGGCAACCAACTCGTTCCGGGTGGAAGCCAGCGTGTAGACGCCCGAACCTTCCGGCGTGCCCCAGCTATACCCGCCGGCGACGAAGCGAAGGGTATTGCTTCCTTTCAGGCCGGAGAGTTCGATGGCGTCTATACGGACTTCGGGCGGCAAGTCGTTATAATTATAGATATGCCTTGCCAAGAAGCCCACCTGCGCCATCACGTGGTCGAAGGCGAAGGATACTTTCCCGCCGCCGTCGCCCGGAGCGCTCCCGTTCGTATCGGCGACTGTGGTGTTCATCACAGGGACTGCCACGCAGAAGTCCACCTGGTCGGAGGGATTCGCCGCAGGCGTTACCGTGAAGGCCGGGTAGCCCGCCTGGCTGGCAGTCGTCGCCGTGCTTATGCCGTTCGTGGCCGAAGGCGCAGGGCCGGCGGCAAGGAACGACAGTTTTTCGTCCGACAAAGGGGAAGGCCAATACCTCACGGGGGAGTAGCTCCATGGTCCGCCGCTCCGTGTCACCGTCTGGTTGTACATGAAGTCGGGCGTAGCTGTTGATTCGTTCCAGTCGCCCGTGGTTTTGTAACCGAACACGACCATTTCGGAAATGTTGTCTGTGGTGGTGAGGCTATTGCTCACACGCGCAATGCCTCCGGAAAGCTGCCGGTCGAAAAACACGGGCACATTCTCTTCGCCGAAACCGGAACCCGCGCGGGAACCTTCAGCACATGAAACATATACTAATGCCGTCAATACAACGGGCAGCGCTAACAGCAGGAGGCCTGCCATCCTTCCTTTCATTGTCTTTTCCATATCTTCTAAGTTTTATACATTCCGGATTGTCCCAAAAAACGTTGGTTTAATGACACACAAAAATAACCCTTTTCGCCAACAGTACAAATTCTATAACAACTAATTCTAACGACTGCCCGCAGAATCCCTGCCAATCGACCTTTCTGTATTCATTCCCCGGTATAAAAAGCAATCTTTCCGGAGGTGTAAGATCATGTCTGCACCTGTGGCTCATTAAACCAACGTTTAATGAGCCACCCTGTTTTTTATTCTACAGCCTCACTCCAGCTTAGCGAGGACTTGCATCAGAATGGCCTTCGTTCAGCGCGGCTATCTTGTCGAGCAGCTCACCGCATCCAATATGGATTCGATGCTTGCCGTCTTTGTCGTTTTCTCTTGCGGGATATGCAGGATGTAAGGACAGCAGTCGGGTGCGTTGTCTTTTACTTCAATATAAGCATCGGATGTTATGTCAGGGTTGGCCTTGATTCCGTTTCGCTGAAGCGCTTTGCGCAACATGGCGTATTTTTGGCCTTCGCCGATGAGCCTTATTTCTTTTGTGAACACGTTGTCTACGCGGAACAATCCGGTTTCCATGTCGAAAGAAATGCCTTTCCGGGCGAAGGAGTGCCCCAGGCTCCCGTTGAGCGACAGGTCTTCGGGCGTGCCCACGGTTACGCCATGTTCTTTGTCCATGATCCAGAGCTTGTCGGCGATTTGTAGTGCCAGCTCCAGGTCGTGCGTGGAGAGGAAGATCGTTTTTCCGGTTTCGCGGCTTAGTTGGTGAAGCAGTTGCATGATCTCGACCTTGCTCGGGAAGTCGAGGAAAGCGGTGGGTTCGTCCAGGAAGATAACGGGCGTTTCCTGCGCCAGCGCTTTGGCTATCATGACCTTTTGGCGTTCGCCGTCGCTCAGCGTCTGTACCATGCGGTGCGCCAGGTTTTCTATTTTGATCAGCACGATGGCGTCGGCAATGATCTTCCTGTCGTTCTTGCGCAGCCCGCCCCAGAACCCGGTGTACGGGCTTCGTCCCAGGCCGATAAGTTCTTCGGCGGTCATGTTGCGAATATCCGGCCGGTCGGTAAGCACAACGCCAACGATGCGGGAGAGTTGTTTTTCCGTATACGCTTCGATCGGCTTGCCTTGTATGCGGATCTCGCCGCCCAATTTGGGAAGGAAGGCCGAGAGCGTGCGCAGCAGTGTTGATTTGCCGACCCCGTTGGCGCCTAGCAGGCAGGTGAGTTCGCCGCTGTTGATGTTTGCATGGATGCCTCCGGCTACTACTTTTGTTCCTTTCGGGGTGGGATAGCCGATAGTCAGGGACTTGATCTCAATCGTTTTGCTTGCGGCAGGCATACGTGTGTTCTTTCGTTATTCTTCGGTGGTGCCATGATGCCGTTTGCGGAAGAGTACCCAGGCGACAACCGGCGCTCCAACCAGGGCGGTGACGGAGTTGATGGGAAGCGCGCCTTCAAAGCCGGGCATACGGGCGATCAGGCTGCACGACAGGGCCAGCGCCGCTCCGGCAAGCAGCGTTGCCGGCATCAGTACGCGGTGGTCCGACGAGTTGAAGATGCCCCGGCACAGGTGGGGCACGGCCAGCCCCACAAACATGATGGGGCCGCAGTAGGCAGTTACGATGGCCACCAGCACGCCCGAACAGAGGATGACCAACAGGCGCGAACGCTTGATGTCCAACCCGAGGTTGCGGGCGTAATTGTCGCCCAGCATCAGCAGGTTCAATGTTTTTATCAGGAGAAACGACAAGGGGAGAAGGACGGCCATGGTGTAACCGAAAATCGTGACCTGGCCGCCCGAAACGCGGGAAAAGCTCCCCAGGCCCCAGATCACGTAGGCGCGGATGTCTTCTTCGACGCTGAAATACTTCAGGACGCCGATCACGGCGCTCGCCACATAGCCGATCATGACCCCGATGATGAGCAACGTCACGTTACCCCTTATCTTTTGGGATACGTAGACGATAAGCGCCATGACGGACAAGGCTCCGGCAATAGCGGCAACGGACAGCGCCACCTCGCCCATGTAGCCCAGCTTGCTCAAGGCGATGCCTCCTAATTTCCCCGACAGCAGTACAACAAAAGCGACGCCTAAGCTGGCCCCCGAACTGATACCCAATACGGATGGCCCGGCCAGCGGATTGCGGAATACGGTTTGCATCTGCAAGCCGCCGACAGACAGTCCGGCGCCGGCCACCAAGGCGGTAATAGCCTGCGGCACGCGGGACTTCAGGATGATGTTTTGCCAAACGACCGGTTCGTCTCCCCTACCCCAAAGGATATTCCATGTCGAACCGAAAGGGATGTGCACCGATCCGAGCAACAGGTTCAGCAGAAAGAAGATCAGTATGCAAACGGCCAACAGCAGCATGAGGGGAAGAACCGGACGACTCATGGATGACTATTTAAGGAGTTCGTAATAACGGGGGACGTAGCCGGGAAGAAGGCCGGGGTGGAAAACGCAGATGAAGTCGGACAACACCAGCTCCGGCTCCACGGGCATGCTCTCGTAAAAAGGCTTTTGCCGCATGTTGCAATAGATGATCCCCTTGTCGCGGAACGCCCGGAAGTCGGCGTAACGCGAATCTTCCGACCGGAGCACATCGTACGAAAACTCTCCGTTGTAGCTATTGACAATACGCCAGTAACCGGCCGTTGAAGCCTGGCTGTACACCATTTCGTAATCGAGCGTCACCCCTCCCGAATGTGGATCGTCTTTCAGGAAATAATCTGCGCCGGCATCCTCGAATATCTGCGCCAGGAAACTCTTTCCGCCGACGGCATACCAGTTCCCGCCCCGCATTTCGCCGCTGAATATAACAGGGCGCTTCTGCTCTTTTGCCGTCAGCGCCTTCAGTTCGTTGTAGCGCGTTTCGATTGCGCCGAACAGGGTGTTTGCCACTTCTTCTTTGCCGATGAACAGGCCGATGAACTTGATCCATTCGGCTTGCCCCAACGGCGTGATCTCCTTATATCCCAAATGGGGGATCAGCGGTATGTTCACGTCCATGAGCACATCGTAGCCTCCCCGTTTGAAAGGAGAGATAAGAATAATATCCGGTTTGATGCTCATGATGACCTCGTTGTCGAAGTTTCCTTCTATGCCGATCTTGGCTGTTTTCCCCTCTTTCAGCTGCCGGTTCATCCTTTCGTCAAAAAGATGGCGGGTGCTGGTTATGCCAACCACACATTCGCGGGCATCCAGCTTGATGAAGTTCGACAGTTGCAGCGACGTCATGCAAATGGCGCTCCGCACGGGGGTCTCAATCACCGTATAACCTTCCGGTATGTCCTGCGGAACGCTACCTTTGGGCACCAGCGCATAATGGAAAGACCGCGCGCTTTCCTGTTGCGGGTCGCGGATATCTACCAGCCGCGCCGTCGGGGTATATGTCACCGTAAACCCTTCGGCATACACCGGATGCACCTCGGCAGCATTGCCGCCCGATACTTCAATGGCTTCCTTCCCGTTGGCGGGCGGATTATTCTTCCGGCGGCAACCGCTGCCGGCCAAACAAGCAAACGCACATGCGATTGCTGCTAATTGTCTCGTCTTTATATTTCTGGTTCTCATAAAAATGAATGTATATTCTATACCCACGAGAATATAACTCTCTACGCATTGAACGGCAGGTCTTCTGACTGACTCCCATCCTGAAGGCCTTCCCGGAATAAATCCAGTGGCAAATGTGGTTTCCAGGATGATAAGAGCTTCACAGCAGCGGGACTGTCCGGGATTCTCACCCGTGTTCCCTTTTCATTCGCATCCCCGTACGGGAATAACAAAACCGATTCGCGGACAAATATAGCACCAACGAATTGATTTGCCCAATCATCGTTGGATAATTTCCCCCAAGCAGCCGCCTTTAAAGGGCAGACATGAAAAAAGCCCGCTGCGCATGTTTAGTACCCCATTGATTTCAGTAACGATATGTTCAAATGTGGCGGATAAACACTTATATAATATTTAAGCGCTTGCCAAAAGTTAGGAAAGGGCTTGTACAAAATTTAAGCGCCGGGAAAAGGTTGGAAAAGTATTTCCAAGCTATTGAGGAATATCTCCGTAAATTGTAGATTGTAAATGTTTGGGCGTTAGACAAAAAAAGAAGGTATCCTTTTGAGATACCTTCTTTTAAGAGCGGAAGACGGGGCTCAAACCCGCGACCCTCAGCTTGGAAGGCTAATGCTCTATCAACTGAGCTACTTCCGCAATATTAATTTCGTGGGCAAAGATGGATTCGAACCACCGAAGTCGAAAGACAGCAGATTTACAGTCTGCCCCATTTGGCCACTCTGGTATTTGCCCTTTTTTTTAAGGTGAACAAAGATACAACTATTTATTTAAACTCCAAGCGAAGTCTACCATCTTTATTGCTGTCACCGCACACTCATCGCCTTTGTTTCCGAGCTTTCCGCCGCTTCTGTCTTCGGCTTGTTCCATTGTTAAGGCAGTAATTAAACCGTAAATAACCGGAACGTCGCTGCTCGCGTTTAATTGAGTAATACCTTGGGTTACACCCATACATACGTAGTCAAAATGCGGAGTATCTCCTTTAATTACGCATCCTAAAACAATTACAGCATCCAACTCGCAGCTTTCTAATAGTTGGTTGGCCCCGTATGTCAGTTCAAAACTGCCCGGAACGGTTTTTACCAGAATGTTTTCGGGTTTAGCGCCGTGTTTCTTTAATGTTTCTACTGTTCCTTCGAGGAGTTTACCGGTAATATGACTATTCCATTCGGATACAACGATGCCGAATTTCATTTGCTCTATATTGGACACAGAAGTTAGGTCGTATTCCAACAAATTGCGATAAGCTGTTGCCATGAGAAGTGATTTTATTAAGGTAAAAAAGCTATCCCATATTAATGCTACGGGATAGCTTCCGTTTTTATGAGTTTAACTGAGATTATTTCTGGAGATTGGCTCTTTCGATATATTTATCGATGTCCATCGCCTGATAAGACCGGAAATAGTTGTCTTTGATCTTGGTGTATGCTTTAACGGCATCGGTAAACTTTCCTTGTTTTTCATAAATGTTACCGGCCTGCATCAGGAAAATAGGGCTTAGCGTATTGTTGTCCGCCTGGTTTGCCGCCTTAATCAAATAAGATGTTGCTTTATCCAATTGTCCGAGGTTAGCATAGCTGTTTCCGATAGCGCCCAAGATGGAAGGGGCAACCATGATGTCGGCGCCATTGAATTTATCCAGTTCTTCAATCGCCTTTTCGTACTCGCCAAGATTCATGTAGCAGATCCCTGCATAAGCTCTGGCCAGATTAGCGGCTTTGGTTCCACTAAATTCGTCGGCCACTTTAAGAAATCCTTTATAATTGATGCTGTCGCCGTTCAGGGCTGTTTCAAAAGCGTCCTGTTCAAACAATTGCTGTCCTTTAAACAAAGCAATTTGCGCTTTTTCTTCACGGGGATCGGCATATAAGTCTTTATATATCAAAACACCGGCTACAATCAGGATAATAGCAACAACACTACCGATGATCAACTTCTTGTGCTTAATAATAAATGCTTCCGATTGGGTTAATGCGTCTTCTACATTTAATTCTTCTTTATGGTCTTTCTTATCTGCCATTTTATTGTTTCTTTGGTTATTTTTTAAGAATATTTTGGTTAGCAAAAATAGTTGATTTATACATATAGACGAAATTTAGCGGTATCTTTTTTCTCCGGCCGTCTGAAAGCACAAAAATCTTGCTATTTTTGTACTTCAGAACCAAAGGTTTATGATATTAAAGCGTATATCCATACTCAATTACAAAAATCTGGAAGAAACGGACTTGAGTTTTTCCGGTAAGCTGAATTGTTTCTTCGGGCAGAATGGCATGGGCAAGACGAATTTGCTGGATGCTATTTATTTTCTGTCATTCTGTAAAAGTGCGGGCAATCCGGTTGATTCCCAACATATTTGTCACGACCGGGAGTTTTTTGTAATACAGGGATTTTATGAAACAGCCGATGGAACGCCGGAGGAGATCTACTGTGGAATGAAACGCCGGCAGAAGAAACAGTTCAAGAGAAATAAGAAGGAATATACCCGTTTGTCGGATCACATCGGTTTTGTCCCTTTGGTTATGGTTTCACCGGCAGATTCCGAATTGATCTTGGGAGGAAGTGATGAGCGCCGTAAATTTATGGATGTTGTTATTTCCCAATATGACAAGGAATATCTGGATGCCTTGATTCGATACAACAAGGCCTTGCAGCAACGGAATACATTGCTTAAAAGCGAACAGCCCGTTGAAGAAGAGCTGTTTTTGGTCTGGGAAGAGATGATGGCGCAAGCCGGTGAAATTGTATTCCGCAAGCGGGAAGCGTTCGTTCGTGAGTTTATTCCCATCTTCCGGAATTTCCATTCTTTTATTTCTCTGGATAAGGAGCAGGTCGGGCTGGCATACGAATCTCATGCACGCGATGCTTCTTTGTTGGAGGTGTTGAAGCAGAGCCGTATAAAAGATAAGGTACTTGGTTTTTCTTTGCGTGGCATTCATAAGGATGAATTGAATATGCTATTGGGAGATTTTCCGATCAAGAAAGAGGGTTCCCAGGGACAGAATAAGACGTATCTGGTTGCGTTGAAGCTGGCTCAGTTTGATTTCCTGAAACGAACAGGCCTGACTGTGCCATTGCTTCTGTTGGATGATATATTCGATAAGCTGGATGCTTCGCGGGTGGAGCAGATCGTAAAACTTGTGGCAGGCGACGGGTTTGGCCAGATCTTTATTACGGATACGAACCGTGAGCATCTGGATCGTATATTATATAAGATGGGAAGCGATCACAAAATGTTTGAAGTTGTACAGGGGCGGATCAGCCAGATGAAGGAGGAAAGCGATGAAACGGCATGAAGCGGAATCGATAGGGCAGCTTATTCATAAGTATCTTCGTCAGGAAAACTTGGAAGGACCACTTAACGAACGCCGGTTGCTGGATTCCTGGAACGCTGTTATGGGGGCGCCTATTGCAGCTTATACCACACAATTGCATATACGCAACCAGACGTTATATGTTCATTTATCTTCTGCGGTGCTCCGGCAAGAATTATTTATGGGCAAAAATCAGATCATCCGTAAGCTGAATGAGCATGTAGGGGCAACGGTGATTGTCAATATTGTTTTTTGTTGAAGATCACTTCATCCATCCGTACGTCAAATTCTTCCGCAGGTATTTTATCCATTAGCTGAAACGGAAAACATATCCCTATTTTGTAGGCAGTAAGCTCAGGCAGCAATTTGTCGTAATATCCTTTCCCGCGTCCCAAGCGTGAACCGGAAGTATCAAATGCCACTCCGGGAACAATAGCCAGATCAATCTGCGTATAATCGTGGAAAGCGGTGCCCGTGGGTTCTTTTATTCCGTAAGTTCCAACAGCCATATCATCGGGATTGCGGTATGAACGGATCTCCAACTCATCACCTTGTACTACGGGAAGAAGAATATGTTTCCGTTTGCTCCATTTCTCAATGAAAGCGTGGGTGTAGACTTCATCTTCCATTGAATGATAGAGCAGTACGGTGTTTGAAGAACGAAACACCGGATGGTTTTCCAGTGTTTCGAGAATATCTAAAGACAGCGATCTAAGCGTAGCGGCGGACTGGCAGGCTTTTCTCCGGGCAATCTGCCTGCGCAGTTCATTTTTTCTCTCTTTCATTATCCTTCTTTCATTTTCCGCGTCGGCTGTTGGTTCTTCAATCCGTCTGTTGCGGGGCTTTGGGGAATGCTTCGCCGTTTTTCAGAATATCCAGCGCTGTTTTGACAATAGCATCGCTTTTATTGAAGTATTTGATGTAGCTTTCCTTACCCATTATATTATAGATAATGTGCCCATAAATATTCTTTTCCAGCAGTTTATATGATTTCTGGATAAGGATGTTTCTCCTTTTCACACCTTTACTTTCTGCATACCTGGCGAATTGGGCAATCAGTCCCTGACGGCGGAGATGTTTTAATAAAGACTCTTCATCGTCAAAAGAGCTGAGTTTATTCCGGTTCCGGTCTGTGTAGTGGAATGTGAATTGATACGTCAGCCCCTTATTTAGTACGGTACTCAAATACGATGAAACGCCTGTTGTATCTTGCGGAACAAAGACGTCGGGCATGATGCCTCCGCCTCCGTAAACCGGACGGCCAAGGCCGGTGGAATAGCGCAGGCTCTCATCCATCTTTATACTGTCTTTGGAGAAAAACTCGCCGTGTTCGTAGCGGGTGATCACATCCATCTCGTAGTTGCTGTCTTTGCCGTTCTGATAAGGCTTTTGGATGGAACGCCCCGATGGTGTATAATATCTGGCCACGGTCAAACGAACGGCCGAGCCGTCGCTAAAGCCTATCGGTTGTTGAACCAGTCCTTTGCCATACGAACGGCGGCCAACGATCATGCCGCGGTCATTGTCCTGAATGGCGCCTGCGAAGATCTCGCTGGAAGAGGCCGACGCTTCGTCCACCAGCACGACAACAGGAAGCCTCCGGCAGCTTCCCCTGCCGTCTGCATAGTCGTCCGTCCGCTGGTAATTACGTCCCTGGGCGTAAACGATCAGTTTTCCTTCCGGCAGAAATTCATTGACCATCCGGACGGCTGCTTCCATATAGCCGCCGGTGTTTCCGCGCAAGTCGATGATAAGTCCCTCGCAGTTTTTATGGTTCAGGACAGCCAGCGCATTGAGCAGTTCGATATGCGTGCTGCGCCCGAATTTGGAGATCTGGATATAGCCGAACTTATCCGAAATCATGTATGCCGCATCTATTGTATTTTGTGGAATATCGCCACGGGTGATCGTGAAGAAGATAATGTCATTTTCCGTTGCGCGTTTAACTCCCAGCTTAATTTCTGATCCTTTGGGGCCTTTAAGGGTTCTCATCGCCATTTGGTTATCTATTTTTTTGCCGACAAAGGCGCTGTCGTCAACAGACACGATGCGGTCGCCTGCCATAAGCCCTACTTTCTCTGACGGGCCGCCTTCTATTACGCTGCTGATGTAGATGGTGTCTTCCTGAATTGTAAACTGCACGCCAATGCCGCTGAAGCTGCCTTCCAGTTCGGAATTGACTGCTTCCAGGTCTTGCGCCGGAATGTAGATGGAATGCGGGTCGAGTTCAGCAAGTATCTGCGGCATGGTTTCTTCAACCAGGTCGGCCACATTAACCGTATCCACATATTGATCGTTTATGACACGCAGTAAAGCGGTTAGCTTGTCTGTGGAGCCGTTGACGATTCCCAACCGGTTGCCGGCAAAATGCCTGGCATAGAAGGTTCCGATAAGGATCCCCACCACTACACTCAGTGCAATGATGATGGGCATGAAGCGGAATGTTCTTTTTGTATTCATATTTTCGTTACTGTGGTTTCGGGGTATTTCTTTTTCAGTCTTCGGCAGAGAGGTAGAGCACTTCAATCCCTGCGCGTCTCAGCAAACTTATTCCATCTTCGAGGCGGTATGTATCGGAGTAAACAACGCGTTTGATTCCTGCCTGGATAATGAGTTTGGCACATTCTATGCAAGGGGCGGCGGTGACGTACATTGTCGCTCCGTCGCTGCTGTTATTGGAGCGGGCTATTTTGGTGATCGCATTGGCTTCGGCATGAAGCACATAGGGTTTGGTGAGATTATTTTCGTCTTCGCAAACATTTTCAAATCCGGAAGGGGTGCCATTATAGCCGTCGGAAATGATCATTTTATCTTTAACGATAAGCGCTCCCACTTTGCGGCGTTCGCAGTATGAATTGCCGGCCCAGATCAGGGCCATGCGAATGTATCGTTTATCCAGCTCGATTTGTTTATGCACTGCTTCCATTGTCAATCCTGTTTTAATTCGCGTATAGAAGGAGGTATTTGCTTGCGTTGTTTTCTTTGAAGTGGATGGTCAGGTTTCCGTTGGTATCTCCTTCATATTTATAGGCATTCTTGAGTGCGTTGATAAACACTTTACCCAATAGGTCTTCGTTTGCGGCCGGGTCTGCCTGGTTTGTCCTGAAGGTATTGTTTTTCCCGTTGGCTTCCCATTTTCCGGAGAACGTATTGTTGGCAGCCCGGCCGCTGTACGTTCCCGTAACTGTTCCGTTGATTTCCGCGCCGGTAAAAGAGATGACGAAGTTCCCCCTTTCGCTCAACAGTTTCATGGATGCGTCCCATTGCGCCTGACTTGAAAAGTATTCGCGCGTGCAATCTCCTTTATCCGTGCTGATATGGTTCAGCTTCCACGTCTTGCCTGTGAATATCTTCATGACATCGTCGGTTGGGTTGCAGCCAAGTATCGATAATAGCAATAACGGTATGGTATATTTAAATTTCATGCGTTCGTTTGTTTTCGGTGGAAGGCAAAATTAGCAATTTTGTTTGTTCGTTTGGCCGGTGGAGGGTTCTTTTTTTGACGCCGCCGCCAAGTACAGGTATAAAAAAACTGCCCCGTGTTATTCTGGGGCAGTTTCGTACAAGTCTAATTGACCGGGTTATCCGTTCACTTTTGCCATGTAAGCAATCAGTTCGAGGACTTTGTTTGAGTAACCCCATTCGTTGTCATACCAGGATACGATCTTAACGAATGTAGGGCTTAGCTGGATACCGGCTTTGGCATCGAAGATTGAAGTGCGTGCATCGCCAATGAAGTCGGAAGAAACAACTTCGTCTTCGGTATAACCGAGGATGCCTTTCAATTCGTTTTCCGAAGCGGATTTCATGGCGGCGCAGATTTCGGCGTAAGTTGTTCCTTTGGCCAGGTTCACGGTCAAGTCCACCACAGATACGTCAAGGGTGGGAATACGCATAGACATACCCGTTAGCTTACCGTTAAGCTGGGGAATAACTTTACCTACGGCTTTGGCGGCGCCGGTTGAAGACGGGATGATGTTGCCGGCGGCAGCGCGGCCTCCTCTCCAGTCTTTAGCCGAAGGGCCGTCGACTGTTTTTTGGGTAGCGGTGGTAGCGTGAACCGTGGTCATCAAACCTTCGGTAATGCCGAATTTATCGTTCAATACTTTAGCAATAGGAGCCAAGCAGTTCGTCGTACACGAAGCGTTGGAAACGAACGGCGTGCCTTTAACATAAGAATCCAGGTTCACACCGCATACGAACATCGGCGTATCGTCTTTTGAAGGAGCCGACATCACCACGTATTTGGCGCCGGCGTCAATATGAGCCTGGGCTTTATCTTTTGAAAGGAAGAGGCCGGTTGATTCAACGACATATTCCGCACCGACTTCGTTCCATTTCAAATCGGCAGGATTTCTCTCGGCAGTAACACGGATCGCCTTACCGTTAACGATCAGTTTTCCGTCTTTCGCTTCGGCAGTCCCGTTGAAACGGCCATGGATCGTATCATACTTCAACATGTACACCATGTAATCCACGTCGATAAGGTCGTTTATACCTACGATTTCAATGTCATCTCTTGTTTGAGCGGCACGGAACACCAAGCGTCCGATACGGCCAAATCCATTAATACCTACTTTGATCATTTTTGTCTAAACTTTTAAGGGTTTTATAATGTTAGTTCTTTAATAATATGTAGAATACTGCATATTCCTTTTATTTTGCGTTGCAAACTTACGAAATTGTTTCTTATATCCGCCTTTCAATTTGATAATTGTCAATTGTCCATTGCTTTTCGTTATTCGAATACTTTTGTCTTATATTTGCAGGGTATCCTTCTATTTTGAAGGGTTAAATAACGAAGAATAGACGATATGCAGCATCCGAATGAAAACCGGAAGTCTTCTTACCAGGAGAAGGAGGTGTTGGCTTTGCTTCAGGACAAAGAGACCCGGCATGTGGGTTTTGAGAAGATTGTCCGCGAATATAGTGAGCAACTGTATTGGCAGATCCGCCGTATGGTGCTTTCGCATGATGATGCCAACGATCTCCTGCAGAACACATTTGTCAAGGCCTGGGTCAATATTGACTATTTCCGTGCCGATGCGAAGCTGTCCACGTGGCTGTATCGTATTGCGTTGAATGAATGTCTGACTTTCCTGAGCAAGCAGCGCGCTATGGGCGCCGTGTCTATCGACGATCCGGAGGCGGTTGTCATCCATAAGCTGGAGAGCGACCCTTATTTTTCGGGCGACCGCGTGCAGCTGCTGTTGCAGAAGGCGTTGCTGTCTTTGCCGGAGAAGCAGCGCATGGTGTTCAACCTGAAGTATTACCAAGAGATGAAGTATGAAGAAATATCGGCGATCCTGGGCACATCCGTCGGCGCGCTGAAAGCGTCTTACCACCATGCGGTGAAGAAGATAGAGAAGTACCTTGACGGAGCTGATTAAACTTTTTGAATGAAATGCAGTCTAACCATACAGATAAAGAGGAGATAAACCGATGAAAGAAGAAGATAAACTGTTGAAGAAAGCCGGGAAGGGCAATCCCTTTACGACGCCCGAAGGGTACTTCGAGCATTTTGCTTCGGAAATAATGAACGTACTACCCGAACAGGCGGCCCCACAGTTCGTTGCGAAAGAAACAACGGTGTGGGATCGCGTCAAGCCGTGGGTATACATGGCTGCGATGTTTGCGGGAGCTTTTCTGATCATCAGGGTAGCGTCATACAATCCCAATCCGTTTGAAGACAAGCCGGCTGCGGTAACGGATGCGGCGGCAGATGCGGAAGTGGTTTACGACGGGTATATTGATTATGCCGTGAACCAATCCATGCTGGACGACTACTCGCTGTATGTGTATTTCACCGATGCCGGTGTAGATTGATTCCATTAAACAAATTTGATCCTATGAAAATGAAGAGACTGCTTATTCTACTGTGTATATTGACGGGCGGGACGACATTGTCGCTCGCTTATGACGGTTACAATCAACATTTGTCTCCGGATGAATTTAAAGCCAGGCAAAAGACGTTCATTACCGACAAAGCCGAGCTGACGGAAAAGGAAGCCGACAGGTTCTTCCCGCTGTACTTTGAGCTTCAGGACAAGAAGAAGAAGATAAACGACAGGGCGTGGGAACTGATGCGCAAAGGCAAGGATAACCGGATGACAGATGCGCAATACGAAGAGGTTATCCTGCAAGTGTATGACCTGCGCATTGAAACGGACAACTTGGACAGGGCCTATTATACGCGATTCAAAAAGGTATTGTCTCCCAAGAAGATCTTCCAGGTGCAACGGGCGGAAGCAAGGTTCCACAGAGAGATGTTGAAGATTGCGCAGCAACCGCATAAGGGGGAACCGCCGAAGAGGAGAAAGTGACTTGCCCGCAACCCTTGTTACAATCCTTGTGCCTTTGCTTCGTTCCAGTAGTTGTCCATTTCCTCCAATGAGAGGTCTTTCAGATTTTTTCCTTTGCTGATGGTCTGGTCTTCCAGATAATTGAACCGGCGGATGAACTTTTGGTTTGTCCGTTCCAGTGCATTGTCGGGGTTGATCTTGTAGAGGCGGGCGGCGTTGATGAGGCTGAAGAACAGGTCGCCAAATTCGGCTTCCGCCTTGTCCCTGTCCATGCTTGCTATTTCGGCTTGCAGTTCGTTAAATTCTTCCTTCACTTTTTCCCAGACGTTTTCTTTCTGTTCCCAATCGAAGCCCACATTGCGCGCCTTATCCTGTATGCGGTAAGCCTTGATGAGTGAGGGCAGGGCTGCCGGAACGCCGCTCAGCACGGTTTTGTTGCCGCCTTTTTCTTTCAGTTTGAGCTGCTCCCAGTTTTCAGACACTTGTCCGGCGGTAGTGGCTTCCACATCGCCAAACACATGCGGATGGCGGAAGATGAGCTTGTCGCACAGCCGGTCGCATATATCTTTCATGTCGAACTCGCCCTTCTCGGAGGCGATCTTCGCATAGAAAGCCACGTGCAGCAGCACGTCGCCCAGCTCTTTGCAGATCTCTTTCCGGTCATCCTTGATGAGTGCGTCGCACAGTTCGTAGGTTTCTTCTATGGTGTTGGGGCGCAGGCTTTCGTTTGTTTGCTTCCGGTCCCACGGGCATTTTTCGCGCAACTCGTCGAGTATATCGAGAAACCGCCCGAAGGCTTCCATCTTTTCTTCTTTGGTATGCATGGCTATTATTCTATGGTTTTATGATTGATGAATGTGCCAAAGGTCGCAATAATATTCCGGCCGCCAAAAGCACCCAAGCTCAAAAAATCACCTATGAATGACCGGAAAGTGCACCCTGGGGCTACAGATAAACGTTTAATTTGTATATTACTTTTTTAAAAACAACAAGATGAAGAATATACGTTTTGCTTTATTGATCGCATCATTGTCTTCCCTGCATTTGTTTGCCCGGGAGCGGATGAGTTATGAGCCGCTGGACAAAACCGACCCGGTCGTTTTCCGTGGCGATCATATTCGTTATAAGGGCAATAAGATTGCGCTGAACGAAACCGCTTTCTTTGTTGACGGCCGCCTTTCCGATGCGGATGCCGCCAAGTATCCCTTTGTGTTCAACAGCCTGAACGAGGCCTTAAAGCAGTTGAAAGACGGCTCCGAATCGGCTCCGATGACGCTCTACATCGCCCCCTATGTGTATTGGATAGATGACCCGGACGATCCGGAAGACCGCAAGCCGGCCGCAGGCTCAACGCCTTTCGGGCAAGTGGTGAAATGTGATTGGCTGCGATTTTATGGACTGACCGGCGACCCGGTGAATGTTGTCCTGGCCGGCCGACGGGGCCAGACGCAGGGAGCAGCCGGCAACTTCACCCTGTTTTATTTTGACGGCAACGGCATCAGCTCGGAGAACGTCACCTTTGGAAACTACTGCAATGTCGATCTTGAGTTTCCGCTGCTGCCGGAGCTGAACCGCCCCAAACGTTCTTCGACGATCACGCAAGCCCAGCTGATCATCTGCAACAGCGACAAGGTGCTGGCACGCAACACGCGCTTTATCAGCCGGCTGAACCTGTGCCCGTTTGCCGGAGCCAAGCGCGCCCTGTTCGACGGGTGCTATTTTGAATGTACCGACGATGCGCTTTGCAGCACCGGCCTTTACCTCAACAGCCGGTTCACCTTCTTCAGCTCAAAGCCCTTCCATCATACGCAGGGCACCGGAGCGGTCTTCCTGAATTGCGATTTTGACGTGCGGACAAAGAACAGGCAGTACCTCACCAAGGTGGGCAGCCCCGTAACCATGGTGGACTGCCGCTTCAAAAGCCCTTCGGACTCACTGTATATCGGTTGGACACAGGATCCGGCAGACGATCTGCGCTGCTATCAATACAATGTATCCCTGAACGGATTGCCTCTGTTCATAAACGCCGGCAAGCCGGAAGCCACGGTAGACATGGCGGGTAAGCCCGTCCTGAAAGCCTACCGGCTGGAATACAAGGGCGAAGTTGTGTACAATACGTACAACCTGCTGCGGGGCGACGACGATTGGGACCCCATGGGCATAAAGAGCAAGCTGTCGGACATGGAACGGCAGACCGGCAAGAACCTGACGCACATCCCGACCTACCTCAGGATCACGCCCCCGTCGGCATCCATAGAGTCGGGAGTAAGCTCGGCCGTCCTTCATGCCGTGGTCAAGCGTTTTGGAAACTGCGCGTACGACGGGGAACCCATCTCCTGGTCTATCCGGCCGGAAGACCGGCAAGTGGTACGCTTAAAGCATCATGATGCGGATAACACATGCGAAGCGGAAGGCACCAACAACAAAGAAGAAGCAGAGCAAGCCATTGTAAATGCAGCGACCCCGGTCGGGCTGTCGTCGGCTTCCGCATTGACCGTCACCCCCCAATACCTGGAGGCCCCCGCGTTCATCTCCCTGCCCCGGATCATAAAGCCGGAAAAAGGAAAGCTCAAAGTCGATTACACGCTCAATCTGGAAGGGCGCAGCGACCAATCCCTCATCACCTGGTACCGCTGTTCGGAAGCAAAGGGCGGCCTGTGCATACCCGTCCTTGTCTCGCGTTTGGACCGCCCCGAGCATACCTATGCGCTGTCGGACGCCGACAAGGGCTATTACATCATGGCAAAGGTCGCCCCGAAACATTTGCGCTGCCACGCCGGAGAGCCTGTTCCGGCTGTGACGGCCACTCCCATTGAGGCGGAAGACGTCATTTCCAGCCGCAGCTATTCTACAGATTTCAGGAACTTCCCGGCAGATCGCCAGCCCCGGATCATCCGGGGCTTCTGGACGGTAGACCGGTTTAAGCCCGCCGGCCTGGAAGCCTGGCATTGGGGAGAACCGGCCACCGCCGACGCCTGGTATTACGGCAAAGGCCCGGACGGAATGAAAGGCTACGGGCTGGTGCAGCAGGAAAAGGGCGCCCGCCTGCTCTACACCCCCGTGGAAGAAACCTGCGGCGACATGTCCGTAACACTGAACGTCGATCCGGGCAAGACCGCCGGGCAGGGCTTTGGCAGCGCCACGGGGCAGTTCATGGAGATCTACATCAAATACGATACCCGGTCGCTCACCGGATACGGGCTGCGCATCATCCGCACAACCAAATACGATCATGCGGTAGACTTTATCTTGATGAAATACGAGAACGGGATAGCCACCCCAATCAGCCAACCCGTGTCTGCCGGCTGCTATCGTACGGATTGCACCATCGAGCTGAAAGCAGAAGGAAACAAGCTGACCGCCCATGTGGAAACAAAAACGGAAATCGCCGAACCGCTCTCACCCGGAGTGAAAAAGACGGTGGATCTCCAAGCGGACATCACCCCCAATCCCTTTGGCGGAACCGGAGTGCAGCACACCGGTACCACGGGCGCCGGCGCCACCATGCTGCACCGGCTTCAACTGAATTGGGAGGATTTGGAGTATTAAGTAAGGCATGTGATTTTACCAAAATCCCGAATATAGACATCTATATCCGGGATTTTTGATAATATTGCGTGGCAACCGTTCTGTAGCCTACCAACCTGTTTCCGGCCAGCCGGCAGCCTCATACCATTGGAAACTTCTATACGATTCGTTCAACGCCGGATTACCGCTACGCGGAACGTATATGGAAACGCCGCTATAACCGGTTACGGAAAACATCATACCGTTAGAGAACATGGTAAAAATTCTATTTGTAGATTCCGCATAAGGCACAGCAGCAGCAAATGCGGCAGACCACGACGCCAATTCCCCTTCCGTATTGACTAACGACTTCATCAGCAATTCAAAATCATAATAACCGATATACGCGCTGTTCGACCGGCGATCGTAATCCAGCACACTGCCCACATCAACCGTCTCGCCGTTTTGTATCAAGGCAGGCAAGACAGCTTTGGTAGCCTCGGCCAATGCTTCGAGCTTATCCGTTTTTATCACAGATAAGGCCGCTCCGCCCGTCCAATGGTCTGAACTTGGTCTTTCTCCCGTATATAAACTCTCGTAATACCCATAATAGCTACGGGCGATCGCCATTGCCGGATCACTTGCAAACATCGCAGGCACGACCTCCTGATAAGGCGCTCCCGGGCCGGGTATTTCCGCAGGCGAGCCAATAAAAGAATTAGTATGTTCACGCAACTCATAAGCAACCTCAACCGATTGCATAAAGCACGCATCAAAAAGAATATACTCATAACGCGGAACTACGCTTAACACCTCACTCAACGTAGATATGCCCAATGTTGCACCGCCACTGTTATCCTGGCCTATCCACCGGGAAGACGGATCGTTTCCCGTACCGGGTTTCCAGCCTTCACCGTGAGACCACAAGACAAGGCCGTAACTCTCTGCCGGATAGTTCTTATGAACGAAAGAAAAGACCTCTTTCATTTCGGATAAGCCGACGGAATTCCGATTCGGCTCATACGTCTCAAGCACATCTTGATCAATCTCGCCATTCTTCTTCTTATACATACGGAAAAGTTTCACCGAAGAGCCGTTATCAACATACACCAAAAGATTATTCCGGGTCAGATCGATTCCGGCCGCGCCTTCGGTCATTTCCGAAACATCTCCACTGATATACCGCTGCAAAGAATTATCGCCCATAATATAAACCAACACCGTACGGTTTATTACCGGTTTGTCGTTATCATCGTCACAAGTAACCAGGCACATAAGTACTAAGCTCATCAGCACATAACAGAATTTCATGTTTGTTCCCTTCATTTTCAATTTACGATTCAATCTTCAGCTTTCTTGAAAGAAAACGCGGCTTGCGGCAATTCTTCCAACAATACAGCCTTGTCTTTCTTGTACTTCCCCAGCAATTTAACCCTCTCTTTGGACAGCTTTGCCGGATTGTTCGAGAAATAGATCATACAAGTTCTGTTCTTCTTCCCTTGCTGATATTCCAGATAGTTCTTTAGCTGATAGCTATAATGGTCTCTATGAGGCAAGAAACCACTTTTGTCCAGATGCACACTGTCCAGCACCTGAATTTCCGTATAATACACAACACTATCTGTAAACGATGCCGAGAGGCCAAACGCATACACAGACTTACTTTTTTTAGAAGCGGCGGAACAGACCGTCAAAACCGCCGCAAATAGAAGAGCTATTCTAACAAATTTCATATTCTGATGATTATAATGAGTCACAAAAGTAACAATTTACAGAAAAAGCACACCACAAACCAAGAACAATTGACAATTGACAATTGACAATTTGCCTGCGGTGGTATTCATTGTCAATTGTCAATTCTTTGGGCGTTGCCTGCGGCCCAGGCCATCCGCTGCAAGTCCTCGCTTCGCTGCACTTCGTTCCGCTCCGCTGTGGGCTTTCCGCTCCTGTCCTTAACGCGGCTGCGCCTTCACATTTACAATTACCATTTACCATATACCATTTACCATTTAATACCATTTACCATTTACCATTTACCATTTAATACCATTTACCATTTACCATTTACGCCGGTATTAAATGGTAAATGGTAAACGGTAAATGGTAAATGAAGAGATGGTAAATGAAGAGATGGTAAATGAAAAAACCCCCTGAACAGTTCAAAGACGTTCAGAGGGCCTTAACATATTTACCATTTACCATTTAATACCATTTACAATTACGCCGGTATTAAACGGTAAATTGTAAACGGTAAATGGTAAATGAAGAGATGGTAAATGAGTTCAGGCATCCGGGTCGGTAAAACCACCACCGCCGCCGCTTGGGGGGCTTGGCGGTTCTGCCGGTTGGGTGTCGGGTGTGTCGGGTGTTGCCGGCACGGCTTCCGCTCCAAGTTCCACCCAGAAGATCTCGTTGGAGATGAGCGAACGGGTAACGACCTTCCCTGCGGAGTTCTTGCCCACTTCAGGGGTAAAGCGCACGCGCACGTCGGTGATCTGCGATGCAGACACTTTTTCGGGATCGTCCACGCCCTTACCGGCAGTAACGGCGGTGTAACGGAACGTTCCCAAGCCTTCTAACCTTACCGAACGGCCCTCGGCCATATAATCCGCCAGCACGCCGGCCAAATCCTTCAGCACGGCATACGTATCCGCGCGGGAAACAGTAGACATCGCCGCGAGGCGATCAGCAATATGGTCGGTGGTGACGGGGTGACCTACGATGACCGCTTCCGGATACCACTTTCCATTGATCTTTTGTCTTCTTTTTTTGAAAAAAGCCATAGTCAATATGTGTTGCTTCCTAACCCCCTCTGGAGGCCTTCTATTGGGGGGTACCCACAGGGTGACCCTGCGGGTGGGACAGGGTGACCCTGCGGGTACCAAAAGGTGACCTTGTCCCTACCGCCCTTTTTGAAGGCCCCAAGGATGTCAGGAATTGTTGATGGTAAGGCTTCATTCTTTAAGTATTCCTGTTGCGAGCTGCCTCCTCATAAATGAGGATTGCAGCTCTTTTC
>JAITSN010000084.1 GCA_031287715.1 Mediterranea sp. (in: CFB group bacteria)
TTCAAGATATTATAAAATCGCAATCGTTAAATAGCAGTGCTCGTGCCGGTGTAGTCCCGGCATACTGCACTATAAAAAAGGGAAAAAGCTCACCCCACGCCGAGTGGACTTTTTTATTATTCTTCGGAATCTACGAATTACTGAAAAAACAGAGATAATTCATTGACTGACGCAAAGCAACTGATAGAGGAGAACTCCCGCAGGCACGGGGAGATCAGCAAGCCTTACGACCCTGTAACGGGTCAGGGATGCCAGGGCGAGAGGGTGTGTCTTACGATAAAAGATGCGCCCTCGCCCTTATTGTACCTGCCCCAATAGATTGATTTGTATCTTCCCGCAACTGATTCGTTGTCTATCCCTAAACTATAATATACTTGTCCCTATTGATTTTCCATTTTCATCTATATCATATCACAAAGCTGCCTAAATACGCTTATAAAATAAGTATATATGCAGTTTTTTGAATTATTTAACAGTGTAAAGATGTGTTTTAACTATTAATGCAATATATATTTGTATCTACAATAATTTTTTAAACTTAAATAAAAAAATATGAAAAAAAGATTAGTTCTTTTGATTGGTGTTTTACCAATAGTGTTTGCTGGGTGTTCAAAGGATGATGACACCGATGTAATTTCATTGAAAGTGTCGGAAAAAACACTTTACTTTGAAGATAAATATCAAATTGAAGCCACATCAGAAGCGGCGATTAACTACACAGTGGAAAATGAATACCACGCGAAAGTATCGGAAACAGGACTTGTTGCGGCAAGGTTTGTAGGTGAAACTAATGTACTTTTGTCTAACGGTAAGGACACAAAGAATTTCAAGGTAATTGTAAGGCCTAAAAGTAATTTGTACCCTGAACCGGATGTTAAGTTTGGCGATTCCAAAAGTTCAATTATTGCAAAATTTGGTACGCCTGATTCTGAAACCTCATCGGCAATTGCATATGCAGATTATTCCAATACAGCCCCCGTACTAATGTTTGCATTTGATTCAGCAAATAAATTAGATAGTTATATACTTATGGTGAAATCAATGTATTCATCAACGCTTGCAGATTTTTTGCTTGAAAGATATTTAGCGGTTTCAGAAAAGGACGGTTTGTTTCTGTTTATTAATGGTTTGAATACAACTACGGCAACAATGGCAATAGGATTACAACTATACAATACCTCTTTCTGGAGTGTTACGTACATTCCAAGTACAAGTACGTCAACCAAAAGTGCATTACTGAAAAGCAGCAACAATACAACTGATACAAATGCTTTTGATGAATTATTGAGGCAATTACAATAGTTAATTGCTTATTTGGTGTTTAATACAGCAAGATAAACATTTGAAAGCTACACACAACAAGCTATACACAACAGCAAATGGTTCTGCATAAGGTTCTACATAAAACAAAAGTCGCTGATTTTCAGCGACTTAAGTTCGGTTACGTACACCCTCAGGGACTCGAACCCTGGACCCATTGATTAAGAGTCAATTGCTCTACCAGCTGAGCTAAGAGTGCTTATTTCCTTTTTTGCGATTGCAAATCTAACGGTTCTGTTTTATTTCGCCAAATGAAAATAGATGTTTTTACTTCCTTTTTCCATCTGGTTCAGCCCAACAGATAAAGTTCAGAAGGCGTATTTCGCTTTAAAGCAAACAGTTGTACGTCTTTACCTACAACGATGCCTTTGCTTTTCAATTTCTCTTCTACTGTTTTGAAGGCCAGCTCCGGATGGTTATTGTCCTTGCTTAAATGGCAAAGCCAGATGTATAGCCATTCTTCCCTTATATTTTCCGCAAGAAAATTCGCAGCTGCCAAATTGCTCAAATGCCCATTCCTGCCGGATATCCGTTGTTTTAAGTATGCCGGATACGGCCCCGTTCCGAGCATTTCCTCATCGTAATTGGCTTCAAGGATCAGATAGTTGGCCTTGTTGATGTATTGGGCTACAAGTGGGGTGATCTCACCTAAATCCGTCGCAAAGGAGAAAAAGCGTCCATTGATCTCAATGAAATAGCCTACATTGTCCACACCGTCGTGCGGCACTTCAAAGGGCGTAATGCGGAACGGCCCGCATTGCACAGGCGTTTCTTTCTCTATCGTCCGGACGGAATCATGCAGCTTTTCCGTTATACAATAGCTTTTATTGATCTTCTTATGGGTAAGTGCGGTTGCATAAATAGGCATGTGCAGCTTTTCGCCAAGATATCCTATGGCCTTGATGTGGTCTGTATGGTCATGTGTTACAAAGACGCCCCGGATTGACCGTATCGGGATGCCTGCGCTTTTCAGATGCTTCGTTATCGTGCGGATGCCGATGCCCGCATCTATCAGTATCCCGTAGTCTTCATAGGCTAAATAATAGCAGTTGCCGCTGCTGCCGCTTGCCAAGCTCATGAATTTTACTTTCATTGTATGATCTGTTGGGTGGATTATCGTAGGTTGTAGCATAACAGTTGCAAACTTACACATTTACTATTTACCATTTCGTGTTTGCCTTTTACCATTAAAATACGAATACGAAATGATAGGTTGCTAAATGGCAAATAGTAAACGGTAAATGACTACATTTGGCATTTATAATTTAATTGGATTTGATATGATGAACTATTTGTTGTTAAGTTTTCTCAGTGGATATGAGATACTTATTCTGGCTTTACTTGTTTTGTTGCTGTTTGGCGGAAAGAAAATACCCGAATTGATGAAAGGACTCGGAAGAGGCGTGAAGAGCTTTAAAGAAGGGGTGAACGAGGCCAAAGATGAAATCAATAAGGCTAAGGATGAGACCAAATTGGACGATTAGACCCTTAACCGTGAACCTGACGCTGTGGCAGAAAAAGAATTGACTTTCTGGGATCATCTGGACGAGCTTCGCATGGCGCTCTTCCGTATCATCGGTGTGCTGCTCGTATTGGGCGCGGGCTATTTCGTGGCAATGCCATGGCTGTTCGAGCACGTGGTGATGGCTCCGTGCCATAACGATTTTATCTTCTACCGGTATTTGCAGCAGGCAGGTGCGGCACTGAACCTAACGGGGGACTTTTTTACGCGGTATTTTGAAGTCAAACTCATCAATATCAATCTTGCCGCACCGTTCTTTATCCACATTTCCACGTCGGTATGGATGGCGGTCATCACGGTCACGCCTTATATCCTGGCCGAGATTTGGCGCTTTATCCGTCCGGCGCTTTACCCGAATGAGCGCAAAGGGGTGAGGAAGGCGCTGGCCCTTGGCGGCGGGATGTTTTTTACGGGCGTCTTGGTGGGTTATTTCATGGTTTACCCCTTGACGCTCCGCTTTCTTTCGACTTACCAACTGAGCACGGCCATCGAAAACCACATCTCGCTCAACTCTTATATTGACAATTTCATGATGCTGATCCTGTGTATGGGGTTGGCATTTGAGTTGCCGCTCGTAACCTGGCTGCTGTCTCTTTTGGGGATAGTCAATAAAGCCTTCCTCCGCACGTACCGCCGCCACGCCGCTGTGCTGATTGTGGCGCTCGCTGCTGTTATCACTCCAACCGGCGACCCTTTTACGCTCGCTGCCGTATCCCTCCCCCTTTACCTACTCTATGAGTTGAGCATCGTCATGGTCAAGGACAAGAAAACGGAAAGAGCGCCTATATAATATATAGGAAGGGCGCGCGCCGGATCCATCTAAAAACAAACGGTATGAAAATCAAAAACATCTGTGTTGCCCTGTGGACAGGGCTGTGTATGCTTTCTGCGGCGGCAAACGCCCAGTCTTACGATAAATTGTGGAAGGCGGTCGAAAATGCGCAGCAGCGCGGACTGCCGCAGCAGGCGATAACGTATGCGGAAGAGATTTTCCGACGGGCGGAAGCCGAAAAGAACCCGGGGCAGATGTTGAAGGCGTATACCGCACGGACGTCGTACCGGCAACTGATTGCTCCGGATAGCTTTTATGTGGATTTGAAGGGATTGGAGCAGTGGGCTTCTGCGGCGGCAACGCCCGGCGATCGCGCGGTTCTGCATACGCTGGTCGCACAGGCGTACAGCGATTATGCGGCACGGAACCGGTGGAAGTTGCTGGGGCGGACGGATGTGGCAGGCGATGCGCCGGAAGACATACGCCAATGGAGCGGCGGCATGTTTATTCGGAAGATACTCGACCACACGCGCGCCGCGCTGAAAGATCCGGAGCTGCTGTCCGGCCTTTCGTCCGGAACGTATGTGCCTTTTGTGGAACAGCAGGCCACCAGCCGCTACTTCGGCCACACGATGTACCACCTGCTGTCGTCGTACGCCATCCGCTCGCTGAAGGCGGTATCGATGCTGGACAAAGATTCTGTTGCGGCCGCTGTCTGGGGTATTTATTCGGATCTGAAGCGGACGTACATCCGGCAGGGCAACCGCGATGCGCAGGCGCTTCTGGCGCTGGAGGAATTGGAATGGCGCAGGACGGTCACCGGAGTTTCTTCGGATACCTACCTGAAGTGCCTGGACATCTTGATTGAGGCGTATGGCGACCGGGAGGTCTGTGCCGAGATTTACCTGGGCAAAGCCCGTGAGCTGATCGAGCGCCGCAAAAAGACCGAAGCCTTCGAACTGTGCCGGGAAGCGATGCTGAAATACCCGAAGTATGAACGCATCCGGGCGCTGGAGGAATTGCAGGAGCAGATCCGCCGGCCGTTCATTACTGCGACTATGAGCGACCGGGCTTATCCCGAAGATACGATCCGGTTGCGTGCGACACACGCCAACTTGGATGGCTTCACCGTACATTATTATAAGGTAGACCTGCCCGCGACCGCGCCGGAACTGCGGAAAACGATCGACAAGAACTTCTATAAGAAATATGCAAGGAAGAAAGTCCGTTCCGAACGGTTCCCCCTTGTCCGTCCGGCGGGTTACCTGCAACGGGACACGGTACTCAAGTTGGCCGCGCCGCAGGTGGGAATCTATGCGGTACAAATCGTTCCGGACGGCAAAGGCGCGCCGGCCGTCAGTTGGCTGCTGTCGGTAACATCCCTCAAGCTCCTGTCGATCAATCTTCCGGAGCGGCAGACCGAAATGGTGGTTGTAGACGCCAAGAGCGGCCGGCCGGTTGAAGGCGCTACGGTTCGCCTGTTTACCGGCAATGAGGGAGAGCCGGTGTCGGCGCTGACAGTCAAGACCCAAGCCGGCGGCCAGACCGAAGCGTTCCGAAGCAGCGGGTATACATATGTAACGGCCGAAAAAAGCGACGATACGTCCTTCCTCCCCCAGCGCCTGCACGGAGGATATTACGGGGCGTCGGACGGGAGGACGGAGAAGCGGCACCTCACGTTGCTGACCGACCGCTCGATCTACCGGCCCGGGCAAACGGTTTACGTAAAGGGCGTCGCCCACAGCCAATCGGCGGATACGGCCCATGTCATTGCCGGAGCAAAATATACCCTGACGCTGTTTGACGGCGGCGGCAGGGAGATCGCCCGAAAGGAAGCGGCCACAAGCGAATTCGGGTCACTCGTGGTCGAGTTTGTGCTGCCTTCGGGCGGACTGAACGGGAGTTACACGATCCGGACGGGTGAAGGGGAAAGCGCTTCTATCCGGGTGGAAGAATACAAGCGCCCTTCCTTCGAGATCACCATAGACCGCACGGAAACGGCCTACCGGCTGAACGACTCCATCAGCGTGAAAGGCGCCGTGAAGACCTACAGCGGGATACCCGTACAGAACCGGCCGGCGCAGTATACCGTCGCACGCAGCCTCTTCGGATGGCGGGGCGTGCGCTTCGGGTCGGAAGCCACCATTGATTCGGGCGAGGCTTCGCTGAACGACGCCGGCGAGTTTACGCTGCCCGTGGTATTGAAAACCGCCGACGCGTCCGGCCCCGACCAGGGCTTTTATACCTTCACGGTCTACGTCACGGTGACCGATGCGGCGGGCGAAACCCAAACCGCAGCCACCACATTCGGCGCAGGCAAACGTTCCCTCTTGCTGAGCGCGAATATTCCGGAACATATAAATAAGGAAGAAGACATCAAACTAACCTTCCGCACCACCAACCTCAGCTTCGAACCGGTTGCGGTCGAAGGATTGTACAAGCTCTACCGCTATAGCGACCATGCAACAAAAACGCTGGCCGAAGCGCCGGCCTGCACCGGAACATTCACGTCCAACACCGAAACCGCATATCCCCAATGGAAATCCCTGCCCACAGGCTACTATAAACTCATGCTCACCGCCTGCGACGACCAGGGCCGGGAATCCGGCCACGAAGCGACGGTCATCCTCTTCTCCGCCGCCGATAAACGCCCCGCCACGCGCATCGGCCTGTGGTACTACCCGCTAAACACAGACTTCGACGCGGCCCACCCGGGCGAATTTCTCTTCGGCACGTCGGAAAAAGACGCCTGCGTCTTCGTCGATGCCTTCTCAGGAAACAAGCGGATCGAAAGCCGGTCGCTGCACCTGTCCGACACGGTGGTGCGCTTCACCTACCCCTACCGGCCGGAGTACGGAGACGGGCTGGCCGTCACCTTCTGCTATGTGAAGAACGGGGAAGCCCGCACACAGAAAGTCACATTCCGCAAGCGGCTGCCGGACAAAGAACTGAAACTCTCCTGGAGCGTGTTCCGCGACAAGCTGCGCCCCGGGCAACAGGAAGAATGGAAGCTGACCGTCCGGAACCCCGACGGCTCGCCCGCCGATGCGGAGCTGCTGGCCATCATGTACGACGCCTCGCTGGATAAACTATGGAAGCGCCAGCAAAGCCTGCGCCTGACCTGGCTACCCCATTGGTTTTCGGTGGGGTGGAGCCAATACCGGGCAAATACGAACCACTACGCTTTCCGGTTTGCCGCCAACACGCTGAAAGTCCCGGCCATCGCGTATGACCTCTTCCGGACGGAACCCTTCGGCCCGGCTGCCCTCTCGAGAACCCTGGCCGAGAAAGCATACACCGTTGGCGCCGGCGCCATAGCCCAAGAAGCATCCATCTTCCATCTCTATCCGTCGGAAGCCAACGATAAAGGCGCGCCGGCCACCGTAACGGAAGACCTCCGCACCGACTTCGCCGAAACCGCCTTCTTCTATCCGCAACTCCGCACCAACGAAAACGGCGAAGCCGCAATCGCCTTCACCGTGCCGGAAAGCCTCACCCGCTGGAACATCAGCGGATACGCCCACACCAAAGGGATGCTCACCGGCATGATCGACAGCGAAGCCGTTACAAGCAAAACGTTCATGCTGACCCCCAACCTGCCCCGCTTTGTCAGGGTGGGCGACCGGACGTCGATCGCATCGTCCGTTGCCAACCTCGCCGCCGCCGCCATAACGGGACAGGCCGTCCTCACGCTGTTCGACCCGCTCACCGAAAAAACCATAACCACCCTGAAGCAGACATTCACCGTCGAAGCCGGGAAAACCACAGCCGTGGACTTCCTGTTTACCGCCACGGAAGAACACAACCTGCTGGGCTGCCGGCTCGTCGCCCGCGGCGGAAACTTCAGCGACGGAGAACAACACCTCCTCCCCGTGCTGAGCCGCAAAGAACAGATAACCGAAAGCATCGCCATGCCGGTACGCGGCAACCAAACCCGCGAATTTCCGCTAAACAACCTGTTCAACAACAACAGCAAAACGGCAACCGGCCGCAGCCTCACCGTCGAATTCTCCGGCAACCCCGCCTGGTACGCCGTGCAAGCGCTGCCCTCGCTAAGCCTGCCCGCCGACGACAACGCCGTCTCCTGGGCCACGGCGTACTACGCCAACACGCTGGCCACACACATCATCAACAGCCAGCCCCGACTGAAAACAATCTTCGACACCTGGAAAGAGCAAGGCGGGACAAAGACCTTCCTCGCCAACCTGCAAAAGAACCAAGACCTGAAGCAGATCCTGCTGGAAGAAACCCCCTGGGCGATGGAAGCCGCCACCGAACAAGAACAGATAGAACGCCTGGCAACCCTCTTTGACCGGAACAACATACGCAACAACACCCTCACCGCGCTCAACAAACTGGAAAGCCTCCAACTCTCCAACGGCGCGTGGGCGTGGTACAAAGGCATGACGGCCAGCCCGCACATCACAACCTATGTGATGCGCCTGCTCGTGCGCCTGAGAGCGATGACCGGCCAACCCGCCGACCCCGAAGCAGACGCCATGTACCGCCGTGCATTCGCCTTCCTCCATCAAAAAGCCCTGGACGAATACGAAACCATCCGCAAGGCCGGACAGAAAGGAATCTCCGACGCCGCCCTGCAATACCTCTACTGCATAGCCCTGGCCGGCGAAACGGTGCCCGAAACAAACCGCGCAGCCTACAACTACTTCCTGGCCCGAACCAAAGAAGTCGCCGCCAGCCGGAACATCACCAAGAAAGCCCTGGCCGCCATCGTCCTGCACAAGTCCGGCCATGCAACCGAAGCCCAAGCCCTGGCCGCCTCGCTGAAAGAATACGCCGTGCAAACAGACGGACACGGCCTCCACTTCGCCTTCAACGAAGACCCCTGCTCCTGGGAAGGACTGAAAGTCCCCGCCCACGTCACAGCAATGGAAGCCCTCGACATCGCCGGCGGCCACCCCGAAACCCTCGAAGAAATGAAACTCTGGCTGCTCAAAGAAAAGCAAGTCCGGCAATGGAACTCGCCCGTAGCAACGGCAGACGCCATCTATGCACTGCTGCTCCGCGGTGCCGACCCCACCCGAAACCAAGGCGACGTGCGCATCACGTACGGCGGCAAGACCATCGAAACCCTGTCGCCGGCAACCCCCGCCATCCCCGAAATAGCCTACGTCAAAGAGACCGTCACCGACGAACGCGCACTCTCGAAACCCCAAAAGATCATCGTCGAAAAACGCGACGCAGGAATCGCCTGGGGAGCCGTCTATGCCCAATACGAAGAAGAAACCGCCAACGTCGCCCCCCACGGCAAAGAACTGAGCATCGAAAGAACACTTTACATCGAGCGCACCGCCGGCAGCAAGAAAGAACTGATCCCCATCGCCGCCGGAACCCCGCTGGAAGTCGGCGGCAAAGTCGTCTCCCGCATCGTCGTCAAGCTCGACAGAACAATGGATTTCGTGCAACTGAAAGACCGCCGCGCCGCCTGCTTCGAGCCGGCCGCCCAACTCTCCGGCTACACCTGGAGCGCCGGAACCGGCGGCTACTACGTAGCCCTGAAAGACGCCTCCACACACTTCTACTTCCATTCGCTGCCCAAAGGCGTCCACGTCCTCGAGCACAGCTACCGCATCAGCCGCGCCGGAACATACGAAAGCGGATTGGCCACGATCCAGTCCGCCTACGCGCCCGAATACGCCGCGCACGCGCCATCCGTCAAGCTGAAAGTGGGCAAATAACCATCCACCATTATAAGTCTATAAGTTTTTAAGTCTATACTTAAAAACTTATAGACTAAAAACCTCATAGACTAAAATAATGTGGGCGTTCCCCCCTGCGGGGGTCGGGCCATCCGCTGCAAGTCCTCGCTTCGCTGCACTTCGTTCCGCTCCGCTGTGGGCTTTCCGCTGCTCGCCCTAACGCGGCTGCGCCTTCCGCAGCCCCTATCCAACCGTGTGGCGGCGCGTAGACAAAAAAAAGCGCCTTTGCAACTGCTTTGTCTATGTTTTTCAATCCTTTTATGCTTCTTGTATATCATAAGTAAGGCCGTCTCATTCTATTATGAGACGGCCTTTTCATTCGTCAGGCTTTCCGGCGCTGCGTATTGGCGGTTATCCGGGAGTTAAGCGATCAGTCAATCTGCTGCTCCTGCTGCTCGAGAGAATTTCCATATTCTATTTCCCCTTGCACGATAAACAGGATTTCTTCTGGATCAAATTCGCCCATTTTGTCTTTCTTAGCCTCTTTCACGATGTAGTTGGCCACTTCTTCCAAATTGATGTTTACGTAGCCTTCGTCGTCGGTTTCAGCATCCAAAATGCCGCTTTCGGCGTAGTAATCGTCTATCAGGTCGAGAAAATAATAGAGTGTATCGTTGTCGAACTTCTCTTTTAATTCCTGCGGCAGGTAGTTTTTAATGTACTCGATGGTTTTTTCGTCATCTTCATCA
>JAITSN010000035.1 GCA_031287715.1 Mediterranea sp. (in: CFB group bacteria)
TCGCTCGCGAACGTCACTCCTACCGGAAGTTTGGTCGGGTCGGCCAGGTCGATCACTCCCCACCATTGGGCGTACAGATCCGTATTGGTAAAGCAGGTGAACAGGTCGCCCGGCTGGAAGCTGGTGCCCGTACCGTCGGCCTTTGTGTTCCATTCCTTTAAGGAATAGAGTAACGGATGTGCAAAAGAGTTTTCAATCACCGGGCAGGCTATGTTGGTCATAACGAACTGCTCTACGTCGTTGCCCGTCCCGCCGTTGGCGTGGTAGATCAGCTTGGCGGGCTTGTATGCGGAACTGTCGTCCCATGGATTTACCACTATGGGGTCGAGCGCTGTCTGTTCGGCCGATATTACCAGGACGTAGTCGTAGCATTTTTCCGGCTGCCAGACCTGGTCGGGCAGGTTGATGGTTTTCTTTTGCGAGATGCCGTCCACATCCCAGGTCACTTCTATGCTGATCGCTCCGTAGGCAATGGTCTGCGGCAACAGCATCAGGTAGTTCGATTCGCCGTTCACGCGCTTAACCTTTGCGGGGTCACTGTCCAGAACAACGTTTGCCGTCATCACCTCGTCGCCCGTGTTGGACATGTACGTTTTGGTGGCAGGATACGTCCACGTGCCGTCGGCATGGTCGTCATCGCCAAAGGTATAGATGCCTGTGCTTTCTACGGCATCGGCCTTATACTTCACTTTCAGGGAGGTGATCGTGACCGTTACCCCCGGATACGTATCTTTCAGGCGGGCGGTGAAACCGATGCGCGAGAGCACGTGGCTAAACGAGATCCCGACGCTTCCGCCGCTCACGTCCTCATCCGTCCGCACGTCGGCCACCAAGTCTTTCTGGTCGGCGTTGTTGTTGGCAACGGTAAACGTGAGTGCGGGTGCTCCCGTGGCTGTATTTGCGGAGACCACCGCCCCGGCAACTTCGTTCCAGGCGAAGAAGGAGATCTTCCCATAGGTGACTCCGTCTGTCAGGCCGGGCCAGTATTTGGTGGGGGAGTACGTCCATGCGTTGGCTTTCCACTCCACAAATTGGTTGTACATAAATCCGGGCGTTGCCGTGGCCGCCGCCGTGCTCCAGGCTTCCGTCCCGGTGTAGTATGCGTTGACGCGGAAACCCGTATTCTTCAAACTTGCAATATCCACTATCGCCGTACGCGCCAGAGCGGGATCCACCCCCGCCGTATTGAAACCCACAACGCCGGTTGCCGCCCCTGCCGTATCCGAATTGTCCGTACAGGACAACAAGGCAAACGGTAGACAAGCTAGGCTCCAAACCAGCTTCATCAGAAATGCTTTTAAATCCTTATTCATATTATCATTCTTTGTGTTTTTAAAAATGGCTCATTAAACGTTGGTTTAATGAGCCAGAGGTACAAGCCTTTTGAAGCACCCGGAAAACACCCCGGAAAGATTAGTTTTAATATCGAAGGAAGGAACCTGAAGCGCCCATTAACAGGGATTAGTTGGGTAGCCGGCGGATTAGTTGTTGTATAATTTGTACTGTTGGATAAAAGGGTTATTTTTGTGTGTCATTAAACCAACGTTTAATGAGCCACTTCGTCTTTTCTTCTACAGCCTCAGCCCGCGCTCTCTCCAAAGGAGAAAGCGCGGGCTGAAATTGTAGCTACCTATTATATATGTATAGGCGCCCCTTCCCCCTCTCCTTTGTAGCTACCGTTTATACACAACTTTTGCCCCGATATGGCATCCAACCCCTTGGGAAGCCCCCTAATGAAGCTGTTATACTGCTTCGACCGGTATACCTTTAAAAAGTTGTGTGTAAACGGTAGATCCAAAGGAGAGGGAGCAAGAAACGCGCTGCGGAAGGTGCATTTACATTTGCGAAAATGGTTTCCCCCCGGCGGAAGGTGCAAAAACATTTGAGAAAACGGTTTCCCCTCGGCGGAAGGTGCATTTACATTTGCGAAAATGGTTTCCCCTCGGCGGAAGGTGCAAAAACATTTGCGAAAATGGTTTCCCCTCGGCGGAAGGCGCAAAAACATTTGCGAAAATGGTTTCCGCGCTGCGGAAGGTGCAAAAACATTTGCGAAAATGGTTTCCCCCCGGCGGAAGGTGCAAAAACATTTGCGAAAACGGTTTCCCACCGGCGGAAGGTGCAAAAACATTTGCGAAAATGGTTTCCCACCGGCGGAAGGTGCAAAAACATTTGCGAAAATGGTTTCCGCGCTGCGGAAGGCGAAAATACTTTTTTAGAATTGACAATTGGCCCACTGAGCAGAGAGTACTATGAAAAAAAACATAGACACTCCTTAACTGCATCCTTCCCCCTCTCCTTTGACGCCACTTTAGCAAGGGTTGGGAGGTGTACTGCCTCAACGATGGCCGGAAAGTTGTGTATAAACGGTAGCTCCTTATGTAGGGCGCGGGGTGAGGCTTATGGTTAGCCCGTCGGATGCCAACCGTACGTGTGGCGGCAGATCTTTTGCGACTTCGGCGTGCAAGCCCATCTGGTGGCTCATGTGGATCAGGTAGGTTTCGCGCGCGCCGATGCGGCGGGACGTTTCCAATGCTTCTTCGAGGTTCTGGTGGGTGGAGTGCGGCGTTATGCGCAAGGCATTCAGTATAAGAAGCTCTACGCCCGCCAATTGCCGGTATGATTCTTCCCTAAGGGTGGTCATATCGGTGATGTAGGCCAGCTTGCCGATGCGGTAGCCCAGGATGGGCAGTTTGCCGTGCATGACGCGCAGGGGCAGCACTTCGGTCGTGTTGATCCGGAAGGGTTTGCCCGCCTCGATGTTCTGCAACCGGATGTTGGGCACGCCCGGATATTTGTTTTCGACAAAGCAATAGGGCAGCCGGGCGCGGAGGTGTTCGGCGGTATAGGCCTCCGCAAAAACGGGAACTTCGCCGAAGCGGGAAAACGAACGGAGATCGTCCAGCCCGCCCACGTGATCGTAGTGTTCGTGGGTGATCAGGACGCCGTCTATCTTCCCGAAGGGGGCAGACAGCATCTGTTGCCTGAAGTCGGGGCCGCAATCGATCAGCAGCGTCGCGTCGCCGGTATGGATCAGCGATGAGGCCCGCAGCCGGCGGTCGCGGGGGTCTGCCGATGTGCAAACGGGGCATGTGCACCCGACTTCAGGCACGCCGGTAGATGTTCCGCTTCCCAGTATCTTTATTTCCATCGGCTAATGATCTTAACTTCGGGACGGATGTCAATCCCGAACTTTTCTTTCACTGAGGCGCGAACGGCGTCGGACAGCGCAAGTATATCGCGCCCCGTGGCCCCGCCTGTATTCACCAGCACCAGCGCCTGCTTGTCGTACACGGCGGCCGGCCCGAGGGATCTGCCTTTCCAGCCGCTCTGCTCTATCAGCCAGCCGGCCGGGATCTTTATGCCGCCGCCCGCCGCGGGGTAAGAGGGTATCGAAGGATGATCCCGCCGTATGGCTTCGAATGTGGCTTCCGGAACCACCGGATTCATAAAGAAGCTGCCGGCGCTCCCCAACACAGCCGGATCGGGCAGCTTGCCGTTCCGGATGCGGGTGATGGCTTCGCGCACAGCGCCAAGGGTTATCGCCGGACAATTTTCTAATTCCTTGCGCACAGTGCCGTAATTGAGCGTGTATGATTCGTGTTTACTGAGGCGGAAGCAGACGTGCGTCACAACCACTCCCCTACCCGACAGCGCGTGGAAGATGCTGTTCCGGTAGGCGAACCGGCAATCTGCGTGGGAGTAGATCCGCTCCACGCCTTCGCTGTTGATGGTGTGGACTTCGGTGATGAGGTCTTTTGCTTCCACACCATAAGCGCCGATGTTCTGCACGGCGCCCGCTCCCACTTCGCCGGGGATGGCCGAAAGGTTTTCGGCACCATACCAATTGCACGCCACGCAGCGAACCACGAAATCGTCCCACACAACACCCGAACCCACTTTCAGCCGGATGGCGTCGGGCGTTTCTTCCATCACTTCGATGGTCTTTATGGCCGAATGGAGCACGGTACCGTCGTAATCGTCCAAGAAAAGCAGGTTGCTTCCCCTGCCGATATGCAGGAAGGAGTCGGGAAAGCGGCCGGCGGCAATCAAATCGCGGAGTTCCTGCACCGATCCGTATTCAATAAAACGGGCGGCGGTAACGTTTATGCCAAAGGTGTTGTGGTGCAAAAGCGGAAAGTCTTTCTGTTCAATCATCGTTCCGGTAAACTAAGCAAGATAGCCGTTGAAGCCCCCTAATTGCTGGTGTCTTCAAATTTATACAGTTCCCATTTGCCGTTGGGTTTGTGGCGGAAGAAAAGGGTGTTCAGGAACCCGTTTCCAATTCCTTTCAGCTGCAAGATCTTGCAGGATGTTTCGTCGATGGTTTCGTAGCCGTAGATGATATTGGACAGTTTATCGCCTGGCAATACCGGCTTGAAGGCGAACCATTGTTCGGTGTCCAGCGTGGTTTCGATAATGTTGAAGTCGTTGTCGGGGTCGGTCGTCACGAACTTTAGCGGTTCGCGGATGTGCTTCATCTGATAGAGGCTGTCTCCCGCAAAACGGACAAAGAAATCGACGAATCCGGCGCGTTCGTCTTTCTCGATCGGGTGCAGGTTTATGGCTTCGAGCATCCACCGGCCGTTTACCCGTTCAAAGTAGTATTTCTTCACCTTGTGGGTTTTCATGTAGATCCATTCCACCTGTATGGATGTTTGCGAGTCGTCGTTGTGTTCCATTTCTTTTTCGCTGTCCAGCAGCAGGGTATAATAGGTCTGTTTCACAAACAAGGTATCGTGCGCCCAATCTTTTTTCTCGATCTTCAGGGGGGTATCTTCTTCATAATAAGGCAACGGAAAAACAATGCGGCTGCATTGGAAAGCCGTATCCGAGGCGAAAATGTAAATAAAATCATCGAAAGACTCGGCGCTGGTGACAGGAAAAGCGGGTTCGGCCGGCTCAATTAAAAGGATCGTATCTTCCACAAATTCAATCGAATCTACCGTGACGTCCGTAGCAACAACAGGCTCAACCTCCTTTTTTTTATTCCCGCAGGAAAAAAGAACAAGGAATACCACAGCAGAGAAGAATATCTTTTTATACATAGTGGCAAAGTAAGCAATTTTTTTTCTCTTATAGCGCAAAGGGTTATTGTTTATTCCGGAGAAAATAATGTCCTTTGCAACAATAAGGCGCCGCAGAAAGGTGCCTTGTGTGAGGAACTTAAAAACTTAAATTTATGTATGGTAAAATGAAAAAGCATCTGAGCGATACGATCGCTGAGATAAAAGAGGCCGGACTTTATAAGGAAGAACGGCTGATCGAAAGCCCGCAGCAGGCTTCCATTATGGTAAAAGGCAAAGAGGTGCTGAATTTCTGCGCCAACAACTACCTGGGTCTGTCCAATCATCCGGACTTGGTATCGGCGTCGAAAAAGATGATGGACGAACGGGGCTACGGCATGTCGTCGGTACGTTTCATCTGCGGCACACAGGATGTGCACAAAACGCTGGAAGCCGCCATATCGGACTATTTCAAAACGGAAGATACTATTTTATATGCGGCCTGTTTCGACGCAAACGGAGGGGTGTTCGAGCCTTTGTTCACCGAAGAGGATGCCATTATTTCCGACGCCTTGAACCACGCATCCATCATCGACGGGGTACGCCTGTGCAAAGCGAAAAGGTACCGCTATGCCAACGCCGATATGGGAGAGCTGGAAGCGCGACTGCAAGAGGCGCAAGCGCAACGCTTCCGCATCATCGTTACAGACGGCGTGTTCTCCATGGACGGCAATGTGGCGCCGATGGACAAGATTTGCGGCCTCGCCGAAAAGTATGATGCGCTGGTAATGGTAGACGAATCGCACTCGGCGGGGGTTGTGGGCGCTACCGGGCATGGAATCAGCGAGCTGTACGGCACATACGGCCGGGTGGACATCTATACCGGCACGCTGGGCAAAGCCTTTGGCGGCGCGCTGGGCGGATTTACCACCGGACGGAAAGAGATCATCGAACTGCTCCGCCAGCGAAGCCGTCCGTACCTGTTTTCCAATTCGTTGGCGCCGGGCATCGTTGGAGCAAGCATCGAAGTATTCCGGATGCTGAAAGAAAGCAATGCGCTGCACGACAAGCTGGTCGAAAACGTGAATTACTTCCGCGACAGGATGCTGGCGGCGGGGTTCGACATCAAACCCACGCAAAGCGCCATCTGCGCGGTGATGCTGTATGACGCAAAATTGTCGCAGGTATTTGCCGCAAGAATGCAGGAAGAAGGCATCTACGTTACCGGATTCTACTACCCTGTGGTACCGAAAGACGAAGCGCGCATCCGCGTACAGCTATCGGCAGGGCACGAAAAGAAACACTTAGACCGGTGTATTGAGGCTTTCATCAAAGTCGGCAAAGAGTTGCTCCCCAAAATACACGGATAGAACCCATCACAACAACCAAGGCTGCATTTAGACGGATTGAAGCCGGAGCGAAAAAGAATTTGGAGGTTTCCGAGCACTCGTAAACCTCCAAATTTCTTTTTTGATGACAGCCACGAGGGTGGAAACCTCCAAATTTTTTTTTTGATGACAGCCACGGGGGTGAAAGCCTTCAAAATTCTTTTTTGAGACTTTACACGGGGGGTGGAAACCTCCAAAATTCTTTTTTGAGACTTTACACGGGGGTGGAAGCCTTCAAAATTTTTTTTTGGGCTTTACACGGGGGTGGAAGCCTTCAGAAATTTTTTTTGGGGCTTTACACGGGGGTGGATGCTATATGGGGGCATTTTCATTATCTTTGCCTACAAGTAAATGGAGTATGATATATGAAAAAACGAATACACATCGGTATGCTGTTGGCCATAATGGGGATTGTGGCCTGTACAAATAATAAAAACGCGGCAAGGAATGGCGATATACGGGTACTGTTAAGGGATAGCATAGATTCTCATGGCATACAGCGTATGCAGGTGTCTAAAGTGGAGCAGGCAATCACCTTTAAGGGAAAAAAGTATAAATCTTTTGTGCAGCGCACGCCGAGCGATTCCCTTCCCCGTGTGAAGAACGATATGGGGGAGGTTTTTGTGGATAATACGATAATCCTGCGGCTGACACGGGGGAGCGAGAAGATTTTCGATAAAACATTTACAAAACAGAGTTTTTCTTCGCTGGTGAACGCCGAGTTTATGAAACACGCCATTCTGGAAGGCATGGTGTTCGACAAAACAACACCGCAAGGCCTTGTGTATGCAGTTAGTATCAGCTATCCGCAAACAGATCTATATATTCCCGTGTCGGTGACAATTACTCCCGACGGACAGCTGTCGATGGTGAAAGAAGACCTCATGGAAGAGGTCTATGCGGAAGAAGAATAGGCGTTTTTGATGCGTTTGTTGCTAAGCGAGATCGACAACCGTAATTCCAACCCCTCCAAATTGTACATGCTCGTCGGCAACGTGTTTTATTCCCGGAACGGTTTGCAGATATTGGCGGATAAGCGTGCGTAGGACACCGGTTCCGGTTCCATGCAAGATCCGCACCCGGTCCATGCCGACCAGAATCGCATCGTCAATGAAATAGGTCACCGCTTGAATGGCCTCGTCTCCACGCATACCCCTTACGTCCAGGTTCTGTTTGAAATCAAGTTTCTTTTCGTACATCCGGTCGTGCGTTTCACTGCTGACGGAAGTACTTTTCGTGTTTTCCTTTTTAAAAAGATCGACGTTCGAGCGCTCCAACCGGTCAAGTTTCACCGTCGTTCGTATGTTGCCAAAAACAAGGGTGACATTCTTGCCTTTGATTTCCAATACCTCGCCTGCGGATGTTTGCCCTTTGATTTTCACCGTACTTCCCACCGTAATGGCTTCTACTTTAGGGGCCGCAGGGGTGGGCTTGGCTGCATCCTGCTTCGGCTCCTTCTTGCGATTCTGCTTTTCCTGTAGCTTTTGCATTTTCCGTGCAATTTTCTCATCCTGTTCGCGGGCAGCGGTTTCTTCCATTGCCTGGCGGAAATCGTTCAGCTCCTGGCGCACTTGGCGGGTCTTTTCTTTTTCGGCTTGTGCTTCTTTGATCGTACGGATTGTATTTTCAATCATCGCATTCGATTCCTGAAGCATCCGTTCGGCCTCTTCCTTCGCCTGGCGGATAATTTCTTTACGCGATTTGCGGAGTTCTTCCATCTCTTCTTCGTAACGGGCGATGGTGTCTTCGACGTGTTTTTCCTGTTGGCGGATCGTTTTCCGCTTCCCTTCCCAGTATCTTTTATCCCTGACAATATCCTGCAAGTACTTGTCGGCGTTAATGTATTCGCTTCCCACAATCGCCGAGGCGTCTGCAATAATATCTTCCGGCAAGCCTATTTTCCGTGCGATCTCTACGGCAAACGAGCTTCCGGGATTCCCGATTTGCAGCTGGAAAAGAGGCTGCATCAGATGCCGGTCGTAGAGCATAGCGCCATTGACCACGCCTTCGTGATCTTCTGCGTAGTGTTTCAGGTTCTGGTAGTGTGTGGTGATTATCCCGTATGCCTGCTTTTCGTTATACCTTTTCAGGACAGCTTCTGCAATTGCCCCGCCGATTTGCGGCTCCGTACCGCCTCCGAACTCGTCAATCAGAATCAAGCTGCGTTCGTCGCAATTCTTTATCATCATTTTCATGTTCGTCAGGTGCGATGAATAAGTACTCAAATCATCTTCGATGGATTGTTCATCGCCAATGTCGATAAAAATGCTACCAAACATTCCGGCACGGCTTCTTTCGTGCAAAGGGATGGGCATACCGCATTGAAGCATATATTGCAAAAGGCCGGCCGTCTTGAGGCAAACCGACTTCCCGCCTGCGTTTGGCCCGGAAATGATCAATATCCGTTGATCGCTATTGAGTTCAATGTCTAATGGAACGACCTTTTTGCCATGCTTTGCCAACGAAAGTTGCAGCAATGGATGTACCGCCATTCTCCAATCCAGCAATTGTTTGTTTTCCGATATGGGCTTAATGCTGTTCGTCTGAATGGCAAAATAACTTTTAGCCCTGATGAAATCTACCTCTGCCAGAAATTCATACGACTGTAGAATATCAGGGATAGACGGACGTACCGTTTCCGAAAAGGCTGTAAGTATGCGTATGATCTCCCGCCTTTCTTCGCCTTCCAGTTCGCGGATGCGGTTATTAGCCTCAACCACTTCGGCTGGCTCGATAAATACCGTCTTTCCGCTGGCCGATTCATCGTGGATGATACCTTTGATCTTTCTTTTCAAACCGGGTGCAACAGGTATGACCAAGCGTCCGTCGCGCATGGTTGGCGCTACATCCTTATCCACATATCCTTCCGATTGCGCACTCCGTAGGATACTGTTCAAGGAACGCGATATTCCATTCATTGTACTGCTTAGCTCGCGGCGTATACGCGACAACTCCGTAGATGCATTGTCTTTTATCCTGCCATATTTATCGAGGATGCTATCTATTTTAGCGATCAGTTGCGGAAATACGGCAATGTCGCCCGCGAGCTTCCTTAAACAGGGATAGAGGATGTTTTCTTCGCCTTCGCCATCGTCTCCCTCTTCATTTTTATGAAGAAAGTGCACGATGTCGCGTATCGTCTCCAAAGAGCGGCACAGATCGAATAATTCTTGTTCGTCTATGTACGTCCCTTCGATCCGTATCCGTTTCAGAGACGGGCGTACATCAAAAAAGTATTGTGCGGGGAAATTGTCTTCTTCTTGAATGATCCGGACAAACTCGGTCACTTGGTTCAGCCTTTCCTGTACTTCATCAAATTGGCCGGAAAAACTCATTTCCGTAACCCGTTCTTTTCCTAATGTACTAAGACATTTGTTGATAAGCAACTGCCGTATTTGGTCGAATCCTATTTTTTGCTCAAAATTATGAGGATAGATCATCTGCTTCATTTCTATTGTATACGTTGCAAAAATACGATTTGTTGCCGAAAAAGTCTTTGGCGTATTTGCCGAATTAAAAATCATTCATATCTTTGCACCGCTTTCAACGGAAAGAACTTCTTGAAAAATAGATTTGGAGAGGTGGCAGAGTGGTCGATTGCGGCGGTCTTGAAAACCGTTGAGGTGAAAGCCTCCGGGGGTTCGAATCCCTCCCTCTCCGCAA
>JAITSN010000022.1 GCA_031287715.1 Mediterranea sp. (in: CFB group bacteria)
AAAAATGCGTTAAGATCATTTGATGAGCTAATGAACAAGATCTGCGAAATCATAAGGCACGGTAGAACCAATCACAAAAATCATAAAACAAAAAAGATTTATTACTTGAATAAGAAAAAGTTATAGCTTAACTAAACGACATTGATTTACCATTTACCATTTACTATGTTACCGTTCCGGAAGTGAGGAACCGCTTTAAATAATTATTAATTACACCCCACTGCCCGGAAACCATTTTCGTGCACACGAAAGCACTTTCTCCAAGTGACGAAACCATTTTCGTGCACACGAAAGCACTTTCCGAGCGGGGGGAAACCATTGTCCATTATAAAAGAAAAATCCCCTGAACAGTTCATTAAACGTTCAGGGGATCTTTAATTGTCAATTGTCAATTGTTCGTTGTCAATTGTTCGATGCTACCTGTATGCGTTGGCCGTTGAAGGCAACGGCGTATAGCGTAGCGCCGGCCGGAAGATTGAACGAAGACGTTGTTCCGACGGCGATGGAAAGGAGCTTGCCGGATGCGTCTTTTACTTCAAATATCGCGACGTTGCTCCAGCCGCTGAGGGTAGCCGTACTGCCGCTTTTCTGTACCGTGCCTTGCGTGACCGGCGAATTTTGCTTGAACAGGGCCACGGTATTGTCGGTGATGTATTCCAGCGCTGCGGATGGGGTGGGATAACCCAGGGCGTTCACTTTGTTGCGCAGCCCGTTGACCATGCTTTCGGTGATGGTCATTATCTCTTTGGGATTTCCGCTGTTGTCTCTGCTTATGACTACCCCTTCCACCGGCTTGAGGAATCCCCACCGTTCAAAGAAGTCGAGCAGGTTCTTCTTGGAAGCTAAGCAGCAGTTGTACACGAAGTCCAATTGGATGTCGCCGTTGCTCATTCCCGTATAGTTTTTGTTCCGGGCGTATTCGTAGACTTCGGGGTAGAATCCGCCGCCATCGGCTTGTTGCAAGGGTGTTTGGCCAAGTACTTCGCCGAAGTACAGTTCCAGCTGCCAAAACATCACTAACTGGCTGAACACATCATTCGAATCCAAGTGTTCGCAGAAGGCTTTTTCGCCGATAAATATTTTCTGCCAGGCGTCGTTGTACCTGTTTTCGGATTGCAGCCGCGAGGTTTGTTTGAGCGTCGTGGTCTGTATGTACATCGACATGATGTTGTTCGTTACCTCTGTCATGCCAGGCCAATCGATGCCCGGGCGTACCTGGTTCATGTGCCCGATCTCGTGGGCTGTTCCCCAGCAGTCTGCCGGGAAAACGGAGGGATTCAGGATCGACGACTGGCTTTCCTTTCTATAGCCTGTATGGTAGCTGATGGCATACGCATATACGCCGTCTGTTGGTGTCCGGTATATGACGTTCATATACATGCGGTTGCGGAACCGGCGTTCGGTATACTTGTCGAATCCCAGCAGGCGTTGTTCGCTCTGCACGACGTTGTCCAGCAGGTTGGCAAGTTCAAGCCCGCGTGTGCCGGTGTATTGTTTAAAGGCGTTGGTCTCGAAGGTCATGTGCACATCTTTCCCCAGCAGGTCGAAGTGACTGTTGGTTGCTTTGTTGAGGAGTTCGGTCCACCGTCCGGTATGGGTGGGGTTTTGCGTGTCGAAGTATCCGTTCACCGTGCCCGTGGCGAAATGGATCTTTATCGGCGGTTGCGTTTCGGCGGCGGCCAGCGTCAGTGTGTGGTACATCACATACAGCAGTCCGTTGTCTTTCATCGTCAGCTTGTTCACGCCGCGCTTCAGCGGATAGGACGTGTAGTAGTAGTAGCCGTCGTAGTTATCCTGATTGCCGGCAGGGGGTTGGAAGCTATGCAGCTTCAGGCTGATAGGGTATCCGTGCGAGTCGCCCACCATCACTACCAACGTCTCGTCCTTTCTGACGACTATTCCCGTCGGGTTGTCCAGCAGGCTGTAGGATGCCGTGCAGTTCAGGGTTGCCTGGATGTCGGGATTGGGCCACGCTTTAAAGTCGGCGATGCGGAACTCCCGCGGATATTTGTTCTTATACATATAATAGGCTATGTTTTTGAACAGCGGGTACGGGCAGGCGTCAATCTGCGCTTCGGTTATGCCCGGTTTCAGCTCGCTGCAGGTCTCGTCGGTAAAGAGCGTGCTGTGATCGAACGATTCGGCGTTGCGCGCATAAAATTCCATCTCGCCGCACGAGGCGAAGCCTTCTTTGCCGCTCTTGACGATGAAGCGGAACGACTTGGCATAAACCGGCTGGTCGAAGACGATCATCGACGGCGAGCTTATCTCTCCGAAGTCATATGTGCCTATGGTGGTATACGGCCCGTTTTCCGTGGCGGAGTACAGTACGTCGATCTCCCCGAAGTTGCCGTTGACTCCTCCGTTGTCCGTCCGCGGGTAGTAGATGAAATAATCCACGTCGGCGGTATTGGCCAGGATATAGGTCAGTGTGAAAGGGAATCTGTACGGCTCGCTCCACCTGGAATGGTAATGCGTGACTGTATTGCCGTCAAACGACATGTTGATGCTCTGGTCTGTATTGTTCTGTTGCGAGGAGGCGGTGCCCGAGGCGATGCTTAGCTTTATGTCGTCCTTCAGCTGGTCGCCGATCTCCCCGGCTTCGTAAGCGCCGAGGCCTTTCTGATTCACGGAAACCAGCACGATCTTCGGCTCGTCGCTAATGCCGGCCGGCATCCGTTCTCTCACTTCAAGGTTTACCTGCCGCGATTCGTCGGCGCTGTTCCCTCTCACGAGATAGTTGTAGTTCCGCGAGACGACTTCGATGGCCCGGGAATCGGATCCCGTAACTTCCGTTATCCAGTCGGGGGTAGTGATATCTACATCCACGTTGGCCGTGACGGTAAGTTTCAGGTTGCCGCCCGCCGCATCAAATGAGAACACTTGCGAATTGACTAAGATGGCCGACTCGTAGCCGAGCTGGCGTACGTTGATCTCATAATTGTTAACGGGCGAGTGGACGCTCACCGTTGCCGTGCGCACATACAAGCCCGTGTTTGCCCGTACTTCCATATAAATTACCGGCTTGTCGTTCTGACGGTTCTTGACTACGGTGCACCAGTCGGCGTCCGACCGCATGTCCCACTTCGCATCGTCTATATTGGTATTGACAGGGATATAAATGCTTTGTCCGGGTTGTTGAATGTCTTGTTGCAGGGCGGTTTGTGATATTTCAAATACTTGCGGCCCTTCGTCGGCGCCCTGGCAAGCCGTAAACAGAAACAGGAATCCGGCCGTTAAGCAGCCGGTTAGATTTTTTCTTTTCATCTTCTTTAGATCTTTAAGTTATTCATGGTTTTATGCGCTAATATAATAATAAGGAAGAGACTTCATGGCTTTATAACAAAAATCCGAAAGAGTTCGTTGAACTCTTCCGGATTTTCAGCTTCATCCTTTAAGGAAGAGGAGTTTCGGTCTCTGTTTCCGGATCGTAGGTATGAGGCAGTTTTACCTCAAATACTTTCAACTCGGACAGCGCCGTGTATTGGCTTCCATTATAAACTTCCTTGAGTTTGAACCATACATAGCGGAAAGGCGTCGACGACGAGAGCGAGAGGTCTTCGGAGGTAAACCTTACCGGACGGCCCCCTGTACCCCCTCTGTAATCATTGAGGGGAAGGTCGTTTTTGACATACGAGTGCAACAACTGTGCGCTTTCGCTCGTTTCCTTGGCTGCATCAATCACGTGTTCCGTATAGCCATAGTTTTCGTCTTTTATTTCGGGAACAAATGTTTGGCTAACCAGCACATCCATTGCAACCGGATCAAGACCGCCTGTTCCGGCGCGTCCCACATAATAGAAGGAAATCATCTTCACCTCTTTGCCCAGATCCTTCACGATATAATGAGGGAAGTTTTGCGCACCGTACCACATTTGATGGAAGTAGTTGTCCTCTAATTCCTCGCCGCCGTAATCTGGGCTTACGCTGTATTGTACCGGCTCTATGCCGTCAACCAAGTATTTAATATGTCCATCGTATGACTCGTAAGAATCCACCCATACGCGATCAAGCACCTCGGCTTCGGGTATCTGGATCCACGTCGCTGTTCTTTCGGGGAACGTCTGTACGGGTGCGGTTTGGGCCGTTGCTTTGATTGTGCTTACCACGCCGCTCTCGCCTTTGCCATTGAAGGGCTGGAGGGAGAATTCTATTTCTCCGTAGCGGGCGCGCAGATCCCTTATCACAGTCTGGTTGCCTTCCACGGTTACTTCCTTGGACGTTTTTGCGTTGCCGTTCAGCGGGTCGGTAATCGTATAGTTTATTTTCACGGACGAGGTATACCGTGGCGTCCAGCTAAGTTTCACGGCACCCGGTTGCGGCTCTGCCTGCAGGTTTTCAATTGTTGGCGGGACAGCTGCCTGCACAATTTCAATCTGCTTGAAGAATGTTCCTCCCGTTTCGGCAAAGGTCAGCACGGCGCTGCGCGGTTCGTCCGTCGTGTTGGGTTGCACGGTGTAGGAATAGACGGTTTCGGTCATCGACAAGGCCCTTGTGTTGTCGTTTCGGGTAATCCAGTCCACAGGAATGGTCACCGTCAGGTCAACATTGGCCGTTACCTTCAGCGCCACGGTTCCGCCTTCGGCCGGTATTTCTTCCGGCGCATCTGCGGGCGTTTCAGGTTCGATAAGGATGTCGGCTTCATAGCCCAACTGCTTCACGAGAAGTTTCTTCGTGCGGTTTCCTGCCGTTACCACGGCATAGGAGGTGCGTATGACGCGTTCGTTGCTTTCGGTTGCGCTCAGTTTCAGGGTGCTTCCTTCGCGAACGGCGGTCAGCCATGTCTGGCCGTTCTCAACCGCCACAGCCCAATCGCTCTTGTCCGTCGTCACGTCCAATGTTGTCACGCCGGCGGCGTTGGCGAAGTTGACGCCATCCCGTTCTATTTTCAGGACGGCTTCCGCTTCGCTTTCATCCGTACATCTCACACCCGTCAGCAGGATAGAGACGCAGGCCACTATATAGAGTAAAATATTCTTTTTCATAGAAACGAATGAATTAGATGGTTAGAATCATTGTGCATACAGTGATAGTTCGCCCAATGCGAAGAACGACGGGGGATCCTGGTTCAGCTTTCCTTGCGGCGCTTCTATTACCGCAAAGCGGAAGTACTTGAACTGATCCGGCGAAGAGAATACCGGCGAGCTGTATGCGGTATTGCTGGTTGTGGGCAAGTCTCCGGAAAGGATGCCGATCAAGTCCCACGTACTCCCGTCCATGCTGCCGTAGAGCTTCACGAACTTGGGAGCGCCGTTGCCGTTATTATGCCTCGTGCGATAATCAACGGCGATGCTGTTTACCGGATCCGGCAAAGCCACGTCGATGTATACGCCATATACAGGATCATAAGGTCTGGTGCCGCTGTATGGCGAATGGTAGTACGTATTCGGATCATTGTCGCACAGATTGGCTACGCTTCCTTCTTGTGCAGGTGCAAGCACGGTGATCATGCTCTCCGTCAGCGGCACGCGTTGCAGCGCATCCCTCGGCGGCGTATAGGAGATACCGAACAGGCAGGCATTCTTTGCGCCGTCTATTTCAAAGTACTCATTGGAAACGCTGTTGAGCTGCAACGGCAGGATATAGGTGCCCAAGCTCAGGCTGGCGCGGCTTATTTGAACTTCCACGTTGGCGAGGCTTGTTCCCGGAACGAACGATACGGTCGGGTTGATCGTATATACATCTTCAGGCAGCAGCCTGTAAGCGGCTTCGTTCTCTGTATTGTAGGCGGTAAGCAAGTCTTCGTTTACTGACACCGTGCAGTCGAACGACCACCGGTTGTCAATGATCAGCTCGATCGGCAGCGTCAGCGTGATTGTCTGGCTCGGGTCGTTGATGGAAACCGGATTGTTGATGAATCCGGTTTTGTTGAAATAGACCGTCGGGATCTCTACCTTCGGCACCAAGAACAGATGGTTCTTCTCGGCGTTGATAGAATCATTGGAGGCTACCAGCTGTAGCGGAAGCACATACGTTTCGTCGGCTGTAGCGGCAAGCAGCAGGTTGTAAATGACCTCTGTTTTCAGCGTCAGGTCGAACGTTTTATAGAGGTCGTCCTTGCCGAAACGGCAATTCAGGTCGGCCGGAAGGACGTAGCAATCATTGGGCAGCAGCTTGTATGCCACGCCCTGTTCCTGGTTGTAAATATCCAGGTCGATCTGGTTCAGCAGGATGATTTCGGCATCCGTTTCTGCGGTAAGGTCGTATCCGGTTTTATCCACCACGATCTTATAGATGTCGTCTACTCCTGCGCGGTAGATCGTCAAGGGAGTCTCGCCGCTGTTCTTCAGGTAGAGTGTCGTCACCGCTTCATCGAGAAACTCCTTGTTGTAGTCCTCGCATGATGTCCAGGCAAGAAGCATCAAGCCTGCCAACATTGATAACAATATATTTTTCTTCATACGTAAAATCTGTTATGTGTCATTCTATATTCTTCCGGTTTACCATCCGTAGTTCTGGGTCAGCAGCTTGTTGCGGTCAAGCTCGCGTTGCGAGAAGGGGAAGAGGTAATGGTTGTCTTTGAATACACGGGTTTCAAACACTGTTCGTTTCCAGAATCCGGCCGGCGTGGAGTTTGCGGCAGCGCCGCTGTCTAACGGGCAGGTAGTGTCCATGCCGTACATCGGGCCGCCATCGGTATCACGGGCGATCATCCATGTGCGGGTGTCGAAGTAGCGGTGGAACTCAAATGCCAATTCCACGCGGCGTTCCCGGCGGCAAAGCTCTATCAGTTCAGCCGCGTTTACATTCCAGCTGTATTCGGGATAGCTGGTCAGGATGGAAGGCAGGCCTACGCGGTCGCGCAAGTCATCCCATACTTCCTTTGCCTTGTCGTCGTATCCGGCAGGCAGGCTCACGCCATTCTTTTTGCACTCCAGCACGGATTCGATGAAGTTGAGATAAACTTCGGCCAGGCGGAAGTCGGGGAAGACCAGATCGCCCCAGTTACCGTCTGCGGAGTTCTGGGTGTGGTCGTAGAGGCGGTTGATCAGATAGCCCGGCTTCGGATAGTCGTGCGTCTTGTTTGCGTTGGCTCCCTTGGCAAACGAGGTCAGCGTTTTAGCGGTGCCGTGTATCCAGGAGTTGCCTCCGAAGAATACGCTCACGTAGAAACGCGGGTCGCGGTCTTTGTACATGTTCAGTGCAGTAATACTGAAGTCACTTTGCGTAGACCATCCGCTGCATGGGTACGTCCACGTGCTCATGGCCAATTCGTCGGCTTCATAGCCGCTTTGGAGGTCGATACGCGGGCCTCCGGCCTTATCATATCCTGTAATGGGGAAGCGCCCGCTTCCGTTCATCGGATAGGCATCCACTTGTTGCTGCGTAGGTCCAACGCCTCCGTATGCTATGCCGCCTATCGAAGTGGGCACGCAGCTCACGCCCCAATTATAACGGGTTACATATCCCTCGCAGCTCCAGATGATCTCCGGATTCCAATGCTCCATGGTGATGCCGTAATAATTCGCACAATAATCTTTAAACGTCGTGCCCGTTCCTGAGCGATACAGGCTGTAGTTGCCGCTATTGATGATCTTGTATGCCGCTTCGGCCGCTTTCAGCCATTTGCCGGCATCGAACTGTGTGGGGAAAAGGTTCTTGCCGCTAAGTTCGGGGAAGTCCGGTGTTTGCGGATTCTTCACGTCCTTGTACAGCGTATTGCCGTTGAACAGCGGACGGGCATCGTAGAGCAGCAGGCGTGCGATGACGGCCTGGCATACCCACTTGTTGGCAAGCCCGTATTCGCTGTCGTTCACCCAGCTGTCTTTCATATCGGGGCTGGCGATGCAGGCCTCCATTTCGCTCACCACATAGTCCACACACTCTTTCCATGTGCTTCGCGGGCGGTAGAGTTCTTCCGTGGTAGCCGTAAAGTCGATAAGCTCATCGCCCAGCAGGAATATAGGCCCGTAGATGCGCATCATCGTAAAATAATAATAGGCACGCATGAAGCGGGTCTGTATCTTCCACTGGTTGAGCTGATCCCTTGTAAGCAAGGGGTCGGAGCACCGGTCGGCATTCTGCAGGAAGATGTTGCACTCGCGTATGCCGTTGTAATAGTTGGCTATGCCGCAGTAAGTGGAATAGGGTACATTGCTGGCATTCCATGTGCCGAAGTTTAGTTTCCGGTAGTCGCGGTCATAAGCGATGGAGCACTCATCGGCGGCGCCAAGGAAAGGAACCTGGCCGGAAAAATTGACGGTCTCCTTGGGGAGATAGGACATGGCGTTGAGCCAGTAGTCACGCGTGTCGTTGCGCGAGAGCCATATCTTGTCGAAGGTCAGCTGTTCGTCTTCCTGCTTGTCGAGGAATTCGTCGCAGGACGACATCACGACCGGACATGCCAACAAAAGAAAGCAGGCCGCCGGTATCCCTAATATAGTATGTATGAATCTTCTCATAACTGTTATGTGATTAAGCATGGGTTAAAAATTAGCATTGAATCCAACGATGACGATCCTGTTGAGCGGATAGCCCGAACCTTCGCCTCCGCCTTTTTCCGGATCCCACAGCTTGAATTGGCTGAACGTGATCAGGTTGTTGCCGGACACATAGAGACGGAGTGATTTCACGAATGTTTTCTCCATCACTTTTTTAGGCAGGGTATATCCCAGCTCGAAGTT
>JAITSN010000013.1 GCA_031287715.1 Mediterranea sp. (in: CFB group bacteria)
TTGACCCAGGTCGGGGTGAGGCTGTAGGGCTGTAAGGTCATAGGTTTTTAGCATTAGCATGACAGGCAGTCATGATGTGAATCACGGTTGCCATATTCTATAAATAAGTAGACTCCTTACTCCGGCCCAAACCGCCGTGGTAAGGGCGGCCATAACCCATGATGCGAATCACAGAAATGGCTTTGCTAAGCTTTTTGTTGAAAACATCCCCGTAGCCAAGCGTGGCGCGGGGAGTTTTTTTATAGCCCGACAGCCTCACCCCGGCCCTCTCCAAAGGAGAGGGGGAAGGAAATGCGCGGGGTTATCATCAACAATTCCTGACATTCTTAGGGCCTTCAAAAAGGGCGGTAGGGAGGGAGTCACTTTGTCGTACCCAGAGAGTGACTCTCTGGGTACCCCCCAACAGAAGGTATCCTGGAGGGGGTAGAAAGCCATATTTATTGAGTGTGGGTTTTTACAAAAAAATAAGACAAACATTGCTATTTACCATTTACTATTTACCATCTCTTCATTTACCATTTACGCCGGTATTAAATTGTAAATTGTAAATTGTAAATGGTAAATGAAGAGATGGTAAATGTGAAGGCGCAGCCGCGTTAGGGCGAGCAGCGGAAAGCCCACAGCGGAGCGGAACGTAGTGCAGCGAAGCAAGGACTTGCAGCGGATGGCCCGGCCGCAGGCAACGCCCTTCTATAAAAAGACAAATGACAATTGGCAGAATAGTTTCTGCTGATTGTCATTTGTCTGATTTTAATTTTTAAGGGTTGGAGTTAGATATATCCTTGCCCCATCATGGCGTGGGCTACTTTCATGAAGCCGGCGATGTTGGCCCCTTTCATGTAATTGATGTAGCCGTCGGATTCTGTGCCGTATTTCACGCATTGCTCGTGGATGCCGTGCATGATGGTTTTCAACCGTTCGTCTACTTCGTTTGCTCCCCAGCTCAGATGCATGGCGTTTTGCGACATTTCCAGGCCGGACGTCGCCACTCCTCCTGCATTGACTGCCTTGCCCGGGCCGTAGGGCACTTTGTGTTCAAGGAATTTGTCGATAGCTTCGGGCGTGCATCCCATGTTGGATATTTCGCCTACGTACCTTACGCCGTTGCTTATCAGGGTTGCGGCGTCTTCGCCGTTCAGCTCGTTTTGGGTGGCGCATGGCAGCGCGATGTCTGCCTTTACTTCCCAGGGGCGTTTGTCCGGCACGAATGTTGCACTCGGAAACTCTTCGGCGTAAGGCTCCACGATGTCGTTGCCCGATGCGCGAAGTTCAAGCATGTAGTCAATCTTCTTCCCGCTGATACCATCCGGATCGTAAATATAGCCGTCCGGGCCGGAGATGGTGATTACCTTGGCGCCAAGTTCGGTGGCTTTCAAGGCGGCGCCCCAGGCCACATTGCCGAAGCCGGAAAGTGCTATGGTTTTGCCGACCATTGTTTCGCCACGGACGCCGAGCATGTCGCTAACAAAGTACAGTCCGCCGAAACCCGTTGCTTCGGGGCGGATCAGCGAGCCGCCGAACTCCAGCCCCTTTCCGGTGAATGTGCCGGTGAACTCGCGGGTCAGCTTCTTGTACATGCCGAACATATAGCCTACTTCGCGGCCGCCAACGCCGATGTCGCCTGCAGGGACGTCCATATCCGGACCCAGGTGGCGCCATAATTCCAGCATGAAAGCCTGGCAGAAGCGCATGATCTCCGCATCGCTTTTCCCGCGCGGCGAGAAGTCGGAACCGCCTTTGCCGCCGCCCATGGGCAGGGTGGTCAGCGCGTTTTTGAAGGTTTGTTCAAAGCCCAGGAATTTCAGTATGGAGAGCGTCACCGAGGCGTGGAAGCGGATGCCTCCCTTGTACGGGCCGATGGAGTTGTTGAACTGTACGCGATAGCCCAGGTTGGTTTGCACTTCGCCTTTGTCGTCTACCCACGTCACACGGAAAGTAAAAATACGGTCAGGTTCCACCAGCCGTTCGATGATCTTCGCTTTCTCAAACTCAGGATGTTGGTTGTATATATCTTCAATGGAAATAAGTACTTCCTTTACGGCTTGAAGATATTCAGATTCGCCGGGATGTTTGGCCTCCAAAGAGGAGATGATTCGTTCAATATTCATAATAGTATTTTTAAGGAGATTTTGATAAAATGTAATCTGTTACCGGCAAATGTAGATATAATTTTCATTTTCCGCCAAGCCGGCAGCCTAAAATTCCATATCTTCATTAACTTTGTGAACTGAACATGAAAAATAATTAGACGGATTGAACATGAAAAAACCAATAGTATTGCCGGTAAGCCTGTTGTTTATTGCAACCGCAGCCTGCGCACAGACGGAAGTAATATCGGGTGTTACACGCGGAAAAGATTTCGGCGTGGTATACATCCTTCCGAAAACCGAAATAAAAATAGAGGTGAAAGCGACTCGGGTCACGTATACTCCCGGAGAGTTCAGCCGGTACGCCGGCCGCTATCTCCGGCTGTCCGACATTTCGGATAACCCCGAACAGTACTGGGAACTGAACGGCGTTACGGCCTCGACTGCCGGCGTGCCGGACAACGGGAACACCTACTTCGTGAAGATGAAAGACAAAACCGTCGCCCCGCTGATGGAGCTGACGGAAGACGGCATCGTCAAGTCCATCAACATGTCCGCCGGTAGTGCGCCCGCCGAAGAAAAGGAACAGACGACGCCTGCGAAAAAGATACCGAATCCCAGAGACTACCTGACGGAAGAGATCCTTATGGCGAACTCTACCGCCAAAATGGCCGAGCTGACCGCCAGGGAGATCTACTCTATCCGCGAAAGCCGCAACGCATTGGTGCGCGGGCAAACAGAGAATATGCCCAAAGACGGAGAACAGCTGAAGCTGATGCTCAACGCCCTTGAAGAACAGGAAAACGCTATGTTGGAACTCTTCGCCGGGGTCAGGCGCAAAGAAGAAAAAACCTTCACGGTGACGCTGGTTCCCGACAAAGAGCGCGACAATGAAATCTTCGTTCGCTTTTCCCGCAAACTTGGCGTGCTTGCTGCCGATAACCTTGCCGGCGAACCGCTATACCTCACCCTGAAGAATCTTACCCCGCCGCCGCCTTTATCCGCCGATAACAAAAAGAAAGAACTGCTCGGCATCGCCTACAATGCTCCCGGAAGAGCAAGCCTGCGGATTGTTTACGGCAAAGACAGCGTATGCGAAAGCGAATTTCCCGTAACTCAGTTCGGAACGGTGGAATATCTTGCCCCGACGCTGTTTAACAAGAACTCAACGATCAAAGTCACATTCAATCCGGTAACCGGAGCATTAATCAAAGTCGACAGGGAATAGTATCATTACTATTTATCGAAATCCTCACCCCGTACCTACATTTACTTGAAGGCTTGAAAGGCAAATGTGATGTAAACAGAGATCGTATTGTGTCTATAACCGAGCTGTATGAGTACGTGCGGAAAGGCGTCGAAGATGATGATGAAAGAAAGGACGATCAAGACCCGGTACTTTTAGGCAACTGGGATAACAATTTACCGATAGCCATTGTACGGAAGGATTAAAAATACGATAACTGATAAAAAAGAGCTTTCGCGCCGGCGCGACGAAGCCAAAACCTTGACAGAGTCAAATGAATCAAGACGGTTTCCGGTATTTTATATACATTTGCATAAGAAACCAAATCCATGATCCATAATATGATAAGGTACAAAAGAATTTTATTGAAGCTAAGCGGCGAAAGCCTGATGGGCGGGAAACAATACGGCATTGACGAGAAACGCTTGGCCGAATATGCCGCACAGATAAAAGACATCCACCAATTGGGCGTTCAAACCGGCATCGTAATAGGAGGCGGCAACATCTTCCGTGGACTGAGCGGCGCAAGCAAAGGGTTCGACCGCGTCAAAGGCGACCAGATGGGAATGCTGGCCACCGTTATCAACAGCCTGGCGCTTAGCTCGGCCCTTGGCGCAGTCCATGTCAAATCCCGCGTGCTGACCGCCGTACGCATGGAGCCGATTGGCGAATTTTACAGCAAATGGAAAGCCATCGAAAGTCTGGAGAACAACGAAGTGGTCATCATGTCGGGTGGAACAGGAAACCCGTTCTTCACCACCGACACCGGATCGTCGCTGCGGGGCATTGAGATCGAAGCAGACGTAATGCTGAAAGGCACGCGGGTTGATGGAATCTATACCGCCGACCCCGAAAAAGATAAAACCGCAACGAAATTCAACGAAATCACCTACGACGAGATCTACAACCGCGGATTGAAAGTGATGGACCTAACCGCCACCACGATGTGCAAAGAAAACAACCTGCCCATCGTCGTTTTCGACATGGATACGCCGGGAAACCTCAAAAAACTCATCCTCGGAGAAGACATCGGCACCCGCGTGCACAATTGAACCTTTGAATTTCTATGTTATTTTACTTACTTTGCACAAAACGAACTTAAAAACTTAAAAGATATGTTAGACGTAAACAGTTGCATCAGCGAAGCTCAAGAAAAAATGGACATGGCCATTATGTATCTCGAAGAAGCATTTGCCCATGTCCGCGCCGGTAAGGCCAACCCGAGAATCCTGGACGGGATTCGCGTAAATTCGTATGGAAGTATGGTTCCCCTCAACAACGTGGCAGCCATAACCACTCCCGACGCCCGCAGCATCGTCATCAAGCCGTGGGACAGGAACATGTTCAAGGCGATCGAAAAAGCAATCATCGACTCCGAGCTGGGCATCATGCCCGAAAACAACGGGGAAATCATCCGCATCGGAATCCCCCCTCTAACCGAAGAACGCCGGAAACAACTCTCCAAACAATGCAAGGGAGAAGCCGAAACAGCAAAGATCAGCATCCGCAATGCACGGCGGGACAGCATCGACCTCCTGAAGAAAGCAACCAAGGACGGGTTGTCCGAAGACAACGAAAAAGACGCCGAAGCCAAACTCCAGAAAGTACACGACAAGTACATCAAAAAGGTAGACGACCTGCTTGCCGAAAAAGAAAAAGAAGTAATGACCGTTTAATGGAGCGCGGGTTAGTAATCAAAAACACAGGTAGCTGGTATCACGTTAAAACAGACGGTGGAAAGGTCGTTGAGTGCAAAATCAAAGGCAACTTCCGGCTGAAAGAAATTAAAAGCACCAACCCTGTGGCGGTGGGCGATTACGTCCACATCACAATCAACCGCGAAGGCACCGCCCTTATCACCGAAATAGAAGACCGGAAAAACTATATCGTCAGGCGCTCGTCCAACCTTTCCAAGCAGTCGCACATCCTGGCGGCCAATCTGGACCAATGTATGCTCATCGTCACGGTCAACTATCCCCAAACATCCACCATCTTCATCGACCGGTTCCTGGTTTCGGCCGAGGCCTACCGTATCCCCGTAAAACTCATATTCAACAAGATCGATGCCTACAACGGCGAAGAACGCCGGTATATGGATGCGCTTACCGAGCTGTACACGCTTATCGGATACCCGTGCTTGGCCGTATCCGCCCTGAAAGGCGAAGGGGTAGACGCCGTCAAGGAAGAACTGAAAGGAAACGTAACCCTCTTCGCCGGCCATTCGGGTGTAGGAAAATCGACGCTGGTCAATTGCATCCTGCCCGGGGTCAACATCAAAACATCCGGCATCTCCGCATACCACAATAAAGGAACACACACAACAACATTCTCCGAGATGTATCCCGTTCCGGACGATGGATATATCATAGACACACCCGGCATCAAAGGATTCGGCACGTTCGATATGCAGGAAGAAGAAATCGGCCACTATTTCCCCGAAATATTCAAGGCGTCTTCAAACTGCCGGTACAACAACTGCACGCATCGCCACGAACCCGGGTGCGCCGTTCGCGATGCCGTCGAAAACCAATCCATCAGCGGGTCGCGCTACACATCCTACCTCAATATGCTCGACGACAAGGAAGAAGGCAAGTACCGGTCAGCATTTTAAACCTTTCAGTCCCTATTCCGTCTAATTTCAACAGACGTACGTACTAAAGATGTTATTTCATGGATAAAAAAACCAGGTGGGGTATTATCATTTCCATAGCGGCGGCTTTGGCCGGCGGGATGGTTTACCGTTTCTTCCCCGGAAGCGGAACAGGCGAAGCAAAAGGCGCAACATTCCAGCCGCAGCACGGAAACGAAAGGCGTATGCTCAACGTCAATGCGGTGATTATAAAAGAACATATGCTGGTTGACGATATAAACCCGAGAGGGCGGTTGATTCCGGACGAAGAAGTCGACCTGTCTTTCCAGACCTCCGGACAGATCGTGCAAATCAACTTCAACGAGGGCGGCCACGTGCAAAAAGGGCAACTGCTGGCTAAAGTGAACGACGCCCCCCTGCAAGCACAACTCAAAAAGCTCGACGCCCAACTGAAGCTGGCACAAGACCGGGTTTACCGCCAAAGCGCCCTGCTGGAAAAGGATGCGGTGAGCAAAGAAGCATACGAACAGGTAAAGACCGACCTCGAAGCGCTCAAGGCCGACATGCAGCTGGTCAAAGCCAATATCGACCTGACAGAACTGCGGGCGCCTTTCGACGGGATCATCGGTTTGCGCCAGATCAGCGAAGGAGCCTATGCCTCACCGGCCACAATCGTTGCCAAGCTCACAAAAATATCGCCGCTGAAAGTGGAATTCTCCATCCCTGAACGCTACGCCGGCCGGATCAAAGCCGGAACCATGGTCAGCTTCACCGTCGAAGGCAACCTGGCCACGTTCTACGCCAATGTATACGCCACCGAATCCAAAATAGACCCCGTTACCAACACGCTCACCGTTCGCGCCCTCTATCCGAACAAGAACGGCAAGCTGCTTCCGGGAACGCCGGCAAACATCTGGGTGCGCATGTTCGAACTGCCCGACGCCATCCCCATCCCCAGCCAAGCCATCGTTCCCGAGATGGGCAAGGACAAAGTATTCCTGTACAGGAACGGAAAAGCCGAACCGGTATTCATCACCAAAGGGCTGCGCACGGCTTCGGACGTACAAGTGCTTGAAGGATTGCAGGCCGGCGACACGCTGATCGTATCGGGAACCCTGCAACTGCGTACCGGACTGCCCGTTACGCTCGACAACATCAACTAACACACACCTCCCCGCGCCATGAACATATCCGAACTTAGTATCCGCCGCCCGGTGCTGGCTACGGTGCTGACCCTGGTCATCATTCTCTTCGGCCTGATCGGCTACACCTCGTTGGGCGTCCGCGAATACCCGTCGGTCGACAACCCGATCATCTCGGTCAACTGCTCCTACCCCGGAGCCAATGCCGATGTGATCGAAAACCAGATCACCGAACCCCTGGAACAGAACATCAACGGCATACCGGGCATCCGATCCCTGTCCAGCGTGAGCAGCCAAGGGCAAAGCCGCATCACAGTAGAGTTCGAACTATCGGTCGACCTGGAAACGGCCGCCAACGATGTGCGCGACAAGGTTTCGCGAGCGCAACGCTTCCTGCCCCGCGACTGCGACCCCCCGATCGTGTCGAAGGCCGATGCCGACGCTTCGCCCATCCTCATGGTAGCCATCCAAAGCGACAAACGCTCGCTGCTGGAACTGAGCGAGATTGCCGACCTCACCGTGAAAGAACAACTCCAAACCATCCCCGACGTGAGCAGCGTATCCATCTGGGGAGAAAAACGCTACTCCATGCGGCTGTGGCTGGACCCCGTCAAGATGGCCGCATACGGCATCACCCCGATAGACATTAAAAACGCAGTCGACAACGAGAACGTCGAACTGCCGTCGGGAAAGATCGAAGGCAACACCACCGAGCTGACAATCCGCACGCTGGGCCTCATGCACACGGCCGAAGAATTCAACAACCTCATCGTCAGAGAAAGCAACGACCGCATCGTTCGCTTCAGCGACATCGGCACGGCCGAACTCGGGCCGCAAGACATACAAAGCTACATGAAGATGAACGGCATCCCGATGGTCGGGGTCGTTGTGGTGCCGCAACCTGGAGCCAACCACATCGAGATTGCCAACGCCGTTTACGACCGCATGGAAATGATGAAAAAAGACCTGCCCGAAGACGTAACCACCAACTACGGGTTCGACAACACCAAATTCATCCGCGCATCCATCGACGAAGTACGCGAAACCGTCTACGTAGCCTTCCTGCTGGTTATCATCATCATCTTCCTGTTCCTGCGCGACTGGCGCGTCACCCTCGTGCCCTGCATCGTCATCCCCGTATCGCTCATCGGGGCCTTCTTCGTCATGTACCTGCTGGGCTTCTCCATCAACGTACTATCCATGCTCGCCATCGTACTATCGGTAGGACTCGTGGTAGACGATGCAATTGTGATGACGGAAAACATCTACATCCGCATCGAGCGCGGCATGACCCCCAAAGAAGCGGGAATCGAAGGCTCGAAAGAAATCTTCTTCGCCGTCATCTCAACCACCATAACCCTGGTAGCCGTATTTTTCCCTATCGTATTCATGGAAGGAATGACCGGAAGGCTGTTCCGCGAGTTCAGCATCGTCATCTCAGGCTCGGTGATCATCTCCGCTTTCGCCGCCCTCACATTCACCCCCATGCTCGCCGCCAAACTGCTGGTCAGGCGCGAAAAGAAAAACCCGTTCTACCGCTGGAGCGAACCCTTCTTCGAAAGCATGAACAACATCTACAACCGGTCGCTCACAGCCTTCCTGGCAAAACGCTACCTGGCACTGCCCGCCGTCATCGCCACGCTGGCCCTCATCGGATACCTGTGGAACCTCATCCCCGCCGAAATGGCACCGCTGGAAGACCGCTCGTCGGTCTCCATCAACATGCGCGGCCCCGAAGGAGTAACCTACGAATACATGCGCGACTATACCGAAGACATCAACGCCCTGGCCGACTCCCTTGTGCCCGATGCCCGGACCGTCACAGCCCGCGTCGCAAACGGCAACGGAAACCTGCAAATCTCCTTGGAAGACATCAAAGGCCGGAACTACTCGCAGATGGACGTGGCCGACAAAATAGCCAACGCCATCCAAAGCAAAACCATCGCCCGATCCTTCGTTCAACAACAAACCACGTTCGGTGGACGCCGCGGCGGAATGCCCGTACAATACGTCATCCAAGCCACAAACCTCGCCAAGCTGGAAAAAATACTGCCCACATTCATGCAAAAAGTATACGACAACCCCGTATTCCAAATGGCCGACGTCAACCTCAAATTCAGCAAACCCGAAGCACGCATCGGCATCGACCGCGACAAGGCCACCATGATGGGAGTCAGCACCCGCAACATCGCACAAACCCTGCAATACGGACTGAGCGGCCAACGCATGGGATACTTCTACATGAACGGCAAACAATACGAAATACTCGGCGAAATCAACCGCCAACAACGCAACAAACCCGCCGACCTCCGATCCATATACATCCGCAGCAGCAAAGGCGAAATGATACAAATGGACAACCTTGTCGCCATCAGCGAAGACATCGCACCGCCGCAACTCTACCGCTTCAACCGCTTTGTGTCGGCAACCGTATCTGCCGGACTGGCCAACGGAAAAACCATCGGGCAGGGACTCGAAGAAATGGACAAGATAGCACGGGAAACCCTCGACGACACCTTCCGCACCGCCCTGACCGGCGACTCCAAAGAATACCGCGAAAGCTCATCCAGCCTGATGTTCGCCTTCATGCTTGCCATCATCCTGATCTACCTCATCCTGGCGGCACAGTTCGAAAGCTTCAAAGACCCCCTGATCATCATGCTCACCGTGCCCCTGGCCATCGCCGGCGCGCTGGTGTTCATGGCTTGCAGCGGCATCACGATGAACATCTTCAGCCAAATCGGCATCATCATGCTAATCGGTCTGGTAGCAAAAAACGGCATCCTCATCGTCGAGTTCGCCAACCAAAAACAGGAAGCAGGCATCAGCAAGCAAACAGCCATTCGCGAAGCATCCCTCCAACGCCTGCGCCCGATCCTGATGACCAGCGCATCCACCATACTGGGACTGCTGCCGCTGGCATTCGCATCAGCCGAAGGAGCCAACGGCCGCATCGCCATGGGCGTATCCGTTGTTGGCGGCATGCTCGTATCCACCTTCCTGACGCTGTTCATCGTCCCCGCCATGTACACATACATCTCAACCGGCCGCACCGGCACAAGTCTATAAAGCATTAAGTCTATAAGATTTTTAAGCAGGCTTAAAAACTTATAGACTTAATTTTGGCTATTCTACTAAGTGCGATTAATGCGGGTTTTCGCAAAAGTGTAAACCTTCTTACATTTTCTATTCTATTAAGTGCGATTGATATTCACTCTGATTATAAAGATCATTTTAACATCAGGTGGTGGTGTAAAAAGCATGCTGCTATAAATATTTGGCAATCAGGTATGAGTTTGTTTTTTGTAAATGCAAATAACAATCACCCTCTATTGTTCCGATTACCAAAGCATAAAGATAAAAAGAAATGGCAAGAAATCGTATGGGGTGCAAAATTATTTATGCAAGAAATGCGGTCGACAGTTTATGTTGAGACTTCGTCAAACTGCAAAGCCTCGTCCGGTTTCCGGAGATCATTTCGGGAAACTCCGAAGCCCCGTCCGGTTTCCGGAGATCATTTCGGGAAACTCCGAAGCCTCGTCCGGTTTCCGGAAATCATTTCGGTAAACTCCGAAGCCTCGTCCGGTTTCCGGAAATCATTTCGGGAAACTCCGAAGCCTCGTCCGGTTTCCGGAAAGCGTTTCGGGAAACTCCGAAGCCCCGTCCGGTTTCCGGAAAGCGTTTCGGGAAACTCCGAAGCCTCACAGAAGTCTCAGAATGGTGTTTCGGAAAAATATTTAGCCTCATCTACGCTGCAAACGTGTTGGGGAGTTACAACAAAGTCATTGAAAGATAAAGGTTGTCATTCAAAAAAGTGTTGCCGGTATCGGTACACTTCCGGCATATGATCCGGCTGGAACTACAACTCTTTTATATCGCTTAACGCCACTAACTTATTGACGATGGCATAGATTGTGAGGCCGGCCGCGCTGTGTATCTGCAGCTTGCGGCTGATGTTGCGCCGGTGGGTGATTACGGTATGGATGGAAAGGTAGAGTTTATCGGCTATTTCTTTGTTCGTCATCCCTTTGACGACGCATATGATGATTTCTTTCTCGCGCAGGCTCACTACTTCGGGATTTTCGTCGCCGGATTCGATATGTTGTAGCCGGCTGATCTTTTCCGAGATTACGCCCAAGTCATCGAAGATGGAAACCGAATCATCGTATTTGTTCAGGAGGGTGGTGTCTATGAACGAGCTTACCAAGGCAACCACGCGCACGCCTTTCCCCAGCGCGTCGCTTTTAAAACGGCTTACGTCGAAGAAATCGCCAAATGTCGGGTTGACGAAAAGAATGTGCGGCGCTTGTGTACGCAGGCAATCATTCAGTGCATCGGGAGATGCCAGCTCGATGGGTGAGATCTTGAGGTTGGGCAGGCGCTTCAGTGCATACGCCACACCGCTGCGGATGATGACCGAGGCCTCAGCTACTCCAATGCGTATCAGGTCGTTATTCTTCATCTTGTATCAGTCTCTTTTCCAGTTTAAGAATTGCGGGAACAAAAAGATAGTCTTCTATCTTGCAGTGCGAATCCAGCCCTTCCTCGCAGGTATATACGTCAAACAGGGCGGCATTCAGCAGGCTTTTGTTTGCTTTGTCCGGACAGTACTTTATGAGTATGTTTTTCAGTTCGGTCAGCCTTCCGCTGATGCTGTCGTGGTGTTTGGAGAACGTGCTTATCTGGTAGTTTTTGAGGCGCTTGCCTTCGAGGAGTTCATCGACATAGGTGAAGACGGTTCTTTCTTCGTACTCCATGTGCTTTCTGACTTCTTTCATGTATTCGTCAAAGAACTTCAGGATCAGGAAAGACACGTCGTCGTCCGAGCAGTCAATGGCCGAGATCAGTTTGCGGCGGATACCGGGCAGGCAGAAGTCCAGGAAATAGATGTGCGCCCGCCGGAGATATTCGACCAATGCAGGGATGGATAGTTCGTTCCCGCTCTCGTCCATCCGCGAATAGCCTTCGACAACGAAGTTAACGACGGCAAGGAAAGTCGGGCAATCGACGCTGTTCATGTCGCACACCTCTTTTACGGTCTTGTCTCCAAAGCCCAGCGAGAGTCCGAACCGGCTCATCACCTGCAACAGATTATAGTTGTCACTGATAAGGTCGATCATCTTATCCGCCGGTTCGTATTTTTGAGTTTTAGCCATTCTTCTTTTTTATTTAATAATGTAGTGTGCAAAATAACACATTTCTCCAAGGTTCCGCAATAACTACCGGTAGGTATTCGCATCCTTATTTGTGGTTAGCCGTCAATAGGGATAAGGCTGCTTGAATTTAGTCATAAATGGGGATTTCGTGATTCTTTACTACAAGGTACCTTTGCATCGCTAACAATTAAAAGCAAGATGATATGAATAAGATTGGTGTTTTTTATGGTTCGACCACCGGAACGACCGAGGATGTGGCGCGCAGGATCGCTGCCAAGTTGGGCGTGGCGGGAGCTGATATTCACGATGCGTCGTCTGTTACCGAGTCGATGATCGAAGGTTATGATGTGCTTCTTTTAGGCAGTTCCACTTGGGGCGACGGCGAATTGCAGGATGATTGGTATGATTCTATCAAGGTGATTAAGAAGGCGGATCTGTCGCATAAGTTTGTGGGCCTGTTCGGTTGCGGCGATTGCGAATCGTACGGCGATACGTTCTGCGACGCCATTGGTATCCTTTACGAAGAGTTGAAAGGCACCGGCTGTACGTTCTGCGGTGCTGTGGATACCTCCGGTTACGGGTTCGGTTCTTCCATCGCGGTTGTAAACGGCAAGTTCGCTGGGCTTCCCTTGGACGAGGGCAACGAAAGCGGCAAGACGGATGCGCGTATCGACAGCTGGGTGGAACAGATCAAAGAAGAAATCAATTAGGAAACGATAATAAAGACTGATATGAAAAAACGAACCGGCGTGCTCATCGTTTGCTTTCTGGTAGCTATCGGCTGTGTTCCGGCTCAGGAGCATCGTGGAGAATCGACGCGGAAGGAGTCCGCGCAGGAAGAATACACAACATTCCGCGTGGGCGGATATGGCGAAATGGTGGCCGGTTTCCTGGACTATGATTTCAGCCGCATGAACGGGTCGAACGCAGGCGCGGCGAAGAAAAACCGCGGCGAGATCTCCATCCCGCGCTTTATCCTTGCCTTTGACTACAAGTTTAACGCCAGCTGGATACTTGGCGCCGAAATAGAGTTTGAACATGGCGGCACGGGTGTTGCCAAGGAGATTGAATATTCGGATGAGGGCGGCGAATATGAAACGGAGATCGAGAAAGGCGGCGAAGTAGCCTTGGAGCAATTTCATATCACGCGGCTGATCCACCGGTCGTTCAACATCCGGGCGGGGCACATCATCCTGCCTGTCGGTTTGACCAACGCCCACCACGAGCCGGTGAATTACTTCGGCACCAAACGTCCCGAAGGCGAATCGACCATCATCCCTTCCACCTGGCACGAAAACGGCATTGCTTTTTTCGGGAGCTTCGGCAAGGGCTTCGACTATGAAGTCCAGGTTGTGGCGGGGCTTGATCCGCAGGGTTTCCGTCGCCAGGACTGGGTATCCCAGGGCAAGCAAGGCTCCTTTGAGGTCAACAACTTTTCCAGCCCCGCATTTGTCGGCCGCTTGAACTACAGCGGCGTGGAAGGCCTGCGCCTTGGCGTATCCGCCTACTACAACAAGACCGGCAAAAACGCATCCAAGCCGGAGTTTACAACCGGTATCAGCGCGCCGGTGACCATCCTCACAGCTGACGTTCAGTACCGGACAAACAACGTTGTCGCCCGCGGGAACGTGATCTACGGCACACTCAGGGAGAGCATCGAACTGAACAAGGCCAACAAAAGGCTTTCGAGCAGCTCGGGATTCTCACGCACGCCCGTTGCCAAAAACGCGGTGAGCTACGGCGGAGAAGCCGGTTACAATATCGGCTCCCTTTGGAACGGCGAAAAGCGGATATTCCCTTTCGTCCGCTACGAATACTACAACCCGCAGGAGAAGACCGAAGCCGGAATGATTGCCGACAAACGCTTCCAAACAAATATGTGGACGGTCGGAGCCAACTATTACGCCTTGCCCAACTTGGTGGTAAAGGCCGATTACAACTGCCGGAGGATCGGCAAGGGAAAATACAACGACGAGAATGAGTTTTCCGTCGGGCTGGCCTACACAGGCTGGTTCCTCCGGAAATAAAAGAGTGAAAAAACCAATTAAATAAACGATAATGAAAATGAAAAAGTTATTCGGGGTTCTGATGATCTGCTCATCACTGTTCTTTGCCGCGTGCAGCGAAGACAAAACGAACCCGGACGATGGGAAAGTTCCTACGGAAGAAGCACTGGAAGCGGTGATCAACACATACGTTGACAGAACCGTGATCCCTACCTATGCCGATATGAAGGCAAAAGTGTCTGCCCTTAAAACAAAGGTCGATCAATTTGTTGAGGACGGCTCACAGGCCAGCCTCAACGAAGCCTGCGCCGCATGGCGCGCCGCCCGCGAACCGTGGGAGTTGTCCGAAGCATTCCTGTTCGGCCCGGCAGACTTCCTCGGGCTTGACCCCATGCTCGACTCCTGGCCGCTGGATAAAGATGCGATCGACCAGATCCTGGCTGACCTGAACTTTGAGGAAGTGGAAGGCGATGAAAACATCCGCGGGTTCCACACTTTGGAATACCTGCTTTTCAGCGAAGGGGGCAACAAGAGTTCCGCCGGAGTTACCGCAGCCGAAAAGTCGTATATGAGGAAAGTGGCCGAACTCCTCTCGGAAGATACCGACGCGCTTCATGGCGCCTGGGCAGATTATTTCGGCAATGAATTTAAGAGCCATCAGTCCCAGCGTGTCGGAAGCGCACAAAACGCCGTGGAAGAAATCGTCGACGGATGTATGTCCATTGCCAACGAAGTCGGCTCGGCCAAGATCGGCGAACCCTACCAATTATATGCCGACGGCGATCACGAACAGGGCGTGCTGGCCGTTGAATCGTGGTACAGCTGGAACTCGCTGGACGACTACCGCAACAACATCATTTCCATAGAAAACTCTTATATGGGCGGGCGCCGCGGCTCCCGCAACACCGCCGGAAGTCTTTCCGCATTGGTGAAAACATTCGACGAGAACCTTGATACGGAAATACAGGCGGCGATAGCCGCCGCTATTGCGGCCATCGACGGAATTCCGGCGCCATTCCGCAGCAACTTGGACAAAAGGATTGAAATCGAAAACGCCCAAGACATCCTGGACGACCTGGAAAAAACATTGCTGAAGATCAAAAGAGCATTGGGACTTAACTGACATAGAACGCCGGCATGAATAGAACGTCCCTCTATTTCATCTACAAATGTACCCTGCTGTTATCGGCAGGGTACATTTGCTGTTGCTGCGAGAACGACAGCTATGACGATACATTGATCATAAAGCCGAACGGAAGGGTGGCGCTGCCGGCGGAATTATCGGCGGGGATCTCCACCAATTTCATGTCTTCCAGCAAAGCCTACGATACCGAAGCGTCGTGGGTCACCGGCGCCAATGCCATACGCTTCGTGTCGGGTGACAAACTCTACGACGACTCGCGCGTCAGCGGAAGCGCCATCGGCGGAGGACTTGGCCCCGTACATGCCGGCCACTCCTGCGGAAGCTGCCACAAGAACGCAGGGCGCACCAAGCCGACGCTCTTCACCGATGGCGGCTCCGGAAACTACGGCTTCTCATCCATGCTCGTCTACATCACGCGTAAGAACGGCGCCTTTTTCCAAAACTACGGACGTGTCCTGCACGACCAGGCCATATACGGCGTCAAACCCGAAGGCAAACTGAAAGCGACATATGCCGGGACGGAATATGAGTTCCCGGACGGAGAAAAATACGCCCTCATCACGCCAAGCTACGAGATAACGGAGTGGTACGCCGACAGCATCCGCCCGGCAGACCTGAACATTACCGTCCGCATCCCCCTCCGCCATGTCGGGATGGGGCAGATCATGGCGCTCGACCTCGACGAGCTGCAACAATTGGCCGCGCAGAGCAATTATCCCGAATACGGCATCAGCGGAAAGCTGAACTACATCGTCGAACGCGGAGTGAAACAGATCGGTGTCTCCGGAAATAAAGCCCAGCACGCCGACCTGACGGTGGAACTTGGATTCTCAAGCGACATGGGAGTTACCAGCGACCGCTACCCCGAAGAAATCGCCGAAGGGCAGGCGCAGATGATGGGATTCTCCCAATGGGGCGCCCAAATATCCACCCGTGATATGGAAGACGTAGACCTTTACATGCAGTCGCTTGGCGTTCCGGCCCGTCGCAATGTAACCGATAAAACCGTGCTGAAAGGCGAAGCGAACTTCTACAAGGCCAAATGCCATCTCTGCCATACGGTCACGCTGCATACGCGCAAGCGCGGAACGCAATTGCTCAACGGAACGCAACTGCCGTGGCTGGGCGGACAGACCATCCATCCGTATTCGGATTTCCTCCTGCATGACATGGGCAAAGAACTAGACGACAGCTACGTCAGCGGATTGGCCATGGGTTGCGAATGGCGGACAACACCTTTATGGGGCATCGGGTTGCAGGAAAAAGTAAACGGCCACAGCCACTTCCTGCACGACGGCCGCGCGCGTAACCTCACCGAAGCCATCATGTGGCACGGAGGCGAAGGGGAAGTCTCCCGCGGCATCTTCAAAAAAATGAGCAAGGAAGACCGCAACGCGCTCATCACCTTCCTGAACTCACTCTAACCCATCAACAATGAAAACCAACCGTATGACAACAACCGATATGAAGAAATCAGGAAGCCTGCTCGCAATCTCCCTGCTGCTCGCAACCGCACTGCCGGCGCAGGAGATCGACGATAAATACGTAGAGAACGACATCGTTTCCTTAGCCGGAAAGGAAGGCTTTACCTTCAAGACAAAGCAGGGTGACTTCCTGTTCAAGCCCTACATGCTGGTGCAGGCATCGGCAAACTTTAATTACTACGACGACGAAGGGCTTGACAAGGCATACAACCAGGACAACGTCGCCAACTCGGGCTTTGCCGTCCCCAACGCCATCCTCGGCTTCACGGGAAAAGCCTTCGGGCGAATCACCTTCAATCTCTCCATCAATGCCGCGCAAAGCGGAGGAGCGCTGCTGCAACAGGCCTGGTTCGACGCGGCGGTGAACGACCGGCTGCGCTTTCGCGTCGGCAAATTCAAAACGCCGTTCACCCACGCCTATCTCACCACGCTGGGAGAAACGCTCTTCCCGGCCCTGCCAATCTCGCTGACGGCGCCGGTGATCATCCCCCATTCGCTGAACGCCGTCAATCCCTCCATCGCAACCGGCTTCGACCTGGGCGTACAAGTACACGGCACGCTCGGGAAATGGTATTACCAGGCGGGCGTTTTCAACGGCACGGGTATCGGTGTGAACAGCGCCGGAAAGACGCTCAGCGACGACTACCACATCCCGTCCCTGTTGTACGCCGGACGCTTAGCGTATATGCCCAAGGGCGCAATGCCGGCCTCGCAGGGAAACCCGGATCGCCTGGACGACGATAAGATGCTGCTGGGGATATCTACCTCCTACAACGTCGAAAGCGAGAGCGAAAGCACCAACGACTACCGCGCCGGCCTTGAATTTGCCTGGATACGGAACCGCTGGTACATCGGCGCCGAAGCCTACTTCATGAATATGAAGTTCACACGCCGCCAGCAAATCGCCCAAGCTTACAATTTCATCGGAGGCTATGTGCAGGCGGGATACTTCGTTACGGACAAGCTGCAACTCTGCGCGCGGTACGACCTCTACAACCGCAACGGGATAGACGCCAACGGTTTCCTCAACATGCCCGCCATAGGATTCAACTACTTCTTCTCAAACTGCAACCTCAAGCTGCAGGCCATGTATCAATACGCCGGCCGAACAGGGCACGACACGCAGTTAGACCGCGACAACGACGACCTCGGCCTGTCCACGCACACGGGGATCGTCATGCTGCAATATTCTTTCTAAACAGTCCTGCGCAAGATGAAGAAAACCGTATCGCTGCTATCCGTCGCATTGTCGCTGCTATCCGGCTGCGACGACGGAAAGATATATCCCAAAGAGAACGAAGACGCGGCGGGAAAGAAAATCACCCTGACCGCTCGTTTCAAAGGGCTTGAGGCATGGCCGGAGGCTTACCGGCTCGTACTTGCCGGATTCGGAGATGAAAACGGCATCCCGCTCATATCGAAAATGATCCCGCAACCCTTATCGGAGACACAGGAGATCTCCGTAACGCTGAACGGAGTATCAAACGCGGTCGAAGTGGTCTCCGTCTCCGTTTTGACGAAAGGGAACGCCCCCATCTGCCACCTGTATAGGATGGAATTGAAAGATACCGGCGACGAATTCACGCTGCCGGTGAACGAAATCAATGTCGCTTCTTACGACCGGATACAGCGCCAGGTATTCAACCTTTACTGCGCCGGATGCCACGGGGCCGGCAATCAGGCCGCCGCGGAACTGTACCTGACCGAAGGAAAAAGCTACGACGCCCTGATCAACCGAAGCGCCGCAACTTCCACCGACGGGAAACTGCGGGTGAAGCCGGGAAGCACAGCCGAAAGCTATCTGAACGATATACTGACCTCGGACATCGTAAACTACAACCATACGGACGTGCTTCCTGAGAATGAATTGATAACTCTCATCGAGACGTGGATAAAAGAGGGAGCCGCGCGGTGAAACATGTGTAGAAATGGTTTCCCGTCCGTCGGATGGAGCTACGACGCCGTCTAAATGGTTTCCCACAGCGGGACGGTGCTACGACATTTTTATAAATAAAATATGAATAGAGAAAAAAATAAGAAAATACAAGCCGGAACCACTCCGTCTCCCTCTCTTTTGGAGAGGCGCGGGGTGAGGTTATCCCAAAAAACATTCCCTGCATACGGCGTGAAGGCGGAAATCGCTGCGTTCCAGCCCCAAGGAGGAACGGCCGAATACCATATTATGTTGCACGGCGACGGCGACGCAGTCCGTTACGAAGATCAATTGATCAATCTCCATAAAGCGTATGGCGAACTGTTATCCGCCGGATGGCCTGCAAATCCGACGCCCGTTATGAAACGGTATTTCCTCAGCGATGCCGCCAACCAGACGGAAGCTCTCGAGAAAGAATTGGAGCGCTTCCCCGCCTGTGCCGTTTCCATCGTTCAGCAACCCCCGCTTGACGGCAGCAAGATAGCCCTGTGGGTATATCTTGTCGGCGGTGTGGAGTTCAAAGAGAAGGACGGTCTGTCCGGCTTCAGCCGCAACGGCTATCATCATTACTGGACCGCCGGCCGAAGCATTGCATCCGGCAGCCCGGCCTCACAAACCCGGGAATTATTGGAGGATTACGGAAAAGCATTGGCCCGCAGAGGCTGCACCATCGCCGAAAACTGCGTGCGTACCTGGTTTTTCGTACAAAACGTAGACGTCAACTACGCCGGAATGGTCAAGGCGCGAAAGGAGAACTTTATGGAACAGGGCCTGACCGAACAAACGCATTACATCGCCAGCACCGGCATTGAAGGACGGGCCGGAAACCCCGCCGCTCATGTTCTGCTGGACGCTTACGCCGTGGGCGGGATACAAAAGGAACAGGTGAACTATTTATATGCATTGACACACCTCAACCGGACCTGCGAATACGGTGTAACCTTTGAACGGGGGGTAAGTATGGAATATGGAGATCGAAAACAGCTGTATATAAGCGGCACCGCCAGCATAGATAACAAAGGATTGGTGCTGCACGTGGGCGACGTGGTTGCGCAGACGCGCCGCATGTGGGAGAACGTCGGCAAGTTGCTCGAAGAAGGAGGAGCGGGCTTTGAGGATGTGGCTCAAATGATTGTCTACCTGCGCGACGCGTCCGATTATCCGGTCGTGAAAAAGATGTTTGACGAACAGTTCCCCGACATTCCCAAACAATATGTTCTCGCTCCGGTCTGCCGGCCGGCATGGCTCATCGAAATGGAGTGCATCACCCTGAAAGAGAACAGGGAAGAACGGTTCGGCAACTACTGAAATGCCCGCACGCCAATGAAACAAGTCACATTCGGTTTCTACATACTGATGATTGCCTTGCTGGCAACGGCTACCTTTGTCGAAAAGTACAACGGCGCGCCCTTTGCCGGCAACTACATCTACGGCTCGGTTTGGTTTGCGGTTGTCTGGGCGCTCCTGACGGTTGCGGCGCTGTGCCACATCATCCGCCGGAAACTCTACCGGCGCAAGGGGCCTTTCCTGCTTCACCTCTCGTTCGCCGTTATCCTGGCCGGCGCATGTCTTACGCGCTTCACCGGCAAGCAGGGATTTATCCACCTGCGGCAGGGACAACCCGCAAACGCCTTCGTGGATGCCGATAACCGCAAGGAAACCCGTCTTACTTTCTCCATAACGCTGGACACGTTCCGCATCCGTTATTATCCGGGCACGGAAACGCCGGCCGACTATATCAGCGAAGTACATATCGGGGAAGACAGGAACGCCCGCGAAACGGTTTCAATGAATCACATCCTTGCGTACCGCGGCTATCGCTTTTATCAAAGTTCGTTCGACGAAGACAACCTGGGTAGCCTGCTGTCCGTCAATTACGATCCGTGGGGCATTCCGGTCACCTACACCGGCTACTTTCTGCTCTTACTATCGATGATAGGAACGATGCTCGACCCGGGCAGCGGATTCGGGAAGCTGCTGGCCCATCCGCTGCTGAAACGGACAGGCGCGCTCGTTCTTCTGCTTGGCTGTTCCTTGTCCGGCAAGTCCGGCAATGTGCTCAGCCGGGAAGAAGCTGACCGGTACAGAGGCAAGCAAGTCATTTACCACGACCGTGTTGCTCCGTTAAATACGCTCGCCCGCGATTTTGTTGCCAAGCTGACCGGAAAGGCGCAGTATAAAGACTATACTCCCGAACAGGTGCTGACCGGTTTCCTGCTCTATCCTGACGAATGGCGGAACGAACCCGTCATCCGGATAAAGAATAAACAGCTGCAGAAGCTCCTCGGGACGGGCGAGTATGCCGCGGCGATTGATCTCTTCGACGGAAATAATAATTATCGGCTGCAGGAATACTGGAACAGGTTACATTCGGCGGAAAAGCAAAACGGCCTGCTCAAGGCTATCACCGAAACAGACGAAAAGGTGGCGATCATCGCCATGCTTAAAGAGGGCACACTGATCAAGCCGGTGCCGGAAGGCGTTCCGCGGCTGACAAGCAACGCCGTCCGGCTTGAGCTGCTCTACAACCGGATTCCGTTTGTTTCCATACTGTTCAAGGCAAACCTTGTGCTCGGCCTGCTGACCTTCATCTTCCTGAATATCCGGATGAAGCATCCCAAACGGTCGAAGCAGGCGGAGGGCCTGATTTCCGGCCTGCTGCTGCTGTCTTTTCTGTTCGATACGGCCGGGATCGGGCTTCGCACATACATCGGCGGGCGGTTCCCGTTAAGCAACGGGTACGAGACGATGCTGTTCACTTCCTGGTGCATCCTCTTGGTTGCGTTACTGCTCCGCCGGCGCTTCCCGCTCATCATGCCGTTCGGTTTCTTGCTCTCCGGCTTCACCTTGCTGGTTGCCGGCCTGGGACAAATGAATCCGCACATTACGCCGCTCATGCCGGTGCTTGCTTCTCCGCTGCTCAGCCTGCACGTGTCGTGTATCATGATGTCTTATTCGCTGCTGGGCTTTATGCTGCTGAACGGACTGATCGCCATCTTCCTGCGCAAAGAAGCCGAACGCCTGGCGTTGATCAGCCGGCTGTTGCTTTATCCGGCCGCGTTTCTTCTGGGCATCGGGATATTCATCGGCGCCGTCTGGGCGAATGTCTCCTGGGGGCGTTATTGGGCGTGGGACCCCAAAGAAGTATGGGCGCTCATCACGCTGATGGTATACGGGTTGGCCTTCCACGTTCAGAGCATCAAAGCCTTTCAAAGGCCGCTCGTCCTTCATCTCTTTCTGATAGCCGCTTTCGCTACCGTTCTTATGACCTGGTTCGGCGTGAACTATTTTCTGGGAGGCATCCATAGCTACGCCAACGCGTAAGGCACTTCTGAAGCTCCGGTGGCTGCGTGCACCTGTTCAATTTCCGGTACCACTCTGGGCGGGTTAGGATAAAGTTTTTATCTTTGCGGCCTCAACTAAAATTGAAAACAGATATGAATTACAACTTACTGAAAGGTAAAAAAGGGGTTATTTTCGGCGCGCTCAACGAGCAGTCTATCGCCTGGAAGGTAGCCGAAAAAGCTGTAGAGCAAGGGGCAATCATTACATTGACCAACACGCCGATCGCGGTGCGCATGGGCGAAGTTGACGAACTAAGCAAGAAGTTGAACTGCGAAATCATTCCCGCCGACGCCACCAGCGTGGAAGACCTGCAAGAGGTGTTCCGCCGTTCGATGGAAGTGCTTGGCGGGCCGGTGGACTTTGTGCTCCATTCCATCGGCATGTTGCCCAATGTGCGCAAGAGACGCACGTATGATGATTTGGATTATGATATGCTGGATAAAACGCTGGATATATCGGCTGTTTCGTTCCACAAAATGATACAGGTGGCCAAGAAGATGAATGCCGTGGCCGAATATGGTTCGATCGTGGCGTTGAGTTATGTGGCTGCGCAACGCACGTTTTTCGGATATAACGATATGGCCGATGCGAAGGCGCTGCTGGAATCCATCGCGCGGAGCTTCGGGTATATTTACGGCCGCGAGAAGAACGTCCGCATAAATACCATCTCCCAGTCGCCCACTCCAACCACCGCCGGCTCGGGTGTGAAGGGCATGGACAAGCTGATGGACTTTGCCGACCGGATGTCTCCGCTGGGCAATGCTTCGGCCGACGAGTGCGCCGACTATTGCGTGATGATGTTTTCCGACTTTACGCGCAAGGTGACGATGCAGAACCTGTTCCACGACGGCGGTTTCTCCAGTGTGGGCATGAGCCTGCGCGCCATGGCCACTTACCAGAAAGGCCTTGAGGAGTATATGGATGCCGAAGGAAACATTATTTACGGATAACACCCATGTGCCCTGCCCTTTATCTTATTCCTGTGACGTTGGGCGATACGCCGGTCGAGAAGGTATTGCCGCAGGGCAACAAAGAGGTCATACTGAGCATCCGGCATTTTATTGTGGAGGATGTGCGGTCGGCCCGCCGTTTCTTAAAAAAAGTAGAGCGCAGCATTGATATTGATGCGCTCACTTTTTATCCCTTGAACGGGCATACTTCTGCCGAGGCCTTGTCCGGTTATCTGGATCCGCTGGCCGGCGGAAATCCTGTGGGGGTTATTTCGGAGGCCGGGTGCCCTGCAATCGCCGATCCGGGCGCCGATGTTGTGGCCATCGCCCAACGCCGGGGACTGAAAGTTGTTCCTTTGGTGGGGCCTTCTTCTATTATATTGGCTGTGATGGGTTCGGGCTTCAACGGGCAGTGTTTTGCCTTCCACGGTTACCTGCCCATCGATGCGGGCGAGCGGGCCAAGGCGCTCAAGTTGCTGGAGCAGCGGGCTTATGCGGAAAATCAAACGCAACTATTCATCGAAACGCCCTACCGCAACCACAAGATGGTTGAAGACATCTTGCGGCATTGCCGGCCTCAAACGAGGTTGTGCATAGCGGCCGATCTTACTTGCAAAGGCGAGTATATCAAAACCCGCACGGTGAAAGAATGGCAGGGCCGCGTTCCCGACCTGTCCAAACGTCCTTGTATTTTTCTCCTCTCTCAGTGATTGTTTTCCCTGCGCGTTTTCCCGATGTGTTTTTCGGCACAATAGGATGAGCGCACCAGCGGGCCGCTTTCAACGTGCTCGAATCCCTTGTCTAAAGCGATTCTTTTGTAGCTGTGGAATTGTTGGGGGGTTATGTATTCCGCTACGGGATAGTGTTTGTGCGAGGGTTGGAGGTATTGGCCGATTGTCAGGATCCGGCAGCCTGTCCGGATCAGATCGTCCATCAGTTCTTCCACTTCACCGGCTGTTTCGGATAGCCCGACCATGATGCCTGTTTTGGTGGTTGTGCCGCTTCGGGCTACCTGCCTTAGCACATCCAGACTTGTTTCGTAGCGGGCGACGCTCCGGACCAGAGGGGTTATCCGCCGGACGGTTTCCATGTTGTGGGAAATGATGTCCGGCCCGGCTTCGACGATTTTATTTATCAGTTGCGGGTTTCCTTGGAAGTCGGGAATCAGTACTTCTATGGTCAGTTGCGGGTTTGCCGCCTTTATTTCGTGGATGGTATCCACCCAGTGCCGGGCGCCCAGGTCGGGCAGGTCGTCCCGGTCTACTGAAGTGATCACGGCGTGTTCCAGCTTCATCAGGCGTATAGATTCTGCGACTTGTTTGGGTTCGCCCGGGTCAAGGGGCAGGGGCTTGCCTGTTTGTGTGTTGCAGAATTTGCAGTTGCGCGTGCAGATGTTGCCGGCTATCATGAACGTTGCCGTTCCCTTTCCCCAACATTCCCCCATGTTGGGGCAGCGGCCGCTGCTGCATATCGTGTGCAGGCGGTGTGTTTCGACAATGCGTTTCGTTTCGGTGTATCTCCCGTTGGCTCCGATGTTTATTTTGAGCCATCCGGGTTTGCGTATCCGTTCTTTCATGTGCTTTTGGGGCGCCTTTCGCTACAGGTTGGCAACAAAGAAGTCCGTCAGCCGGGTATACAAGTGGTAGCGGGTGTTTCCTCCGGCGATGCTGTGGTTGCGGTTGGTGTACAGTTGCATTTCGAATTGTTTGTTTGCCTGCACGAGACATTCGCTGTATTCCACGCAGTTCTGGACGTGCACATTGTCGTCGGCTATGCCGTGCACCAGCAGCAGGCGCCCGTTCAGGCGGCTTGCACGGGCGAAGGCCGATCCGGCTTTGTATCCTTCGGCGTTTTCTTTGGGTGTGCGCATGAAGCGTTCGCCGTATACCGTGTCGTAGTACTTCCAATCGGTCACGGGCGCTACGGCTGCTCCGGCTTTGAACACCGGCGTGCCCTCGCTCATGCTCATGATCGTCATGTATCCTCCGAAGCTCCATCCCCAGATGCCGATCCGGCTTTCGTCTACGTAGGGCAGGGTGCCCAAGTATTTGGCTGCTTCCACCTGGTCTTGCGATTCTTTCACGCCTAAGTTCAGGTATGTACATTTCTTGAATGTTTCGCCGCGGCCGCCGGTTCCCCGTCCGTCTACGCAGGCGATGATGTATCCTTTGGTGGTCATATAGCTTTCCCAGCTCACTCCGTCCCAATTGTCAAGTACCCGCTGGCTGCCCGGCCCGCTGTACTGGAACATGATCACGGGGTATTTCTTGTTTGCCGCAAAGCCGTCGGGCTTCATGATCCAGCCGTTCAGGGATGTTCCTTGCGCGGTGTTGAACGTGAAGAACTCTTTGGTGGGGAGGTTGTATTGCGCCAGCCGTTGTTTGAGGGCGTTGTTGTCTATCCATGTTTTGAGCGTCTTGCCGTTGTTGTCGTGAACGGTGGTGACGGGGGGTGTTTGCAGGTTGGAGTAGGTATTGATGTAGTACTTCATCGTGTGGCTGAAGTGTGCGTTGTTGGTTCCCTGCTTTTCCGAGAGTTTGGTCTTCTTCCCTTTCTTGTCTACTTTGTAGATGGCCCGGCACAGCGGACTTTCTTCGTTGCTTTGGTAGTAGAATGTATTGCCGGCTTCGTCCCAACCCAAGTATCCGGTCACTTCATACTTGCCTTGGGTGACTTGTTTGACCAGGTTGCCTCCCATGCTGTACCAATACAGGTGGGCATAGCCGTCTCTTTCGCTGACGAGACTGAAGTTGCCGGCGTGGAAGCGGATACTGTTCAGTACGTTTTCGTCGATGTAGTACGGGCTTTCGTCGCGAAGGATAAGTTTGCACACAGTTGAGCGCGGGTCGGCAAAGTAAAGGTCGAGGCGGTTCTGGTAGCGGTTCAGGGTGACGATGGCCAGCTTGCCGGGATCTTTGGTGAAGATTATGCGGGGGATGTATCCGTCGGGGTCTAAGGGCAAGTCGATCTTGCGTGTTGTTTTCGAGCGGATGTCGAAGGTGTGTACGGATACTTTTGAGTTGGGTTCGCCAACTTTGGGGTACTTGTAGCTGTATGTTCCCGGATAGGTGTCGAACGATGCAATCCGCGGCGCTTGTCCGGCATAGATGGGGAGGGAGAACAGGGGTACTTCCGACTCGTCGAAGCGGATATATGCCAGCATTTCGCTGTTCGCATCAAATTCCAGCGCCCTGCTGAACCCGAATTCTTCTTCATATACCCAGTCGGGCACTCCGTTGATGATGTGGTTGAATTTACCGTCTTCGGTTACTTGCGACTCGCTGTTTCCATACAGCATCTTCACCAAGAAGATGTTTCCCTCCCTGACAAAGGCGATCATCGTGCCGTCCGGCGAGAAGACCGGGGCTTCCTGCGGGCCTCCGTCGCTGAGGGTTTCCAGCCTGTTGTTCTTTATGGAGTAGATGTAATGTACGGCGGTGTACGAGTGGCGGTACTTCTGCGTGGTTGCGGTGCGGATCAGTATCGTTGTTTCGTCGGGGGAGAAGGTATATCCGTCGAAAGTCTTGAAGTTGCAGTCCCTGGCGGTGGTTACGTCAAAAACGACTTCCGTTTCTTCGCCCGTGCGGTACGAATATTTGGCGATGCGGGTTCCTTCCCTGTTCATTCGCGTATAGTGTTCTCCGTCGTTCATGGAGGCGATGCCGCGCAGGCTTTCCGCCCGGAACTTTCCGCCGGTTACGTCTTTCAGCTCTAATAGTTGTGTGCCTTGCGCACGGGTGAGGCCAAGCAGGCAGCAGATCAAAAGGAGGGTATATTTTCTTTTCATACCGGTTGGGTTTTTGGGTTATACGATTTGTTTCGGTTGGATTTGCATGTGCGCAAATGTAATCAAATTCCCTTTACCTGTTGAAGAGTTCGAAGGTGAGCTTGAAGCCGGCGTCGGTGAACTTGCCGTTTGTATTGCTCACAAACAGGCCCAGGTCGAAGATGTGCGTTCCGATACCGTAGCCGATTTCGATGTAGGGTTTCAGGTAGGGCATGGCTAATACTCCGATGTAGAGGCGTTCGTTGAGCACGTTGGGCGTTCGTTTCAGGAGGTGCGGCATGATAAGGAACGGCGCTTCGTAGGTGATATTGGCCCGGATGTATTTCAGCGAGGCGTTGTACCATCGTCTGTCGAGGAGTTGGAATACACCTCCGATTTCGTCGTTCCATCCTAAGGGCAGGTTGTTTCGGGAGAAGTTCACGAAGTCGACGAAGAAGAGTTGTTTCTGGTCGGTGAACATGCCCGCTCCGGCCCGGTAGTAGAGCGTTTGCATAAGCCCCAGGGAAATGTAGTGTTGCATGTCGAGTTCGACCCGTTCGTATATCCCTGTGCTTTTAAATACGCCTTTCAACCCCCGTTCCCAATCGACCGAGAAGGTGGGGAGCTTGGAGTGGAGGTTGATCTTGCGCTTGCCGTTCATGTAATAGTATTGTCCGGGCGTCCAGCTCAGTGCGATGCGCGCGGCGAAGCTCCGGTATTCGTTGCGGAAGATGTCTGTGAGTTCTTCGGCGGGGTCGCGCGAGGATTCGACGGACGTAAAGTCCGACTTCCTTACTGCTGTTCTTCGGTGCGTGGAGAATCCGGCGTTCAGATGAACTCCATTCGTCACTTCCACGCGGTGGCTGAGGTCTATGTAGAAGTCTCTGAAATAATCCAAGTGTATCTTGTCGAAGTCAAGGCTGGTGCCGGCCGTTTGTTTTATTTCGTCCAGCACTTTGCTGGTGTAGATGCGGTTGCCGTTGCCCACGCGAAGATGCAGCGAGGCGCCTTTGCGCGGCAGGTAGTCATAGTCGCCCGTGATCCGCCAGTAGAACTCGTGGTGTTTGAAGTTGTACCCGATGCGTGTGGCCATCCGCAGCAACCTGTCGTTGTCAAAGAGGCGGCTGTACTTGAAATCCTGCCGGTAGGAGTAGCCGTCCCGTTTACTGAAGCTCACCAAGAAAGGATTGATCAGGGGCGAGCATTTCACGCTGCCGATGGTGTTAAGGTCTACGGTGTAGCTGCTGATGAGCATGTCTCCCATCTGTTCCCGGAAGCGGTGCGCCCAACTGTCTTTTTTTTCCGGCAGGGTATCCCTGTCCAAGCTATAGTTTCGATAAACGCGCTGTTCGTCGGGCGAGAGCGGTATGGGTCTCAGGCTGTCGAGCGTCAGGCTGTCGGTACGGTACTGCGCGGTATCGTTCTGCAGGTTGTAGGCCTCCGTCAGGTCGTACTTGCTTTTGGCCCGCAAGGCGAAGAACCCCTCGTCGTCGTCGTCCCCGCTTTTGAGCGTAATGGAGTGGTAGCTTGGCACGGCCGTGTAGCTCCCGTCTATCGTATTTCCCATGAAGTTGAAGGTCGTGTTAAGCTCGTAGCGTTGAGGCAGGAACTCGCGGCCGGTACCGGCGTCGCCCATCTCGATGCGGTTGTCGAACCGCTGATATTCCGACCGGCCGCTGAACTGCATTTCGCGTACGCTCCACGTGCTGTCGCTGATCACCATATGGCCTTCGACCAGCTGGTAGCTTTTGTTCCTGGGAGTGAAAGCGATCCGGTAGGAGCGGCGCCCGCCCTGCACCGTCACCGTGTCGATCCGGTAGGAGTAATGTTTCCGGGCTGCCGGCGCGAGCGGCGACAACAACTTGGAGTGCAGCAGGAAAGGAGCGTAGATATTCACGCCCAGATAGTCCAGCACATCCCCTTCGACGCCCCTGTATTTGCCGGCGTTTCCGTATACGGCTTTCACTTTCCGGTCATAAATGTTGGGCGCGGTGAAATGAAGTTCGCTGCACGTTTCCACCAAGTAGTCTTTTACGTCCTTCCTGAGCCTGAACAGCGAAGGAACGAAGCGCACCAGTAGATTCTTCCTTCGTATATAGACGCGTCCTTTCACGTACAGGTCGGCGTGATAGCCGCCCGTCATGCTGGCGTAGCGCGGGGCGTTTCCGATAGCGTTATCTACAATGGAGTCTGCCTGCGCCGTGCGGTGGTGTGTCCTTTGCAGCGCGTCCCGGCCATTCTTCCCCGCGGGCAGGATGGGAGATGCGGCCAGAAACAATATATGCAGGATTAGAATGCGTTTCACATTGTATGCGTGTTCCAATAGGGCAAATATAGGCGGATTAATCCGATAATGCAACAGCCGCGGCACGGGCTAACGGATCGACAACAGCCCCAGCCCGGCCTTCGCGCAAGATAAAAGATAAATATTTGGGCGTTGCCTGCGGCCCAGGCCATCCGCTGCAAGTCCTCACTTCGCTGCGCTCCGCTCCGGGCTTTCCACTCCTGTCCTTAACGCGGCTGCGCCAACACATTTACCATTTACAATTTACCATATACCATTTAATACCGGCGTAAATGGTAAATGGTAAATGAAAATGGTTTCAGGCCGCTCGGAAACCATTTTCGAGCACTCGAAAGCACTTTCTCCGCGTGTCGAAATCATTTTCGAGTACTCGAAAGCACTTTCCCCGCATGTCGAAACCATTTTCGAGCACTCGAAAGCACTTTCCCCTCGTGTCGAAACCATTTTCGAGCACATGACAATGATAAACGGACAAAAAGATCACCCCCTGCGCACTTCACTTCAAGTAAAGATGCGCAGGGAGTTTTCAATTATCCATTTAATTGCCAGTGGTATTAAATGGTAAATGGTAAATGGTAAATTGTAAATGAAGAGATGCCGTTACTTTTTTCCCTCTTTTTCTTTCAAGGTCCGGATGATCCGCGCTTCCAACTCTTCGGCAAGCTCGGGATTGTCCCGTATCATTTGTTTTGCGGCATCGCGGCCTTGTCCCAGCTTGGTCTCGTCGTAGCTGTACCATGATCCGCTTTTCTTAATGACGCCCAGCTCGGAACCCAGGTCGATGATCTCCCCTGATTTGGAGATGCCTTCTCCAAACATAATATCAAACTCGGCTTTACGGAAGGGGGAGGCTACTTTGTTTTTCACCACTCTTACTTTGGTCAGCTTGCCCAATACTTCTTCGCCGTCTTTGATGGGGGTTGAAGGGCGGATGTCAACCCGCACGGAGGCATAGAATTTTAGTGCGTTACCGCCGGTGGTGGTTTCCGGATTGCCGAACATCACCCCGATCTTTTCGCGCAACTGGTTGATGAAGATGCAAGTGGTATGCGTCTTGCTTACGGTTGCGGTCAGCTTGCGCAAAGCCTGCGACATCAGGCGCGCTTGCAGGCCCACTTTGTTGTCGCCCATATCTCCTTCGATCTCTGACTTGGGCGTCAATGCCGCTACCGAGTCAATCACGATGATGTCAATGGCCGACGAGCGAATCAGCTGTTCTGTGATTTCCAGCGCCTGTTCGCCGTTATCCGGTTGGGAGATGAGCAGGTTGTCGATGTCTACTCCGAGCTTTTCCGCATAGAAGCGGTCGAACGCATGTTCGGCGTCGATAAAAGCCGCGGTGCCGCCTGCCTTCTGCGCTTCGGCGATGGCGTGTATGGCCAGGGTCGTCTTACCGGAGGATTCGGGACCGAATATTTCAACGATCCTTCCGCGCGGGTATCCCCCAACGCCTAAAGCAATATCCAGCGTCATTGAACCGGAGCGGATAACTTCCATCTGTTCCACGTTTTCATCGCCCATCTTCATGATCGAGCCTTTGCCGAAGCTCTTTTCTATTTTGTCCATGGCATTTTGCAAAGCCTTTAGCTTTTCGTTAGCTGCCATTTTACTTCCTTCAACGTTCTGTTCGTCTTTCTTCGCCATAATCTTTAAATATATATATTAAACTTCCAGATCTCCATCAAGCTCTTCGTGCCAGGGCAATCCCTGTTTGTTCAGCTGTTCCATGAATGTATCCGGATCAAATTCTTCCACATTGTTCACTCCCGGCCGCTTCCATTCTCCTTTGAAGAACATCAGCGCACCGATCATCGCAGGCACGCCCGTGGTATAGCTTACCCCCTGCATACCTGTTTCTTTGTAGGCCACTTCGTGGCTGCAATTGTTATAAACGTAGTACGTGCGCTCTTTGCCGTCTTTGATGCCGCGGATACGGCATCCGATGGATGTTTCGCCGGTGTAGTTCTCTCCCAGATCCTGCGGATTCGGAAGCACGGCTTTCAGGAATTGGATCGGTACGATCTTTTGCCCGTTATAGTCTATCTCGTCGATCCGCGCCATGCCGATGTTTTGGATCACCCGCAGATGCGTCAGGTATTCCTGTCCGAATGTCATCCAGAAACGGGCGCGCTTGATCGTCGGGAAGTGTTTCACCAGTGATTCCAGCTCTTCGTGGTAAAGCAGGTATGATTCTTTAGGCCCGATGTTCGGGTAGGTGATCGGTTGGTGGATCTCCAGCGAACCTGTTTCCACCCATCTGCCGTTTTCGTAATAGCGTCCCTTCTGGGTGATCTCACGGATATTGATCTCCGGATTGAAGTTTGTTGCAAATGCTTTGTGGTGGTCGCCCGCGTTGCAGTCTACAATATCTAAATTATGTATTTCGTCAAAATAATGCTTTGCCGCATAGGCCGTGTAGACGCCGCTCACTCCCGGGTCGAAGCCGCAACCCAGAATGGCGGTCAGCCCCGCTTCTTTAAACCGGTCATGGTAGGCCCATTGCCAGCTGTATTCAAAATGCGCTTCGTCTTTCGGTTCATAGTTGGCCGTATCCAGGTAGTTCACTCCGGCTTGCAGGCAGGCTTCCATAATCGTCAGATCCTGGTACGGAAGAGCCACGTTTATAACAATCTCCGGTTTGAATCCGTTAAACAGCGCTACCAACTCGCCTACGTTATCTGCATCCACTTGCGCCGTCTTTATCGCCGGATTGCCTATCGCCCGCACAATATCGTCGCACTTCGACCTGGTGCGGCTGGCAATCATTATATCCGTAAAAACGCCGGCATTTTGCGCTACTTTATGTGCAACTACGGTACCTACACCGCCTGCACCAATGATCAAAACTCTTCCCATCTTTTATCGTTCAAAAATATATAGAGCAAAGATAGCGTTAACGAAACGATTTCGCTTAATCTTCGTTGAATAAGTTTCAGCAGGGCCGCGCTTTACGGAACCTGCAACGCCCTGTCAATAAGCTCAAACGGGAATGAAGAATATAAAACTCCCCGCGCCACGCTTGGCACGGGGATGTTTTCAACAAAAAGCTTAGCAAAGCCATTTCTGTGATTCGCATCATGAGTTATGGCCGTTCTTACCACGGCGGTTTGGGCCGGAGTAAGGAGTCTACTTATTTATAAAAATCGGCAAGCTGTGATTCACATCATGAATGCCTGTCATGCTAATGCTAAAAACCTATGACTTTACAGCCCTACAGCCTCACCCCGACCTGGGTCAAAGGAGAGGGGGAAGGAATCCCTTCCGGCTGTATTTCTTTGTTTTATCTTCATCCTTCATCTCTTTTCCCCTCTCCTTTGGAGAGGGCACGGGGTGAGGCTTTGCAGTTGTGATTTGCATCATGAACTGCCTGTCATACTAATGAACAAACGAACCGACCCTGTCGGAATCCATACTATCATCATATCGTTGCATCCCTTCCCCCTCTCCTTTGACCCAGGTTGGGGTGAGGCTACGCCAAATGCGGCCCTGCAGGC
>JAITSN010000010.1 GCA_031287715.1 Mediterranea sp. (in: CFB group bacteria)
GATACACTTGCGAAAGCCGTAGCCCGCGCAATTCCGATCAGAAAGTCTGCTAAAATATATTGAACGCGAAGATAACGGATTCTTCTTTCAAGCAGTAATAAATGCTGGACGCAACGGACGGGAAAACTGTGGGCACGATAGCTGCCGCTCGTCGGGTTCACGACCGTTGAGTAGAAGCCCAGATAGTGGGCATTGGCGCCTGTGACAACGCAACTCCACGCGTAACCGGAAACATCCGTGTTGATGAGCGCACCCGAAATTTGCTCACGGTAGCCCGCAGCAGGATAAAGAGTAACCACTCAATTAACTATAAGATTGTCCTTAACCTTAAATTTTCATCTGTCAAAGAACGCTATACTTAAACAGTAGCAAATACTGGACGCAACGGACGGCGAGACCATAGGCGCGACTGCTGCTGTACGCCGGATACACAACCGACGAATAGAAGGCCAAGTGGTAGGCAATAGCGCCTGAGACGGCACTACTCCACCAGTCTCCGTCAGAACCTGTGCCGGTGAGTGCACCGGAAGTATGGTAACGGTAGCCCGAAGCAGGATAAAAAGTAACCACTCATTTAACTATAAAACCGACTGAAAAAAGTTTCGGACAATCTTATAGATCACACTATAACTAACGGATACGCAGTAATAGCTCTGCGACCATATTACACCGTCAGTAGGTTACTGGATTTACTTTGATACACTTGCGAGAGCCGTAGCCCGCACAATTCCGATCAATAAGTCTGCTTTAAGTAGATTTGAATGCGAAGATAACAGATTCTTCTTTTAAACAAGTAATAAATGCTGGACGCAACGGACGGGGAAGCCTAAGGCACGATTGTGGCTGATCACCGGGCCAACGTCCTTAGAGTTGAAGCGCAGAGAGGAGGCATTGGTGCCTGAGAGGGCGCAACTCCAATAGACACCAGCAGAACCCGTGGCGGTGAACACACCGGAAGTCTGCCCACGGTAGCCCGAAGCAGGATACCACGCTACATCACCACCATACCAAGGAGTATCAATACCTGAGTAATAATTCTTACCAGCAGTAGGAGTCGGAAGAACATTATTCTTACCATACAAACGACCGGCAGTACCCGCCTGACCCGTTACCTGGGCAAACCATGGGAATGGGCCTATATCATTATTACCCCAAACAGTATCATAAGTTACATTCGCTGCACTACTAAACAAACCATTACCAAAACCAGACCACGGATTATAAGCAGCCGTAGCACCACCGGCAGGAACACGCCAACCCGGAGGACAAGGATCAAAAGCTGTTTTCGCAGTCATACTCCATAAACCATCATCCTGTTTCGTCCAATCATTACTAACCCCTGAATGGTAATAATTCATCGGATGACGAACAGCATCAACTACACGATTAGTAGCAACACTACCATTAGTAACCTTAGGAAAACCATCAATGCTATTATTATTTACATCAGCAGTTATTGAATTACCATCCATATCGGTACCCGCTGCAGCACCGGAAGCATATGAATACTTTGCACCATCCTTGTCATAAACAGGAGTTGCACTAGCCATAGTAGTTGTACCGTTATCAGAATTAGTAAACGGATCTTTACGTCCCCATTGATACATCAAACCATACCATTTTACAGCTTCAGCCGTAGTCTTAGGTTGCTCTTGTTCTACAGTACCATCAACATTGAAAATCGTAGCTCCCAAGTTACGGTCCATCATCCTCTTATCATAATACAAACCGGCAGTTGTAAACGCTTCACTAAAATATTTATGTGTCTGACCTTTCCTGTTAGCCACAACATCAGCAGTAGGATCATAATCCGTAAACCACAAATGCCATGACCACCAAACTTTACCGGAGTTGTCTTTTAAAACAATTACACAGTTATTACCAGCAGCAGTAGGAATAGCATTAGCGCCAGTAGGAAATGACAATGTTGCGTAATAAGTTTCACTAATATTATCTTCAGTAGTTATGCCATCAGCAACAGCACCTTCTACATTAGTCGATCCATTACCTGATCCCCAAGTCCTCCACAAAGTTTCAATTTTCCAATCTTTTTTAGCAATCTCAGTATCAAAATCACTGGTATAATTCGCAGAAATACCACCCGCCTTCAATACATTATCGATATAACGCCATCCATTACGAGCTTGCGTTAAAGGAATAGTAAAAATCGCAGAAGTACTACCCGGATTAATAATATAAGAATTTGCCATTGGCTGAATATCAAGATTCTTAGTGTTTGTTTTTATCCTAGGATCGCGTATACTGGTAACAGTAATACGGGTATCATGATTAGGAGTACCAACAGCAGCACCTTCACCATAGATATAAGTTGTAACATTGTATTGCGTATTGGCAAGCAAATTCATATCACCGGCATTATCACCACCCAGATAAATCTTATATTTCACATTCATTATTGTACCTTCGGCAGTTTCATAATCCAGATCGACTAACAAATAAGTCCAACCTACAAGATTATTATCATCAGTTCCTTTATTTGCAGCACCTACCTTATTAGGAATCTTATCCTTATTGCTTGTTATTTCCAGGTAGGATCCACGGGCATTCTCAGGCATATAAGCCGTAAAAGAAGCGAGTTTACTTCCGGTAGTCTGGTTGTGCTCTACATCAAGTATTACAAATTCAGAAGCATTATATCCACCATCGTTGGCAACAGCACCGGCCTTCGTAACAGCAGGATAAGGCGTTTGGGTACTAGGCCACTCTCCAGGCTTACCATTGGTCGGTAAAGCCGGACGGTTCTTGGGAAAGAACGTGATTGTCTTCGGTACATTATGCAAGGAAATAGCCTTAACCGTAGTCACTACACTTTTACCTCCTATCTTAAAATTAGTAAGATTCAGTGTAAAATTAACCTTTGCCAACGAACGCCTCAACGTTACATTGATTTGGTTAGTAACACCTAATGTAATACCGCCATAGTAGAATCCGGTCATAGGCATATACTTCAAATCCGCTATTCCAGCGACATTCTTCAGATCTAAAGTATAATTCAGAAAATCAGTATACGTTGATACTTTCTCAGTCAGTTTAACCGCTTCACCGGTAATAGTCCTGACATTAGCTATGAAAGCAATAAAAGATTCCGCACCATTCGACACAATCGCACCATCTTCACCAAGTGTGGTGGCAGGTATATCTTGCATATCTGTCAGTTCAACAGCTTGGGCGAACATTTTATTGTCCAATGGTAGGCTTTTGACCAAAAGTCCATTTTTGAACTGCAATACAGTAATGTCTTTAATGGCAGATTCATCCGTTGCACGGGTACCCAACTGAATAAAGTCAGGGGTTTCAAAAGCCACACGTACGACAGTAGTGTCGTTCTTGACAGGCTCATTCCGATCGTCCTGACAAGAAAACAATGTCAGGCTTGCACATAACAAAAAGCTGGTAAAATAAATTATCCTTTTCATCTATATTGAATTTTTAAGTTTTTAAGATCAATCTCCCATTTGGGAAGCCCACGTAGCACTGTTCCAACCGGAAGCAGAAACGAGAAACATATTATTATTATCACTACCTCCCATACCTGTTTGCCAGGAAACAGAAGACCAACTACCCAAAGAAAATATCGTGGGATTCTGCGTATCAGTCTCTCCCATTCCGCTTTGCCAAGCTATAGAAGACCAAGGCTCTCTGGAAAGATAAAGATTAATTTTATCAGACAAGCCGTCTAATTCGACTATAAAACGATACCGATAGCCCGGCTCAAAAGGCGGTGCCTGCACATTTTGAGCTTCAAGTGTGGTTTCACCATCATTAACACGCAAACGGAAATCCAGATTCAACGTATTATAGATTCTACCCACTGAATAAGGTAAAATAATACCATCATCAGACGTGGCTTTGTCATCTTTATCATCCACCTCAACCTCCGTACCCGAAAATGAAACTGAATAAGAAGTGGTATAACCGGATCCTATTACGTTCAATGCGATAGGATCACCTGAGAATGGAAGACTTGCCCTCCTTGGCAAGCAGCTTTTAAAGTCCATACCGGCAACTGCATACTTAAACGATGTTGCCGTTGCCGGCTTAGTGATAAATTCTTTAAAGAAATCTTCAGTAATACGGGCTTCGACACAAACAGCGCTACAAAGATGTGGCAGTTCGCCGGCAACAGCACCGAATTTATTGAATTCGACGTTTATTGTAGGATTACCCGACGCCTCCGCTCCTTCCACTTTCCCCGCCAATATATCGGTTCCATGTGTGAATCCGGTAAGAGCACCGGAACTAAAACTAAAAGTACCAAAGTCTTTAGCTGTTGGAGTGGCATTAACCACAGCTACAAAATCGTATTTGTAACCGTACCGAACCATTAAAATACCATCCGTTAATACAGTACCATTCTCAAGTTTCTCAAGAACAACATTCTTTTCGGAAGTCTTCCCTATAACAATCCTATGGGGAGTAACCGAAAAATCAGGAGCTGAGGCTATCGCCCGACGAAAAACATAAATCTTAAGCGGCGTATCTTCCGGAAAATCGGCACGCGTCAAATGTCCTACCGAAAAGGTCACAGCAACCTCCTCCGGATCTTCTTCAATAGGAATCGGAGAATCGCCCGGGTCGGAAGAGCATCCCCAAAGCAATAACACAAGAATAAGATACCTATGTCTGAACAATGTGTGTAAACAGTTATTAAACATATATAGTGTTTTTTGAATTTATTATTCACTTCAATGGCATAGCCCTTGGCGCTTAAGGTTTGGGCTGTGTCAAATCAATGTCATCAGCCGGATCATAGCCCCAATTTTTAGCGCCTAAAGAAATCGACACTTCACTCTGAATCAAGTCAATATCATCGTCATTATTGATCCAATCCTTCCCACCCAACTGAATCTTAATCTCGGAAAGATCAACAACGATACTTACAAGGCGGTATTTACCGGATGTGGATGTTTTAAACCCTGCCCAAGTGCCGGGTGTAGTAAAATTCTCACCGTTCACCTTAAAACTCAATGAGGTAATAGCGGATTCGGGTAATAAGAGGATCTGTTCAAATACCTCGGTAGCCAAAGTTTCATCCTTGCCCAATGATGGAATAACTTTACCATTCGGAAGATCGGTAGTAATAAAAGAAGCTGTATAGCTGGTTGATCCTCCAGCTACTTCTGTTGTTTTGCCTGTGGAAATGTCAAATTTAAACTTCTGAGAAGTTGAAGTACCTATCGTAATACTTTCCATCCGAAGTTCAGGATTTACTTCATGCTTGGCTACGGCAATCTTAATCATAGACATCAAATGCGAATATTCAAACTTCACCGGATCGCCGGACGCTGTGACATCAATCTGCCCGTCCCACAGCCAATCAATCTGTGTCTTGTCTGATGCCAAGTCGGAGAACAGATCGTTTTCGATTTCTTTATTTGCAGCAGTAACTGAACTTTGGTAGGGATAATAGCTATAAAACGCATGTTTATATGTTCTCACTGCAAAATACTTCTCAGGACCAGCTACCGTTACTTCCTGTACTACATCTTTAGTAGTTGGCACAGCACCTACAGTAGTTGGCACAGCACCTACAGTACCTTCTTTATTATCGAAAAGGTCTGGGCTGGACTGCCAATCCGATGATGCAGAGGCAAGATAACTGTAAGCAAATATACCTATAGATTTACCTGCAGGTAAGTATTTGTCATTCACTATCGCACGAGATTCTCCGTCGATATGAACAGCAGGAGAAACAGCAAACCGAATGGGCTGTAAACCTGAATACAACGTTTCGTTGTTTTCCGAAGAACAAGCTGCCCACAAAAGCAAAATGCCTCCTGCTAACGCCCAATTGCATAGATTTCGTTTCATCTTTCTATTAATTGTATGTTTTATCTATTTCAACATTACCATCATCGACCCAAGTCTTGATAACAATACCCAGCTTAATATCTGTCCTAAATTCCAAGTCGAGCGTGTATGATTTACCGGCAGCAAAACCACCGGTAGGAGCTGCAATAGATACTGTATAAGTAGTAGTACTTCCCTTTTCTGTTTCAACAACAAGATCTACTTTATTTGTTTCGGGAACCACCTTTGTTTCGGGAGCCACCATGGCATAACCGGCCAAAGCAGAATCAGTGACCTTTTGACCGGACTCATAATACAGAACAGGCAATACTCCATTATTGTATTCAATCACAGAATTACTAACCGGATTTCTGCGAATAATAGGCAGATTATCGTTTCCATTAAAAACCACTATAGCTTTATCGCTTGTTGTAGCGTCAGGAAGCGTTGCAACACATGTTTGCTTCTTACCTGTAAGGGATATGGATTTCACCCCGCCATACAGCCCTGCCACATCGGGGTCATAAGTATACACACGCACACGGAAGCGGGTTAGCAAGTGATCAAAAGTCATTGTAGTAGTAGTAGTAGGATTTGGTGGTGGCTGGCTTACCTCTACCAAATCCAGGTTGGACATTATAATATCCGTATCTCCATTAACATCGAAACTAACAGTCGCCGTACCAGAAGCATCAACACTCCATGTTGAACCATTACCAACGGTAGGATACCAACCTATAAGTTTAGTTTTATCGTGGAGCGGATGAGATAGATAGTACTCTATACCAACAAAACTCATAAGTATATCCAAATTATTTCTCCTCAGACGTCCCTTACGGGGAGCCTGCCCCACTCCATCGACATTGGTTGCCGTATAAGAGGATGGATAAGAACCGTCTGTTTCGTTCTGATCTAAACGAACAATGGATAATGGTAATTCCTGACCTCCAGCAAGAATATGTTCTTTGTAAATACTTCCTTCGCCACGAGTTTCTACATCGAAAACGGAATCGAAGTTAGTAGAGACTGCAATCTCACCTGATTTCGAATCGGAAATACTTTCATCGTCACCTGAACAGGCTGAAAATGCGACTGCAAACAAGCTATAGATTACAGACACGTATAGGGTATATTGGATTCTCTTGGATAACATCATGAACAGGATTCGTATAACAAATAAACTTTCAATTATAGCAGGGTATATAGGAAAGCCTGACGGCCTCCCTATACCCTAAAAATGATTTAATCGGCAATCTCACCCTGGAATTCGCCTTGCTCATCCCAATCATCAACCGTAACATCAACCATAATGTCATTATTTGACTTAAAGTGGATCGAGATCAAGAATGAATGACCGGCAGTGTTACCAGTGAAATCAGATCCACCAACAGCTTTCAGATCAATACCGATATACTTAATGCCCTTATTAGCAGTAGTGATCGCCAGAAAATATTCGTTAGCGGCGGCGGTAGCATTTACAGGAGCTACCATACTGTAGCCTACGTAGTCTCTTATCGTCGTTAAGGTATAATCGGAAACAGCTACATCAGTATATAGTTTGTTATCATCAAGGACATCAAGACTAAGGCCGTAAAAATCTAAAGAAGCAGTGGTGCCTTTGGAAGCTACAACCAACGGATCTGTATAGGCAGACGAGTTATTCGCCACTTCTATTTGGTTAGTTACATTACCTCCTCCGGAAATATTACCTACCAGCTTAATAGCCTTTATATTTCCAAATAGATTAATTGCAGCTGCGGAAGCAAACAATTTCACTTCCAATTTGGTTAGCAAGTGCTGGAAATCCAACGTCTTGTAGTTACTACTTTCCACATCAGTTCTTCTTGTCTCAATTCTGTTGGTAGCCATTACATCTTCTTTACCAGTAAAAGTAAAATTAGCTTTACCGTCATTTAAATAAGTCCAACCTTCAGGATACAAACCAAACAAATATACAGGAGACGCACCACTAAAATATGTGGTACCGTCTGTTGTTTCGATATCATAACTTACCGCATCAATGCTATTAAAAGTCATGGTTCCATTAGCAGTAGACTCACCGACAAAGTTCTGCATATTGTCGGCAATAACACGAGCCTTTAATTGATTAGCTATGCTAATAGTACCTTCAAAAGGAGCACGAGTAGCTATCTCCGAGGCATTAACTGCAATTTTCACGTTATCGCTATCTACAATCGTAATTTCACTCTTTGAGCAGCCAACTAAAGCTGTTGCCGCTAAAACTATTAAATAACTTTTTCTCATCTTTCTTTGTTTTTAATAAATGAAATATTAATACTTACATAGAAATTGCTTCCAGTTTACTTTCTTCTCCATCAACTCAACCCTCACGAATTCCTTCCGGTTCACTTTCCTCTTCCTCAATCCAATCTTCCACATTCACAGCAGCCTTGATGATACCATCATCCGTAATCGTCACATCAACTGATATGGAAAGCTTTGATGGAATAGTTCCTTCATTTATTGCATCCGAAAGAGCTTTGGTTAAATCCAGCGTTGTTTTGGAAGAGGTTCCGTCATTCATCGTCAGATTGAGTTCCAGACTATTCGTGTAATCGGGATCGTTATGCACACCAAAAAGGGAAATATGTGCCTCACGTTTATCTCCTTTTACAACCGTCTCAAAATTGACAGCCATCTGCGGACTTTGATCTATTCCCGCTCCAGCACGGGTATAAAGACGAACAGCAGGATAAATACCGGGCAAAACACCTGTCATAGAAACAACTTTAGTATCCAATCCATCCTGCATTGTGAATACCAATTCCAAATGCTTAGTCAGCAAAACAGGCACAGGTTCCTGGCGAACGGTATCACCTTCCGTGACCACCAAATTTTCGACAATAACGGAATAAACACTGTCGGGCTGCAAAAGCATGGTATAATCAGCGGAAGTATTCGGAGACAGTCCTGCCTTTACAATAGCTGTTTCATAACTGTCCATCTCATCAAATAGCACATGGGAGGCAGACGTATTCGTAGCTATCACACGATAAGTACCTGTAAGTAAGGTTCCCTCGAAGTTACCGTTATTATCGCTATCCAACTGAAAGTACTCGGTCTTGCCATCTGTATTATAGAAATGATATTGCACTACAGGAAGTATATGTTCTGATGTAGGATAGATCTCTACCCTACCTTTAGGCGACTCAATATATACAACATCTGCACGGGTACAGGCGTAATTAGCGATTAACAAATAACAAATAACCATGAACCATACGGAACATTTCCTAATATGTGTATAAGGTTGTCTCATCTGAATATATAAATTAAGTTGATATTCAAATCGGTCACTTTAATCTTATCATATGGTTGCCGACTCTTAAACCAATTATACTTTCCTTCACGCGTATACAAAATGGAGTTGGTTGTCAGATAACCCATACGGGCGCCAACTTCAACGGCCCATCCTCTACCCAATTTGAAAGTAAGTCCGGCAGATAATCCTGCATCCCAGTAATTGCCGGTATAATTGGTACTTTTTTCTTGTTTCAAACCGGTTTCAGGATCAGATTCTATCCGGTTTATATCATAATCTCCTACCCTGCCGTAAAGCCCCAAGTAAAGCTCCAGCCAATCGTCGGAAAGACTGAAATGATAATGAGGTTCCAACCTATATCCGGAAATCCCCTGAAACTCTTGATCATGATTGTAATGCCAATAGCTGTAAGCTGCGCCTAACTCTACCGACCAGTTGGGAGTGACAAAATACTCTAACGCTACATTAGCCAAAGGAGTAGTATATTTAAAATCCGGCAGTACACCGATCCATGACAACAAATTGGTTTTAATTGCAAATAAGGGTTTACCTGTTTCACCCCTGTTTTCTTTATATTTAAAGATGGGTTCAACATCTTCCTTTTCCATTGAAGGAGGCGGAGGTGAGGGTGGTAATTGGGTTGCATCCGCTTTCGGGGTTTCGTTCACTTCTTTGGGAACATTTTTTGAAACATCAGATTCTTTTTTTTCCAATACATTATAGATCAACGGATCATTTTCTTTGAAAGGCGCTAAAGACTGACGGGTATCATACTCGATCTCGATCTCTACCCTACGCAACTGATCAAAGAGATAGCGTTCCATATACCAAAAGGCACGACCACCATTCAATTTTACAAGCAGGGATTCACGGGTATCAGAAGACCGTATCTTACAAATAATTTCGAGCACTTCTTTTTTCTCGGGCAATTCGGAATTACGGAGCAAATGTGAAAGACCATCCCAATCTTCGGGAACCCAAATTATATCCACCGGATAACGATAAAGATCAGGATAGTTTGTGTTAAGGTAATCGCGGATATTGCAGACACGCCCGTAAGCCAGACGCTCGTTGGCCAAATAAGAACCTTCAATAGAAGAATAACCAGCCAAGCGAATACGACGAATACGCATACGGGAATTGGTTACCGCTGAACGAATAAAAGAATCGAGCTGAGATAATGCCTCTGCATTATTTCCCAAATTCGAATGAATTTCAGCGCTACCCAGCGGATAAACAAAACGGCAAACATGCTTTGCTACACCCTCACCTTCATCAACTCTCTCCTTGAATTGAGGAGCGAATAAAGCATATCCGGGTATAAAATACACCAACAAAATGAATTGTAACGATAATCTCTTCATATTAAATCACGAAGAGCTGGGATCTCAGACAAGTATATACACCTATCCCAAAAAAAGATTAGAAACACTTGCCTCTCAATAAATAGACTCCACTCTTACTCTTTAGTTCTTTACTAAGCCTTGTTGTTACGTCATTAAAGTTTGTTCTTGCATATAACAAACACTGACGTTGCAAATGTAGAAACTTAGTTTTATATGCGCAAACTTTTTTTTCTTTTTTTTTCGCTCATCCCCATTTACGCCACTCCAACAATGGATGATTTATGTCTAAACTTTTAATTATCAAGAATTTATTTTCATTCAAATAGTTCGAAGTCCGGTAGCAGAAATATTTTTGGCTATAATTATTCCTTGTATCATCCAATAAATAGTTTGTAAATCCGCAGCTTAAGCCATACTTTTTTAACAAGCAGGATCTCCGGCCTTTTGTTTCCACGAAACAAATTTGGAGTTTAAAGATCTTAATCTCTACGAGCGGTTTCGGTAAATATTGACCGATATTCATCAAATGAAACGGAAACCATTTCTATATACAAACCAAACAAGCAGGTCATTATCTTCATTCTTGCCCATGTTTTTTATGCCATATAGCCTGAGCATAACGAGAAATAAAGGAACGGGCAACATTTAAATTCTCAATTTAGTTATCTATCTTTGCGTACAAATTTAAACTATAGAATGAAATTTTCTGACCTACAGTTACAAGATAGCGTATTGAATGCACTCGAAGCCATGCGATTCGATGAATGTACGCCTATTCAGGAACAAGCTATACCTATCATATTAGAAGGACGGGATTTGATCGCGGTAGCGCAAACCGGAACCGGAAAAACGGCCGCGTTTCTGCTACCTATATTAGATAAACTCAGCACAGGCTGCTATCCGGAAGATGCAATCAATTGCGTCATAATGTCTCCTACCCGTGAGTTGGCCCAGCAAATCGATCAACAGATGGAAGGTTTTTCGTATTTCATGCCGGCATCCAGCGTGGCTGTATATGGTGGTAATGATGGGATTCTGTTTGAACAGCAAAAAAAAGGGCTGATGTTGGGAGCTGACGTCGTAATCGCCACCCCCGGACGATTGATCGCGCACCTCAGCTTAGGATACGTGAATCTATCAAAGGTCTCTTTCTTTGTACTTGACGAAGCAGACCGCATGTTAGATATGGGATTTTATGACGACATTATGCAGCTATTCAAGCATTTGCCTGCAACCAGCCAAGTGATCATGTTCTCCGCTACCATGCCGGCGAAGATTCAACAGATGGCAAATACCATGCTGAAGAACCCGGTAGAAATTAAGCTCTCCGTATCCAAGCCTGCTGAAAAAATCATTCAGGCTGCTTATATATGCTACGAGAATCAAAAACTCGGCATCATACAGTCCTTGTTTACGAATGAGGTTCCGGAGCGCGCCCTCGTCTTTGCCTCCTCGAAGATAAAGGTAAAGGAAGTGGCCCGCTCGTTAAAAATGATGAAACTGAACATAGGAGAGATACATTCGGATCTGGAACAATCCCAACGCGAATATATCATGCGCGAATTCAAGGCAGGCAGGATCAATATCCTGGTAGGCACAGATATTGTGTCCAGAGGTATTGATGTCGACGACATCCGGTTGGTCTTGAATTATGACGTACCGCATGACAATGAAGATTATGTGCACCGTATCGGACGTACAGCGCGCGCCAACAATGATGGCGTTGCCATTACGTTTGTTAATGAAAAGGAACAAAGCCGTTTCAGGAGTATAGAAAAGTTTCTTGGGAAGAATATCTATAAGATCCTCGTTCCTGAAGAACTCGGAAAAACGCCGACATACAATCTTTCGGAAAACAAATACAAGGGAAACGGCAATTTCCGCAGAGAAGCAAAAAAGAGAAAATAGCCCTGCCTTATCTCAAGCGATCGGCCACTTTTACCAACACCTCATCACGCCATATAGCGCGGATAACCAAATAATTCAGAACGATATCCACAAGCGGCAAACCTAATGCCCAATGGATACGGAACGAGGCTTCCGGATCTCCCTTCAATACCAGATAGAAAGCAAAAAACACAAGATAAAAGCCGATTAGCAACAAGGTGTTGAAGATTGTCATTCTGATCTGCACCACTCTATGCTTATAGAAAAAGATCGTAGCCAGCGCGACAATAGAGCTTAACAGCAAAATACAGAAAAGTCCCCAGGAAGATTGAAAAGCATCACCTGTACGAACCCCCAACGCAGTAAATGTGCTACTACTCATCGAGCCGGCATTGATAAAATACCCCAAAGGCAAACACAAACTAACGATCAGCAGGCCCGTAACTATTAAAAGATAAACTGTTTGAATTCGCTGGATCATTTTACTGTAGTTTATCTTTCTCCCTAGCCGGATTTCTATAGTAGATTTTCCCCTCCATATATTCCTGAGCGGCAATTAACGTTGGCTTAGGAAGTTTTTCGTAATAACGGGATATTTCGATCTGTTCCCTGTTTTCGAATGTTTCTTCCAGGTTATCGTTGTAAGAGGCAAATTCTTGAAGTTTCCTGAAAAGATCATTTTTCACTTCCATACTGATCTGGTTGGCACGTTTACCAATGATAGAAACTGTTTCATAAATATTGGCTGTGTCCGCACACAATTCCACTAAATCGCGGGTAACGGTATTGCTTGGCGCATTCGTTTTTCTGTAATCCATTATGTTTATATTAAATTATTCTTCTGTAGTTACTTTTTCTCTTGATCCTTTAAATATCTTTTCGGCTTCCTTCAAGTATTTGCTTTCCGGAAACTCGTTCTTAAAGGCGTAATATTCGTCGATCGTATCCCGATAACGCTCATCTTTTTTTTCTTCCACACTATTTATAGCCATTTCATATTTAGCGCGAAGGATCAGAATGGACAATTCTTCGCGATACACCGTATATGGATAATCTTTCAACGCATTTTGCGCCGTAATTACACAAGACAAATAGTTGTTTCCCATATAATTTCCCAGATTATAATATAACCTGGATGAGTAAAGCTCTTTACGAACCAGCTTGTCCTGCAAGGTAAAGATCATCTCCTGCGCTTCGGATTTCTTCATGCTCTGCGGAAAATACTCCGCAAACAGTTGAAGTTCGTGGATAGCCTGATAGGTACCGGATTGTTCCAAACGAGGTTCCGGACTGTCCAGATAAAGCGCTTTGCCGGAATAAAAACGGGAAAGCTCGGTATACAAGCCCCGCGGATATGTATTGTAGTACATCATAAAGGTTTGCGCAGCAGTAGCATAATCCTTTTGATTATAATAACTCATACCTAACATATAAAGAGATTCTTCGGCCTTATCCGTGCCTTTAAGAATAGTGATCAGCTCATTCAGCAGCGTCACGGCGCGTACATACCGGCCTTTGGCAAAATAGCTCTTGGCGGCTTCGTACTTGTATTCGTAATCCGCACTTTTCAGTACTTTATTATATTCTCCGCACGAGAACAAAAGCAGCGCTGCCAATAAAATCACAAAAAGATGTTGCTTCATACCTTTAAAATAATTGCGCGAAGATACTTATTCACATCGAATACGGCAAGCTGCCGCCACCGGTTTTTCTTTAAAACAACAATAATTTAACGGCAAGACTGCTGCTTTATCTTCTTTTCACAACCTGTATAGATCGCTGGCGGCAAGCAATTCTACTTTTTTTTCCGTCAGGACTTCGATACATTTCTCCAAATTACTTGGACGGATGATCACATTGGCCGACTGATTATTGGCAAATGAGTACATGTATTCAATAAACACGCCGGCTTCGGACAAATAGTTCAGTACTTTGGCCAACGCACCCGGAACATTGGGACAACTGATACCGACCACATCAGTTAAGTTCACCGCAAAGTGATTTTCTTTCAGTACGTTATAGGCTTTATCCGGATCGGAAACGATACCGCGCAGAATACCGAAATCTACATTTTCGGCTATACAAAGAGCGGATAAGTTGATCCCTTCTTTGGCCAACACGCCGGTAACTTCAGTCAAACGGCCTGTATTATTTTCCAAAAAGATGGAAAGCTGCTTTGCTATCATAATTTCAGTTTTTAAGTTTATATTCAAATGGTATATTTCCATCTACATAGCGATCATGCCAACCTGTTATAGTTTTCTGTTGTCTATGATTCGTTTAGCTTTTCCGGTACTGCGCTCGATGCTCCGCGGTTCAACCAGTTTTACATCTACGCCAAGTCCCAGCACGCTTTGTAAACGGGCGGTAAGTTTCTTTTTAAGCACCAGCATCTTACTGATCTCATCCGAGTAGAAACCGGGGCGCACTTCCACTTTCAGTTCCATCCGGTCCGTATTATTTATACGATCAACGGTCAGAAGGTAATGTGGTTCGAACTCTTCCATTTCAAGGATAACGGATTCAAACTGGCTCGGGAATACATTTACGCCACGAATAATCAACATATCGTCGCTTCTGCCCAAGATACGGTCCATGCGTACCAATGTACGCCCACATTTACACGTATCATAACGCAAAGCGGTAAGGTCTTTCGTCCGGTAGCGCAACAAAGGCATTCCTTCTTTGGTGAGATGGGTAAATACAAGTTCGCCCGTCTGACCCTGTTTTACCGGCTGTAACGTGAGCGGATCTATGATTTCGGGAAAGAAATGATCCTCATTGAGATGGGTGCCATCCTGACATTCACATTCGTAGCCAACGCCCGGCCCCGCAATTTCACTTAACCCATAAATATCATAAGCCTTAATTCCGAGTTTCTCTTCGATCTCTTTACGCATATTCTCCGTCCACGGTTCCGCACCGAATGCGCCGATCTTTAGCTTCAGTTCGTTGCGGGAAATGCCCGAATCCTTGATCGCATCGGCTATAAACAATGCGTAAGAAGGCGTACAGCAAAGTACGGTCGCACCAAAATCGTGCATCAGCGTGATCTGTTTTTCCGTATTACCGCTGGACATCGGGATAACAGAAGCTCCGATATTCTCTGCGCCGTAATGCGCTCCCAAGCCTCCGGTGAACAGGCCATAGCCATAAGCAACCTGGAAAAAATCCGAATTATCGGCACCATAAGCAGAAAAACAACGCGACAAACATTCCGTCCACCCCGACAGATCCTTACGGGTATATCCAACCACGGTAGGCTTGCCTGTTGTTCCGGAAGAAGCATGTATGCGCACGATCTGGCGCATCGGAACAGCACAAAGGCCGAAAGGATAGTTGTCGCGCAAGTCATATTTTGTGGTGAAAGGCAGCTTGACAATATCATCCATATCGTTGATGTCATCGGGCATAACACCCATTTCCTGCATTTTCTTACGATAGAATGGCGTATTATGATACACGCACTCTACTACTTTCCGTAACCGGATACTTTGCATCCTGCGCAGGCTCTCCCGATCCATACACTCGATAGTTTCATTCCAGATCATCTTTTTTGCTTCATTTAAAGTGTAAGTTCCTATCTTTTGACGATAACGTGTTACAAAGTAAAGCATTTTTTTCAGTAGTTCGTTTCTTTTGCTCAAAAGCTGCCGTTTATATACAGTTTTTAGCGCTAATATTTTGTCGTAGCACTTTCTCGAAAAAAGATGATGCAAATATTTTGTCGTAGCACTTTCTCGAGAAAAGATGATGCAAATATTTTGTCGTAGCACTTTCCCACCGAAAGAAAGTGCTACGACGCCGTCGCAGCACTTTCTTTCGGTGGGAATTAAAGGATAAAACGCGGATGAGCCGGTTGCTCGATGGTAAAATCTTTTTCATACTTTTTGAGGCTTGGGGAAATTTGTTCGACCAAGGTGGGATAGAATCGGTTGGTTAATGCTATATTTGCATTACATTTAATATATAGAAGAGAATAATGGACAAGTTACAAAAGGTTAGAGAACTAATAAAAAAAGGTCAACTGAACGAGGCTTTACTCACTTTGGCCAATCATATTGTTTCTGCTACAGTAACGGGCAGTGATAGATCCGAGCTGTATTACCTGATGGGTAACGCATACAGAAAGATGGGGCAGTTTGACTTGGCAATACATTATTATAACCTGGCGAAAAACGAAAACCCGGAAACGCCGGCGGTGGAAGCCTTAAAAATGTTGCAGAGAATCATGGCCTTCTACGATAAGAATATGTTTAGTCATTAAAATACGGAAAATTATGGCAAAAATTGAAGGAGCGATAGTCGTTGACACAGAGCGTTGCAAAGGTTGCAGGCTGTGTGTGGTGGCTTGTCCGCTTAAAGTAATTTCTTTGGCCAAAGAGGTGAACGTGAAAGGATATAATTACGCCAGGCAAACGTTGGAGGACACCTGTAACGGGTGCAGTTCGTGTGCGGTAGTTTGTCCCGACGGGTGTATCTCAGTGTACAAAGTAAAGGTATAACCTCCTCCCCTCCCTTTCTTTTGGAGGTTGGAGCGGGGCCATTTAAAAAATCAAATCATGGAAGAAGTTGTATTAATGAAGGGAAACGAAGCCATTGCCCATGCTGCGGTACGCTGCGGCGCCGATGGGTACTTCGGCTATCCTATCACTCCCCAATCGGAAATTTTGGAAACCCTGGCCGAGCTGAAGCCATGGGAAACAACCGGAATGGTCGTACTGCAAGCCGAGAGCGAAGTGGCCGCCATCAACATGGTCTACGGCGGCGCGGGCAGCGGCAAGATGGTTCTGACCTCATCATCCAGTCCGGGTATCAGTTTGAAACAGGAAGGTATTTCTTATCTGGCAGGAGCGGAGCTGCCTTGCCTCATCGTAAACGTAATGCGTGGAGGGCCGGGGCTTGGAACGATCCAACCCAGCCAGGCCGATTATTTTCAGACCGTGAAGGGCGGCGGCCATGGCGACTACCGGTTGATAGCGCTGGCGCCTGCATCGGTACAGGAGATGGCGGATTTTGTGCAGCTGGGTTTCGATCTGGCGTTCAAATACCGCAATCCGGCGATCATTCTTGCCGACGGAGTGGTCGGGCAGATGATGGAAAAGGTTATTCTTCCGGCGCAAAAGCCGCGCCGCACGGAAGAGAAGTTGATTGCACAATGCCCGTGGGCCTGTACGGGAAGGACGAAGGGCCGCAAACCGAATATCATCACTTCGCTGGAACTTCAGCCGGATGCCATGGAGCTGAACAATCTGCGCTTCCAGGCCAAATACAAACGGATCGAAGAGAACGAGGTCCGCTACGAAGAGATCAACTGCAACGATGCCGAATACCTTATCGTAGCTTTCGGCTCTATGGCGCGCATCGGGCAGAAGGCGATGGAGATTGCCCGCGAAAGCGGTATCAAAGTGGGCATCCTGCGGCCGATCACGCTGTGGCCGTTCCCGTCAAAAGTAATCGCCCGGTATGCAAGCCAGGTTAAAGGTATGCTGTCCCTCGAGCTGAATGCCGGACAAATGATTGAAGACATCCGCCTGGCTGTGAACGGGAAAATAAAGGTAGAACACTTCGGGCGCCTGGGCGGTATCGTACCCGATCCGGATGAAATCGTAACCGCCATCAAAAAACTGATGTAGGATAAAGTAATGCGCCGGCCGGCGCATTTATTCACGTTAATTTCATGAATCCAGATAAAATAAGAAATATTCTGAATATACTTTTTATGATCGGAACGTTGGCGTCCATCATCGTCTACTTTGCTGCGGACGACAAAAAAGTATTCCTTTATGTATGCAGCGTTGCCCTTTTCGTGAAGCTGATGGAGTTTTTCATCCGTTTCACCCATCGGTGACCACTTATATAAACCAACATTTAACCAGACTTATGACAAAAGAAGAAATAATCAAGCCGGAAAACTTAGTCTACCGGAAACCGGTTCTCATGAACGATAACTCCATGCACTACTGTCCGGGGTGCAGCCATGGGGTGGTGCACAAACTTCTGGCCGAAGTGATCGAAGAAATGGGCCTTGAGGAAAAGGCCATCGGTATTTCCCCGGTAGGATGTGCGGTGTTTATCTACAACTACTTAGACATTGATTGGCAAGAAGCCGCCCACGGGCGCGCGCCGGCTCTGGCCACCGCCATCAAACGCCTGTGGCCGGACAGGCTGGTGTTTACATATCAGGGCGACGGCGACCTGGCGTGCATCGGCACTGCAGAAACGATTCACGCCCTGAACCGCGGCGACAATATCACCATCATCTTCATCAACAATGCAATCTATGGTATGACCGGCGGACAGATGGCCCCAACAACACTTGTCGGCATGAAAACATCAACCAGCCCGTACGGACGCGAAATCGGCCTCCACGGCTATCCGCTAAAGATCACCGAGATCGCAGCCCAATTGGAAGGCACGGCTTACGTAACCCGCCAATCCGTACAATCCGTCCCTGCCATACGCAAAGCCAAGAAAGCAATCCGCAAAGCATTTGAAAACTCAATGAGCGGCAAAGGCTCGAACTTGGTAGAAATCGTTTCGACTTGCAGCTCGGGCTGGAAGATGACTCCGGACGAGGCAAACAAATGGATGGAACAACATATGTTCCCCTTCTATCCGCTTGGTGATTTAAAAAACATAGAATGAAAGCAGAAATTATTATAGCAGGTTTCGGTGGACAGGGAGTGCTGTCCATGGGAAAGATCCTGGCCTATTCAGGCTTGATGGAAGATAAAGAAGTGAGCTGGATGCCCGCATACGGCCCGGAACAACGGGGGGGAACAGCCAACGTTACCGTTATTGTGAGCGACGAAAGAATCTCTTCGCCGATCCTGAGCCGGTACGATGTGGCCGTTATCTTGAACCAGCCTTCGCTGGAAAAGTTCGAAAGCCGGGTCAAGCCCGGTGGGCTATTGATCTTCGACGGTTACGGCATCATCAATCCTCCGACACGCAAAGACATCAACGTCTATCGTATAGATGCCATGGATGCAGCCAGCGAGATGAAGAATACCAAGGCATTCAACATGATCGTATTGGGCGGATTGCTTAAGTTGCTTCCGGTCGTTTCGATAGACAGCGTGCTCAAAGGGTTGAAAAAAACACTGCCCGAACGCCATCATCACCTGATACCGATGAACGAAGCAGCCATCCGGAAAGGAATGGAACTGATTGAACAGGCTTAGCTGTTCTGCAATTATGCAACGGAGTTTAACTTGCCGGTACGGCACATTCGATTTATGAGAAAGATTCAGATCCTATTTATACTGTCGCTCTTTTGCCGGCTCGGAACGGTTGCGCAAAACATACCGTCGCTCGATGACTTTGACCGTTTGGGCCAGCAAATCGACCCCGCCATGCGTACCGGAATGCAAGACAGTTCCAATGTGGAGGTGATCAGCCTGGATCCGAAGTTGTACATGTGGAAGATCAGCGAAGAGCTGGGCAACATCATTCCGGTTCCGGCGGATACGATATTCCAACTGTTCCAGAACACGAACCTGATGGAAGGCATGAGAGGACACTATAACCATTTGGGAAACTTGGGGTCGCCCCGCCTTTCGCGTATATTTTTCGAGCGTCCGGCGGGTTCTTCCTCTCTGTTCCTGGATCCGTTCTCCATATTCTTCGCACAGCCTTGGGATCATTACTTTACAAACAGTAATATCCCGTATACCAACCTGACGTATCACACGAACTTCGACAAGCAGGACGGGGAAGACCGGTTCAAAGCCTACTTCTCCGTCAATGCCAACAAAAACCTGGCCTTCGGTTTCAATTTCGATTACCTGTACGGAAGAGGATACTATCAGAACCAATCGACCTCATTCATGAAAGGCGGATTGTTCGGCAGCTATACCGGCAACAAATACCAGGCGCATTTCATCTACAACATGTTCAACATGAAGATGAAAGAGAACGGCGGCATCATAAATGACCGGTACATCACCGCACCGGAAGAAATGTCCGAAGGAAAGAAAGAGTACAGGACGGTTGAGATCCCGACCAACCTGAGCCAAACATGGAACCACAACAAGAACTTCTACGTACATTATACCCACCGCTACAACCTGGGATTCCATAAAGAAATGCCCGACCCGGAAAAGAAAGGCGATACGATAGAGTCGTTCATACCGGTGACCAGCTTCATTCATACCGTCAGGATAGAACGTTCAAGGCATAAATTCATTTCGAAAGACCAGATCGGATATGCCCATAAGTACATGGACAGGTCGGACGAAAAGAACTACCAGGCGTCTGATTCAACGACCTGCACAAGCATTAAAAACACGTTCGGAATAGCTCTTCTCGAAGGCTTCAACAAGTACGCCAAGGCCGGGCTGACAGCCTTTATCTCCCATAAGAACAGCCGGTATGCCTTGATGGACAGCATAAGCGGCGCCGGAAACGCAACGTACAAAGAAAATGAAGTATTCCTTGGCGCCGAGCTTTCCAAAAGAGAAGGCAACCTCCTGCACTATCGCGTGCTGGGCGAAGCCGGCATAGCCGGACAAGCCAGCGGGCAATTCCGTATCAATGGCGATATGGATCTGAATTTCCGGTTATTCAATGATACGGTGAACTTCATAGCCCGTACTTCAATCACGCATACGCTCCCCGCTTTCTATATGCGCCGCTACCACTCGAAATATTTCTGGTGGGACAACGAAGGCTTGAGCAAAGAATTTCGCAGCCGCGTCGAAGGCGAACTGAATATCAACCGCTGGGGAACAAACCTGAAAGCCGGTGTGGAAAACATCAAGAACTACACCTACTTTGACGGCATGGCGAATCCGGCACAATCGGGAAGCAATATCCAGGTGCTGTCTGCTGCGTTTGTCCAAAACTTCAAGGCCGGCATCTTCCGTTGGGACAATGAGGTGATTTGGCAGCAATCGAGCAAGGAAGAGATCCTTCCGCTGCCCGCTCTTTCCGTCTACAGTAACCTGTATATAGACACCAAACTTGCAAAGAAAGTATTAAGCCTTCAGCTGGGAGCCGACATACGTTATTTCACGAAGTATAAAGCTCCGACGTATACGCCGGCCATCCAACAGTTCCATTTGCAAGGCGGAGACCAGATAGACATCGGCGGCTTCCCCATCGTCAATATCTACGCCAACTTTCACCTGAAGCGTACCCGTTTCTTCGTGATGATGTCTCATGTAAATTCAGGGATGGGTACTCCGAACTATTTCATGGTTCCGCACTATCCCATCAACCAGAGCCTGTTAAGATTCGGCCTGTCTTGGAACTTCTTTGATTAATATCGGATTGAACGTATGAAAACAATAAAATGGGGATTTATCGGATGCGGCGATGTGACGAAGCAAAAAAGCGGCCCCGCATTTCAAAAGATAGAAAATTCCGAGGTGGTGGCTGTGATGAGCCGCAATCCGGAAAAGGCCAGAACGTATGCCAAAGAAAGAGGCATCGGCAGATGGTATGACGACGCCCAGGAATTGGTGGATGACCCGGACATCAATGCCGTGTACATTGCCACTCCGCCGTCCTCCCATGCCACCTACGCTATCCTGGCGATGAAAGCCGGAAAAGACGTGTATGTGGAAAAACCTATGGCGGTGACCTACGAAGAATGTACGCGCATCAACCGCATAGCCCGGGAAACGGGCCGTAAGTGTTTCGTGGCCTACTACCGCAGATATATCCCCTACTTCCTGAAAGTAAAGGAATTGGCATCCGACGGAACCATCGGCAACGTGATCAACGTGCAGGTACGTTTTGCCCAACCGCCCCGCGAGCTGGACTACAACCGCGACAACCTTCCGTGGCGCGTGCAGCCCGACATTGCCGGCGGAGGATATTTCTACGACCTTGCCCCGCACCAGATAGACCTGTTGCAAGATATGTTCGGCTATATCCTGGAAGCAAAAGGGTACAAAAGCAATCGCGGGGGACTTTATGAAGCTGAAGATACACTGAGCGCCTGCTTCCGGTTCGACAGCGGGTTGGTCGGCTCAGGCTCCTGGTGTTTCGTGGCGCACGACTCCGCCAAAGAAGACCGCATCGAGATCATCGGTGACAAAGGCCTGATCAGCTTTTCCACATTTACCTACGAACCCATTGTTGTGCACACCGGAAAAGGCAGGGAAGAGATCATCATCGACCCTCCCAAGCACGCACAACAGCCCCTCATCCAAGCTGTTGTGGACGACCTTCTGGGGAGATCCGCCTGTGCCTGCGACGGCGAAAGCGCCACTGCCACCAACTGGGTCATGGACAAGATCCTGGGAAAGATCTAATCTCTCCTCCCCTGCCCTCTCAACTGTTCATTGGGAATTATTTGTCCGGCCCGACGTCAAACCGGTCGGCGTCCATCCATACCGGAAACTTCTTGCGGAGATCTCTCAGCTCATCCAAGCCAAGTTCCGCCGTGATGATGCTATCTTCATTGTCAGGCGCTGCGGCAAGCCGTTCTCCTTTGGGAGAATAGATGGCGCTGCCGCCGCTGTATGACAATTTGTTGCCGTCTGTGCCTGTCCGGTTGGCTCCGCATACGTAACTCATGTTCTCCATGGCGCGGGCGGCCAACAGCGTATCCCATACGCGGCGGCGCGGATCAGGCCAGTTGGCTACATAAACCAGCAGGTCGTATTCATTATCGACGTTTCTGCTCCAGACCGGAAAGCGTAAGTCGTAGCAAACAAGCATACAGATGTTCCACCCGCGATAAGGGACAATGACCTTGTTCTTTCCGGCAGAGAAATAAGCCGTCTCGTTTCCCATCCGGAACAGGTGTTTTTTGTCGTAATAGAAGGCCCTGTCATCCGGCGTAATAAAAAAAGCGCGGTTATAACAATCCCCGCGCTCGAAAGCGATATAACTTCCCAGCAAAGCCATCCGGTACATTCCGGCCCAGCTGCGTAATGTTGTAATTGTATTTCCGTCCGCCGGTTCGGCCAGCTGCCGGCTATTCATAGAGAATCCCGTTGAGAACATCTCCGGCATGACAACCAGGTCTGTCTTGCCGCTAAGTTCTTCCAGCCTGTTGCGAAGATGCTGCATGTTTTCCCGCTTATCTTCCCAGGCAATATCGGTTTGCAGAATAGACACCCTCATACGGTTTGCGGGCAAGATAGTTTGTTGGGTTGATTCCGGGTTGATCTTGGGGTGGTCATTGGGTTAAATATCTCCTGTAACAAAATATTCCGGATGCCGGCCCTTGAAGTTTTTGTAGTGGAGCTTGATCTCCCTCATATCTTTGTCGATATCTCCCGAAGGGAAGATAGATTTTCCGGCAGAAATAGTTTTCTTTTCATAGTCAATGCCTACCAGAACGATAGGCACCTGCGCTTTGACTGCGATGTGGTAAAAGCCTTTCTTCCAATTCGGATTCGCCTTCCGGGTGCCTTCGGGAGTAATGGCCAGGTGGAACTTCTTCTTCTCTTTAAATACGGCAACCATCTGATCGACCAGCGACGACTTTCGCCCGCGATTGACAGGGATTCCGCCGGCCGCTTTAAAGAGAAGGCCCAAGGGGAAGAAGAACCACTCTTTTTTCATCATGAAACTTGTCTTCCCGCCGATTGTCCCATAAAAAAGTTTCCCGATAAAAAGGTCTAAGTTTGAGGTATGGGGAGCAGCGCAGACCACACATTTATCATAACCCGGTATGGAAACAACAGCTTTCCATCCCAGTATCTTACAGTATATAAAACTGTATATGGCTTGTTTTATCTTCAATTTCCAGGATTTAATGCCGCGATGGCGTCAATAATTTCTTTCTGTCTAGCATTGAAATCGCTATAGAATTGCTTGTAGAACTCCTTCGTGTTTTCAGTATCCGGATGATTAAGGCGGGTAGTGAACTCTTCTTGCATAATAAATATTCGAACGATGATTTTCTCCATCTCATCTTTATTCACCGCTTCACGCGTGATGTTTAGCAGGCATTTCGCACACAGTCCGCCTGCGATATAGTCTACATTCCTTTTAAGTTTTTTTCTGCTTGCCATAATTATTTGTTTTTAAACGATTAAATGATGTATATATCTGGTTACATAAGGCTAATGCGCCTTTTGAACAACCGTAATTCGGGGATAAAGATACAAGTTTCGGGCAATGGATACATCATAACCGTAGAAAATTTTATTGATTGTGGTCTGTAGAGAATATCCGGCGGATGGCGTTTGATCTTTTTGCGGGCGCACCTTCCGCGGCAGGCATGAAGGCTCTACTTTCGGATAAAAGCTTCTGGTGGGGCCTTAAAAAGGCTTCATTTTCGGATAAAATTATTTGGCGGAGAGTACGTGTGCCTGTGTGGTCGGCTTTATTCTTCCTGCGGTATGTGTTTTGCATGAAAAATTCTTATCTTTGTACAAATACTATACCCGACACACTTTTAATATCCATGAAAAGACCATCATTTACCGCCACACTATGGGTTATTCTGCTTTCCTGCTTTCAGCAGGCCGGCGCCCAGATCGGAAAGTTCTATTCCACCGACCGCGAGCTGTCCAGCAGTCTTATCAATCACGTCTACCAGGACAGGAGAGGCTTCATCTGGGTATCGACCGAAGACGGGCTGAACAAGTTTGACGGAAACAAGTTCACCATTTACAGGCAAAACCCGAACGACACAGCAAGTTTGGCGGTGAACTACATCAAATCCGTATTCGAGGACAGCCACAACCGCTTTTGGGTGTTGGGCCTGGATGTGGTGCAGCTGTACGAGCGGGATACGGATTCGTTCCGGATGATTCCCTTCCGGCTCAATGGAGGAGTTGCCCCCCACACCATGGCCATCATCGAACGGAAGAACAAGGAGATCTGGATCGGAACGCTGGGGCAGGGAGTTATGAAACTTGAAAACGAGCGGTTCGTTCCCGTTGAAGAAGTAAACCGGATCATCGAGACGCGCTCCGTCGAAATGATCTACGAAGACGAACAGCAACAGGTCTGGATCAATACAAAGGACAAAGGTCTTTTCCTGTATTCGCCCGCCACACGGAAGGTCCGCCGGTTCACCGCCCGGGACCAGCTGACCTCGGAGACGATCTCCTCGTTCACCGAAAATAAAAAGGGGCAGCTGTTTGCCGGCACGCTCAACGGCGGACTGATGCGCCTGAACAGAAGCACGATGGCCTTCGAGCCGGTTCCTTATCAGAACAAAACGGACCTGAACATCAAAACACTGATGACCGACAGCAGGAATAATCTCTATATCGGGACGGACGGCAACGGGATCAAGCAGATAGACAGCGACAACAACCGGATCGTGGACTGCAACATCAACATCGGGGTTTTCGACCTCAGTTCCTCCAAAGTACATTCCATCCTGGAAGACAACGGGGGGAACTTCTGGCTGGGAATCTTCCAGAAAGGACTGGTCTTTGTGCCGTCCATGCAGAACAAATTCAATTATTACGGATATAAGTCGTTCAACAAGAACAGCATCGGATCGGCCTGCGTCATGTCGATCCGGCAAGACAGGAAGGGCGTGATCTGGGTGGGCACGGACAACGACGGCCTCTACGCCATTGACGACGACGGCAACCGCCTGGCGCATTTCAAGGAGAAAGACGGCAGCAATCCGGACGGCTCCGCCCCGCTGAGCATCATGTGCATCCTCGAAGATTCGCAGGGCAGGCTGTGGGTCGGCTCGTACTTCAACGGGCTGGCTTTGATCGACAAAACCACCGGAAGGAGCCGCTACATCCGGCTATTATCCGGCAAAGACAGCCAAGGGAACAACGAAAGGATCTTCTGCCTGACCGAAGACAGCGACCGGAATATCTGGGTGGGAACGTACGGCTCGGGAGTTTACAAAATGTCTCTCTCCCAACAGATTCTGGCGCAGTACAAGTCCGACAGGGCCAGCGGCGGCAACAGTGACGGCAACCGGCTCTGCAACGACTATATCAACTGCATCATCCGCGACAAGGACGGCCTGCTCTGGATCGGCACCTGCAACGGCCTCAGCTGCCTGAACCCGGAAACGGAAACGTTCATGGACTTCTCCGAAGAAGAAAGCCCGCTCACCAGAGCCTTTGTCCACACGATGCTGGAAGACGGCAACGGCATCCTCTGGATAGGCACCTCCGAAGGGCTATACCGCTTCGACAAAAAAAGAAGGCAGCTAACTTCCTATCACGTCGATAAAGGGCTGCCAAGCAACGTCATCTGCGGCATTGTTGAAGACAACGACGGCAATCTGTGGATCAGCACGCACCAGGGAATATCCAAACTGATCGTGAGCACCGGCACCTTCGTCAATTACTACGCCTCGGACGGACTGTACGGCAACGAGTTCACCCGCGGAGCCTACTACCGGAATAAGCAAGGCAAGATCTACTTTGGAGGCACAAGCGGGATCTCCAGCTTCTTCCCGCACGAAATAACAACGCAGAAAAGGAAGCTCAACGTGGAGATCACCGACTTCATGCTGGCCAACCGCTCCATCCGGAAGGGCGACCGCTGCGGCGGAAACATCATCACAGATACCTTGGTGATGGACGCCACCCGGTTTACCCTCGCCCACGACCATAATTCGTTCAGCCTCGAATTTTCCACGATGGACTTCTCCACTCCTGAGAAGACCGTCTATCAATACAAGCTCGAAGGGCTGAACAACGATTGGCTGAGCACAAACCCCGGAACGAACCGCGTAACATACACCAATCTCCCGCCGGGGAAATACACCTTCTCCGTGCGGGCCAAGGAAGACGAGAACCTGTCGGACATCCGCCGGGCAACGATCATCATCACACCGCCCTGGCACCGGACAGGATGGGCCAAACTTCTGTGGGCCACACTCCTGGGAGCCATCATTTACAGCATCATCATGTATTTAATTGCGCGCATCAGGCATAAAAACGAGCTGCTCAAAGTCCTCCACCAGGAAGAGATCAACGAAGCCAAGCTGCAATTCTTCATCAACATATCGCACGAGATACGCACGCCCCTGACCCTGATCATCAGTCCATTGGAGAAGCTGATCGCCGAAGCCGGAAGCGAGATCCAACCCACCTACCGGATGATCTACCGCAATGCACAGCGCATCCTGCGCCTGATCAACCAACTGATGGACATCAGAAAGATCGACAAGGGCCAGATGAAACTCAAGTTCAGGCAAACAGACCTGACCGGCTTTGTGGACGACTTAGTGCGGACGTTCGACTACCAGGCGCGCAAGAAGAACATCAAATTCTCCTTCGAGCATGAAGGCAACGCGTTGAAAGCATGGATAGACCTGAACAACTTCGACAAGGTACTGATGAACGTACTCTCAAACGCCTTCAAGTACACGCCGGACAACGGCGAGATCACCGTACGCATAGCAGAGGGCACGGACAACAGCGTTCGCGGGCCGCTGAGAACATACATCGAGATCACCGTGACAGACACCGGAACCGGAATCAACAAAGACGAAATGGAACGCATCTTTGAGCGCTTCTACCAAGCGGGCGGCCAACCGGGCAGATCAGCTTCGGGGACGGGGATCGGGCTGCACCTCTCCCGCTCGCTGGTTGAATTGCACCACGGCACGATAAAAGCCGAGAACAGGGAAGACCGTGCCGGAGCACGCTTCATCATACGTCTGCCCGCCGGAGCCGGGCATCTGTCAATCGAAGAGCTGGAAGACAAGGAAAACGCCATGGGCATCAAACTATCGGAAAAAAGCGACGCGCAGATCTTTGCCGCAGCAGACGACGGGTACCCCAAAAGCCGGAAAAACCGGAGGAAAACCCGGTACAGGGTGCTTATCGCCGAAGACGACGACGAGATCCGCCAATACATCTGCCGCGAACTCGGTGCAGAGTTCCACGTTAACGGATGCAGCAACGGCAAAGAAGCCTTGGACACCATCATGCGCGAAGAGATCGACCTGATCGTCTGCGACATCATGATGCCGGAACTGGATGGGATCACCCTCTGCAAGAAAATGAAGCAGAACATCAACGTCAACCACATCCCTGTGATCATGCTGACCGCAAAGTCGAAGACCGAAGACCGGATAGAAGGGCTGGAGGTCGGCGCCGACGCCTACATCGTCAAACCCTTTAACATGGAAGTGTTGCGCACGACAGTCTTCAACCTGATCAACAACCGCGAACGGCTGAAGGGGCAACGCTCCAGCAAACTCATCATCGAAGAAAGAGTGGACAAGATCGAACGGAAGTCGAACAACGAGCTACTGATGAACCGGATCCTGAAGATCATCAACGAACGCATCTCCGACCCTGAGCTGAACGTAGAAGCGCTGGCCGCCGGCGTCGGCCTGAGCCGCGTACACATGCACCGCAAGCTAAAAGAGCTGACCAACCAGTCCACCAAGAACTTCATACGGAATATCCGCCTCAAGCAAGCCGCAACCCTGCTGATCGAGAACGGGATCACCGTCTCGGAAGTCGCCTACGCCACAGGTTTTATCAGCGTCTCCCATTTCTCAAATGCTTTTAAGGATTTTTATGGCGTGTCAGCCACCGAATACAGAGAGATCAATTCAACAAAGAAGCCTGCTCATCAGAATGATCCGGAGGAATATGGAAAATAAACGGCGGAAGGGGGGTACTACGCTTAGGCCCCCTTCTTTTCTTCCTTCGGGATACGGAAGGCCGTATATAATTGAACGAGCGACCCGATTGTCAGGGCAACTATCCATTCATTGTTGTGCATAAAGAGCATCAGCGCACCGGCCGCCACCAAGAACAAGGCGCCCAGGATCTGCTGCCGCCGCAGCCGCTTTATATTCCCATTGGCAGTGCCGGCGGGCGAATTAATCTGTGCCAACGCAAACAAGCATGCGCCAATGGTGTACACATACGGAGCCGGCGCCCATCCGCTAATATAGGCGACCAAGCCGCCCAATAACGTGATACCGCCGACAACGCATAGTGTATATATGATCTTGTTCATCAGTTCTCAACCATATAATCGTACAGGTACGATTTATTCTTTTGGTGCATAAGTATATACTCGTGCAGGTACAATCTGTTTCCCTGGTTGGTAAGTATATAGTCGTGCAGATATAATCTGTTTCCCTGGCCTTCATACATATACAGGTACAGGCATAATTTTATTTCCTGGCCTTCGTATACGGATAAATACAGGTATAATTTATTTTTTTGGTTCTCAGTCATCTGATCGTGCTGCTATGATTTTATATTTCTGCCTTCCTATATATAATATAGGAAGGCGTAATTTTATTCTTGGTTCTCAAATACGTAAATATCTTCGTCCGGCTTCTTCATCCGGTACTTCTCACGGGCGATCCGTTCGATCGCCCCAGGGTTTGCCACCAGTTCATGGAGGCGTTTGGTGCTCTGTTCATACTCCTTGCGGTACTGCTCGATCTCCTGATTGAGCAGATAGATCTCCCGTGTGTATTGCGTACGGCGGAGAATACTGTTCTCATCCAGGAAACCGATAACAACACCGAAGAAAAGCACCGTAATCAAATACTTGTGCCTGCTTATAAAAGACCAAATGCCTAACAGTCTATCCATGGCTTTTCCCCACTTGAGATTAGTACTGCAAAACTAACTAAAATTTTGGAAAACCAGCTATCATTTACCAATTACCAATTACCATTTATACCATACCGTTCTTGTGTGAATACGGCGGATCCTGATTTCAAATTAGTTGATAAATTGCAGATTGGCATACCGGGTCCGTCCGGCTGATTTGGTACTTAAAATACGATTTGAAATAAAATAAAATATTGAGCAACATTCATTGTTCCTCTATTTTATAAACGCTTTTCGTCGTATGTATCCGGTTAAAGCGGTCTTTAGCCCGGATCTCGATCCGATGTTCGCCGGCAGGCAGGCCGGTTGGTATCCGGGCTTTCCACAGATGACTGCAAACGACCGGATTGGACGGGCGGCGACCAAGCGGCAAATGTTCCAGGTAATCCCAGTCCTGTACGTAACGGTAATAAGCAGGGTCAAACTCCTCGCTCCACTGCATCTTCATCCATGCGCCGTTGTCGACCCGACATTCCACCGTGTCTTCCCGGCTTCCCATGAGGAAGTCGGCATAAATGAAAGCGCTGGTCGGACGCCGGAAAGTAACTGTTTTCGGATGATAAAGCGCTATCTGATGATCGTCCGATTTTCCAAGCACCTTATAATCCAATACGTAGCGGTTTCCATCGATTCGCAGGAAAGCATAGCCTGCGGGCGTTCCGTCGCGCATAGTGGATATGGGAAGCCCCTGTTCATTCAATATACCCGAAAACCAGTCGCCGCAAGCCGTCCCTACATTGTATTCGTGAATCGGGTTTTCGCGGTCGACGCCCTGCGCTTTCCCAATGCGGTGTTGCATCTGGATATGCGTATGGGCGGAAAGGAAGAGAACGTCCGGGAAATCTTTCAACAGTTCGTACAAAGCCTGCCGGTCGGCATCGCGAAAAGCCCCTTCTTCTTCCGAATCAATCAGCGGGATGTGCATCGAAACAACTATCAAGCGGTCATGCGGAACATGAGTGAGGTTGTTTTTGACAAAAGCAAGTTGATCATCCCGCAAACCGCCCCAATAGCCTTTTCCGGTCAGCGGATGCGGATACAAGACATCGTCTAAGACGATGAAGTGCGCTTTCCCGTAATTGAACGCATAATTGTTCGGGCCAAAACAGGCTTCGAACGATTCGTCCGAAAGACGATCTTCTTTTGCATCGTAGTTCATATCGTGGTTGCCCATTACGTTATACCAGGGAATGTCTGTCTGCTTGATTGCCTGTTTGTAAGGTAAATGGAGATCTAAGCGGTCGCCGACTAAGTCGCCGAGTGTTATTCCGAAACTGATTCCCTCTATGTTTTGGACTTCGGCAATAACTCCGCGTTTCAGGTACTCCACTTCCTGTTCGTTATAAGGTTGGGTATCCCCGAAAAGCAAAGCGGTGAACGCCTCCGGTTCATCGTATTTATACAGGGCGAAGTCTACCGAAGCGGGGAGCTTTCCTGTCGGCGCCACGCCTTTGTAGAAACTGTCGGGTGATCCGGCCGGCTTGTGCCGGTAATACGATCGAGGCAGATTAAACTCGTCCAAAGCCGCCTTGTAACTTGTTGGTTTGATGACGAAGACAATGAAGTCGTCGCTTGCCGGCAGGCGGTATTTTCCCGACGCATCGGTCAACGATACGTCTGTCCCGTTCGAGACGGCTACTCCGGCAATACCCTTTTCTTTCCCGTCCCGTCGCCCGTTCAGATTGAGGTCTTCATAAACAACTCCCGTAACGAACGATTGGGCGGATACGACGGACACCATCAAACAGGCAATCCCTGTATAGATAAGTTTTCTCATTGTTTCCGTGCTTTTAGTTCTTTTAGTTCTATTGCAGCAATGGAAATTTTGCAGGCGATAATTTGCTGTTTGTCATCACGCTCAAAAACAACAACTCCTCCATATTGAGGAAATGCAAAGCAGTCTTTTTCAACAAGAGTCAATGCGACTTCTCCCATTGAAGAGAAAACCGTGAGCGTTGAATCGCTTTGCAGGGTGATCTCCATCGTTTCTTCCGAATCTTCTATGGAGAAAATATAGCGGCCGGTGTATTCCTGCCAATCCGGTTTACCACTTGCCTGAGCGGCAATAAGGATCATACAGATGCATATTGCCGATAATAATACTTTTTTCATTTTGTCTGAATTTAATGTTAGAAACCAATTCGTATTTGTCCACCGAATACAGCCGGGTTTCCGGCGATAAAAGTGGGAAAACCGATGGCGTTCCCGCTGTTTCCGGCGTCGATAATGTACTTCTCGTTCAGTATGTTTTTGCCGTACGCGCCGATTTCCATGTACATTTTCCCGTTCTTCAAAGATTTGAAGCGAAAGCCTGCCGTACAGTTAAGTAAGCCGTAACCTTTCTGTGTTAATCGTTCGTCGTTATCGTCCTCGAAATAAACTTTTGATTTCCAGGAATACGCCGGACGCAGATAAAGCAACTGTCCTTTTCGCAAAGCATAACTGAGATCAGTTCCCAGCGAGAACGAATGTTCCGGGGTAAGGCGGAAACGATGCCCGGCATATTGCTGTTCATGTCCGTCTCCGTCCTTATCATTGAATTTCCCGTCGATATAGGCGTATGTCCCAAAGACATTCAAATACGGCAGCAGCGCGTACCGCAAGCTGGCTTCAACTCCGAGGCTGTGTGCTTTTCCGGCGTCGTCCGGCACATATTCGGCCACCAAAGCACCTTCCTGCAAGCGGAGCGAAGCGCTTTGAAAGTGCGACCAATCGTAATAATAGGCGGCCAGGTCATAGTTCAGTTTGCCGTTGAGCAATATGCCTTTCACGCCGGCTTCATAACTCCAGATGATCTCGGGCGAAAGAAAAGTAGTTCCTTCGGGAAGGACAAAGACCACTCCCGGACGCCGTCCGCGGGAAACGCTCGCATAAAGGTTATTCCGCCCGATCAGGTAGTTCATGGCGGTACGCATGACGACGGAGTAGTATCTTTTTGAGTCCGCTATTTCCCCGTTGGAGACAGCAGACAACAAATTGGGCGAGCCGCTGCTCAGTATCCCCAGAATGCTGGGCTGCTTCGACGGCGCCGCCTCATACGTTCCCCGTTGATGTTCATAACTCAGGCGGACACCTGCTGTAAGCCCAAGTTGCCGGGTGATCTGCCAGGTCCCATCGGCAAAAACTTCAGCGGCATGGTTGGTCGCCGTATTCTTGTAAGTCTCTTCGTGCAGTGCGTTGATTGCGTGATTGGAGAGCAAATCGATCGTCCCTATCAGTTGTTGCCGTTGCTCTGCAGGCAAGGAAGCGAAGATCTGTTCCAAGGTCAACGTCATGCCCAACTGTTGGCTGTATATCTGTTCCAGTCGTCCCCGTATGTCCGGGATATTTGCCACGGAATTGAATTTGCCGCCGCTAAGCGCAGGAATATCCGGGAACAGCGCATTGGCAATGTCCGGAGAGAACAGCGAAGCAAACATGCCGTTGAGCAACTTGGAAGAATACGCCGTATAAAGCGCCTGCTCATTGATGCGCAAAGGCACTTCCTGCGAACTGTTTTCGTAGAAGTAACTCGCACCGGCAAAACCGTTGAAATTGCGGTTGTTGGTATAGTTGAAGCGAAGCTCCTGGCTGAACTGTTTTCCTTCTTCTATCTCGGAGATCCACATCAGCGGGGAAGCCGTACCGTCGGCGTCGAACGATTCGTCCGAATTAAATGCCCGGAGGCCGGAAATGGAGTTGAATTTCCAGGCACGGTTGATATCATAGGAGACGAACAGTCCGCCGCCACCCAGGTTCCTCTTTATATACAGGTTCTTGCCTTGCTCCAGATCCGCCATGGTATTCGGACTGGTGTCGCCGCCCGCCGGTGCATACTGCTTGTTCTTGAACGATGTTCCGGGATAATTGTCCCGTTGATAATCCAAGACAAGGTCTATCATCGTTTTTTCGCCGGCAAACAAGCGCGTCGAGTTGCGCAGGGCGAAGGTACTTTTGCCGTTAAGATCGCCTCCGGAAAGATTTTTGATAAAGCCGTCCCTGTCTTCAAAGGCGAAGGCAAAACGATTAAGGAGTTTATCCTTCAGGACAGGCGTGTTGAAAAATCCGTCGGCTAATTTACGGTTATAAGAACCGTAGCCCAAACCTATTTCCGCGCTCAGTGCGTTGACAGGCTTCTTGCGGATAATATGAAGCGCCCCGATCTCGGCACCCCGTCCGAAGAGTGTTCCCTGCGGCCCCTTGACCACTTCAATCCGGTCTAAGTCAAACAATTCCACGGCCGAAGCCCGCGAACGGGAAATGGATATCCCGTCCTGAAAGATGGAAACCCGCGCTTGCGAACGGGAGTCACCGTCGTCGGAGGTCACGCCCCTGATAACATAGCCCGGATTGTTCGGACTTTGCAACTGCATTTGCATCCCGGGAATGTACTCCGAAAGTTCGTCAAACTGACGTACATCCAACTTAATCAGATCCGCTCCCGACAATGCATTTACAGACACGGGAACTTCCAGGCTGCTCTGGTTGCGCTTTTGAACGCTCACCACAACTTCTTCCAATACTACTTCTTTTTCTCTTTGCGAATGAACGATCGAATCCGGCACCTGAGCCAAGACCTGCAACGTCATTACTGCTCCGACTAATACGAAAATACTTTTTTTCATAACTTAAATAATTACGGTTCAGGTGCAAAATTCTATTTTCAATACTATAAGAGAATGACAAAGCCAAAAATAAAATAAAACATATTGGTTACAGGAAAGCCCAAACACATTGACAATTTACCCTTGACCATTGGCCATTTGTCATGTCCAATAAACAAATGGGATAGAATACAAAGAAATCATTGTCAATTGTCAATGGTAAATTGCAAATGAGTATTATATTTGCAGCTATTACAAACTTATAGTATACAACTATGTTCAATTCTTTTGGAAATTTATTAAGGCTCACCACATTTGGTGAGTCGCATGGACAGGCAATAGGCGGGGTGATCGACGGATACCCCTCCGGAGTAAAGATTGATGTCGATTTCGTTCAGGAAGAGCTTAACCGCCGCCGTCCCGGACAATCTGCCATCACAACCTCCCGCAATGAAGGCGACAAAGTAAACTTTCTTTCGGGAATATTTGAAGGAAGGTCTACCGGAGCACCCATCGGCTTCGTCGTGTCGAACGAAGACCAGCGTTCGGATGACTATAGCGCGATGAAGTACGTCCACCGCCCGTCGCACGCCGACTTCGTCTACCGGAGCAAGTACGGCATCTACGACCATCGCGGAGGCGGAAGGGCATCAGCCCGCGAGACCGTCGCGCGCGTGGTCGGCGGAGCCTTAGCCAAGATCGCACTCAGTAAGATCAACATCTCTATCCACGCCTATACCTCGCAGATAGGCAACATCAGCATGGAGGGCCACTACAAAGACTACGATCTTGAAGACGCGGAATGTAATGCCGTACGTTGCCCCGACCCCAAAAAGGCCGCGGAAATGGAACGCTACATCGCACAGGTCCAAAAAGAAGGCGATACGATCGGCGGAATCGTCGGCTGCGTCATCAAAGGAAGCCCCATCGGCCTCGGGCAACCTGTCTTCGGCAAGCTGCACGCCCAACTCGGAGCGGCCATGCTAAGCATCAACGCCGCCAAAGGCTTCGAGTATGGCAGCGGCTTTAGATCGGTGGACAAAAAAGGCTCGGAACTGAACGACCTGTTCTTCAAGGACAAAGGAAGCATCCGGACGCACACCAACCACTCAGGAGGCATACAGGGCGGCATCAGCAACGGACAGGACATCTTCTTCCGCGTAGCCTTCAAGCCCGTAGCCACCATCGGGCTGGAACAAGAAACAGTGACCGTCGACGGGAAAAAAACCACCATAAAAGGCCACGGCCGGCACGACCCCTGCGTGGTTCCCCGCGCAGTGCCCATCGTAGAAGCCATGGCAGCCATGACCATACTGGACTTTCACATGTACGAGTTTGCACGCGAGTTGTTTTTTGATCGTTAACAACAGATCAACGGACAATTGACAATGGACAATTGGCAATGAACAATGGACAATGAACAATGGGCAATGAATAATTGTCCATTGTCAATTAACAACGTATATATATATAGGAAGACAATATGGAAAAGAATCGAAGCAACGACATGAAAAACGATCCCATCCGCAATTACATTGCAGAAAACGAGGCCGCCATGATGGACGACCTCTTTGGCCTCCTGCGCATACCCAGCATCAGCGCGCAGCCCGAACATAAGAACGACCTGATCGCCTGCGCCGAACGCTGGCGGGAGCTTCTCCTCGAAGCCGGCGCCGACCGGGCCGAAGTCGTGCCCACAGCCGGAAACCCGGTCGTGCTTGCACAAAAGACCGTAGACCCGTCAGCTAAAACAGTGCTGGTCTACGCGCACTACGACGTGATGCCCGTCGAGCCGCTCGAGCGCTGGCAAAGCCCACCCTTTGAACCACAGATACGCGAAGGGCGGATCTGGGCGCGCGGCGCCGATGACGACAAAGGGCAAGCCTTCATACAAGTCAAAGCCTTCGAGTACCTGGTACGGAACGGCCTGCTGAAGAACAACATAAAGTTCATCTTTGAAGGTGAAGAAGAGATCGGATCCCCCAGCTTGGAAAACTTCTGCCGCGAACACAAAGAACAGCTGAAGGCGGACATCATCCTGGTGAGCGACACCAGCATGTTGGGTGCCGACCTGCCCTCACTGACCACCGGCCTGCGTGGGCTGGCTTATTGGGAGATCGAAGTGACAGGCCCCAACCGCGACCTCCACTCCGGGCACTTCGGCGGAGCCGTGGCCAACCCCATCCAAGTGCTCTGCGGAATGATCGACAAGGTGATCGACAGCCGCGGACGCATCACCATCCCCGGCTTCTACGACCGTGTGGAAGCGCTCACCGCTGCCGAACGCGACATGATCGCCGGAATACCCTTCGACGAAGAGGGTTACAAAAAAGCCATCGGTGTGAAGGCCCTCCAAGGCGAAGAAGGCTACTCCACGCTGGAGCGGAACAGCTGCCGGCCATCGTTTGACGTCTGCGGCATATGGGGAGGCTACACCGGCGAAGGTTCCAAAACCGTGCTGCCGGCAAAAGCCTGCGCCAAAGTATCCTGCCGCCTCGTTCCGCACCAGGATCACCACGTCATCTCCGCCCTGTTTGCCGACTATATGGCGGCCATCGCCCCGCCGGCGGTAACGGTCAACGTAACGCCCATGCACGGCGGCGCCGGATACGTTTGCCCCATCACGCTGCCCGCCTACAAAGCCGCCGAAAAAGGTTTTGAGATAGCCTTCGGCAAAAAACCGCTGGCCGTACGCCGCGGAGGAAGCATCCCCATCATCGCCACCTTCGAGCAAACACTCGGCATCAAGACCATACTGATGGGGTTCGGTCTGGAATCGGATGCGATCCACTCACCCAACGAAAACTTCAGCCTCGACATCTTCCGCAAAGGGATCGAAGCCGTAGTCGAGTTCCATCTGGCCTATTGAAAAAGCCAACCCATTTACAATTTACCATTTACCATTTACCATTTAATACCCTTTACCATTTATCGTTTACATCTTATCGTTTGACGATCTATAAAAACAAACCCCCTGAATGTTTTAAACGATTCAGGGGGTTTTAAAATTGTCAATTATCAACTATCCATCATTCATTACCAAATTGTAAATGGTAAATGGTATTAAATGGTAAATTGTAAATGGTAAATGGTAAATGGTTCAGGCGTCCGGATCTTCCCATTCCGGAGGAGGGACAACGTCTTCGTCCCCGTCGTCTTCTTCATCGGGTTCATCGGGAGTATCCGGGTTGTCGGGAGTATCGGGACGGGTGTCTTCATCGTCTATTCCGCCGCCTTCGTTTCCGCCGCCGCTGATAAGGTGCCGGAAGATGTCCAACGTGGCGTTGGCGTGGTTGACCAATTCAACTATTTTGGCCTTCACTGTGGCGTCGTTGGAAAGCAGGTAGATGCTCGGGATGATGGTTGCAAAGATCAGGCGGTACTGCTTCTGGAGCACGGTGCGGGCTTTGGTGGCCGAGCCGAGACGGCGGCGGTACTCTTTCTCTTCCCCGCGGATGTCTAAAAGCTTGTTACACTGCGTCACCAACTCTTTAATGCCGGTTACTTGTGCGGTAAGGCCGAGCTGCTCTACTTTTCCTGCATTGGCAGTTTCCTGAAGGGCTGCGCACATATCACCCGCGTCGCCCAGCAAAGCCAGCATGGTTGAGCTGTGCCTTGTTTTGAGATAGGGCGCGGCGATGCTGCGTATCGACTTCCAGGCTTCGACCGAGGAGAGTCCGTTAACTAATCCGGCCACTTGAAGGCTTTTGTTGAAAGCCCCCAGCAAGGTTCGTACCCTATATACTTCTGCGGACAGTGATTCTGTCTCGATAAGCGTCGGATTACGTTTGAGGATGCCGGCGTATTTGTCGTGCGCCTCAATAAGATCATCAAAAGGTTTTCCCAGCCCTATGGCTTTTGCCATAGTGGTGGTAAACACGTTTTCGGTTAGCAAAGTTGAGCACTCCAAAAGTTCGGAGATGTTCAATTCTTCAAATCTAAGAGATCGAATAAGCGGTTTCATGTGAAATTGTTTATTAAAGGATTAACTCTACGTTTTTTTATCTGTAACATACGTTATATAGTAGACAACTAACAATTTGCAATGGTTAATTAATAATGAATATATATGCTTTCTAAATCTGTTGTTAACAGTTGCTTTGTTTAGCGACACACAAAAATATTTATTTTATCCGGTAACACAAATTATAGCGCAACTTATTTTTATTTTAATCCGTCTTGCTTTCGGTTTTCCTTGTCTCTGTTTTCAATGCCTTTACTAATTCATCCTTATGGCTTGAAAATGAAAGGGCATAAGCTACCGCATACATTTAATATGACCGGCTAAACAGTCGGGACGCCAACTTATTCATAAATTAACCCGCCGCAAAACGGTGGGAAGGCGTTTTGTAAAGCAGTTTTTACGCCGCAAAACGGTGGGAAGGCGTTTTGTAAAGCAGTTTTTACGCCGCAAAACGGTGGGAAGGCGTTTTGTAAAGCAGTTTTTATGCCACAAAACGGTGGGAAGGCGTTTTGTAAAGCAGTTTTTATGCCGCAAAACGGTGGGAAGGCGTTTTGTAAAGCAGTTTTTATGCCGCAAAACGGTGGGAAGGCGTTTTGTAAAGCAGTTTTTACGTCACCGTTTGGTGCGGCACCATTTTGTAAAGCAGTTTTTACGTCACCGTTTGGTGTGGCAACATTTTGTAAAGCAGTTTTTACGTCACCGTTTGGTGTGGCAACATTTTGTAAAGCAGTTTTTACGTCACCGTTTGGTGAGACCTTAATTACTTGATAATTCACCTTCTCCAATTTTGTTGGGACGCAAAAAAGGCCGTTTTGTGAGTTAAAACTCCAAAACGGCCTTTCGATTTCTCCAATTGTCAATTATCAATTGTCAATTGTCAATTCGATTATGCTGTCTGCCGGGTCAATAAAAACCGGCGGATCATCAATAGAACCAGCGGACGTAGCAAAAGTCCTGGCGGTGGGGCAGATCTGCGTTCTTGGGGAACATCCGGTACGCCACTTTGAAGCTACCTGCGTTCGAGATGCTGTGCCGCACCTGGAAAGTATACAGATTTCCTTCTTTTTTGATGACCTGGAACGGTTCGACGGAGTAAACATGCTGCTGACCGTTGGGAGAGACGTGGGTGGTGACAAGTTCCATGCCGACGGCGTCGTTCAGCCCTTTTTCGTCAATCACGTAGGTGATGGTGTACTCTTTCCCGCTTTCGATGGAGCCGTTGGACAGCTCTTCGATCTTCTCCGAGGAAACGACTTCAATGGAATCCCACGTGTTGACGACTTGCTCCTTCCATGCGGCGATCTCCTTTGCCTTGGCGTTGTTGTCCGCCGACAGGATTTTGAAGCGTTTGGCCAGCTTGGTGTAGAACTTGCTGTAGTAGTCGTCCAGCTGTCGCTTCATGGTGAAGTGCGGAGCGATCTGGGCGATGGAGTTTTTGACCACCTTTACCCATCCTTCGGAAAATGCCTTCTTGTTGCGGGCGTAGTACAGCGGCAAAATTTCTATTTCGAGGATGCTGTATATCGTTGCTGCGTCCAGCTGATCCTGGTGCTCCTGGTTTTGGTAGGTGCGCCGGTCGGTCAAGGCCCATCCGGCGTTTTCGCGGTAGCCTTCGAGCCACCAACCGTCCAGCACGGAGAAGTTCAACACGCCGTTCATCAGCGCTTTTTCTCCCGAGGTGCCGGATGCTTCAAGGGGCCGGGTGGGCGTGTTCAGCCAGATGTCAACTCCGGTGACTAACCGGCGCGCCAACTGCATGTCGTAGTTTTCCAGGAAGATGATCTTGCCCAGAAACTCCGGCCGGCGGGAAACTTCGATGACCTTTTTGATCAGGCCCTGTCCGGCACCGTCGTGCGGGTGTGCTTTTCCGGTGAAAAGGAACTGCACGGGGTAGTTGGGGTTGTTGACGATGGCGGCCAGGCGGTCCAGGTCGGTGAACAGCAGGTGGGCGCGCTTGTAGGTGGCAAAGCGGCGGCCGAAACCGATCAGGAGTGCGTTCGGATTGATCTTGTCCATCAGCGAAACGATACGGGAAGGGTCGCCCTGGTTCTTCAGCCAGGTTTCGCGGAACTGTTTACGGATGTAGTCCACCAATTTGTTCTTCATGGCCTGGCGTGTCTTCCATATTTCTTCGTCGGACACGTCGTAGATGGCTTCCCATATATTGGGATTGGATTGGTCGGCCATGAAGTTTTCGTTGAAGTACTTGCCGTAGAGTTGTTTCCACTCGGTAGCGCTCCAGGTGGGGAAGTGCACGCCGTTGGTGACGTATCCCACGTGGCTTTCTTCGGGGAAATAGCCTTTCCAGATGGCGGCGAACATGTCTTGCGACACCAGGCCGTGCAGTTGGCTCACGCCGTTGACCTCCTGTGAGGTGTTGCAGGCGAAGGTGGACATGCAGAAGCGTTCGTTCTTGTCCTCGGGGTCTGTGCGGCCCAGACCCATGAGGTCATCCCAGGTGATGCCCATTTTTTGGGGGTATCCGCCCATGTATTTTCCGAAGAGCGATTCGTCGAAGTAGTCGTGCCCTGCGGGGACGGGCGTGTGCACGGTGTAGAGGGAGGAGGCGCGGACGAGTTCGATGGCCTCGTTGAAGGTCATGCCCGCGGCCACATAGTCGCATAAGCGCTGCACGTTGATCAGCGCGGCGTGGCCTTCGTTGCAATGGTATACGTCTTTTGTGATGCCCAATTCCCGGAGGGTGAGTATGCCGCCGATGCCCAGCAGGATCTCTTGCTTGAGGCGGTTCTCCCAGTCGCCGCCGTAGAGCTGGTAGGTGATGGGGCGGTCGAACTCGCTGTTCAGTTCGTTGTCCGTATCTAAGAGGTAGAGGGTGATGCGCCCTACATTGACCTTCCAGATATAGGCATAGACGAAGTAGTCCAGGTATGGAACCTCGATAGCCAATTGCTGGCCGTCGGCGCCCATGACCTTGTCTATGGGAAGTTGGCCGAAGTTTTGCGCCTCGTAATTGGCGATCTGCTGGCCGTCGATAGAGAGTGACTGGGTGAAATATCCGTAGCGGTAGAGGAATCCGACTGCGCAGAGGTCTACGTTGCTGTCGGACGCTTCTTTGAGGTAATCTCCGGCCAGTACGCCCAGGCCGCCCGAATAGATTTTCAATACGTTGGTCAAACCGTATTCCATGCTGAAGTAGGCTACCGATGGACGGGCGGCGTCGGGTTTCACGTCCATGTAGTTTCTGAACTTGGCGTACACATCATTCATCCGCTTGAGGATCGTTTTGTTCTCCGAGAGCGTCTCGAGCTTTTCGTAGCTCATGCGTTCAAGGAGCAGCACCGGATTATGGCCCGACTCTTTCCACAGCTCGGGGTCGAGGTCGTTGAACAGTTCGGTGGCTTCGTAGTTCCACGACCACCAGATGTTGCGCGATATTTCGACCAGTTTTTCCAGCTCTGCCGGCACGGTCGATCTGACGGTGACATCTTTCCAGTTCGGCATATTCGCATTACTTACTCTAATCTTCATAACTAACTCCGTTTCCTTTTATAATTAATACCTAATTGATTCAAACGTTTCTCTGCATGACGCAGCGCAATATCGTAAGCCTGATAATAATGCGCGATGAAGTGCTCCCAAAGTGCTTGTTTGGCTACTTTGCTGGCGCGTCTGCGCATTTTACTCACTTCTTCGTCGGTTGAGGCGGCGTAGAAGGATATGGTGTCTTTGATTTCATCGGCCACCTGGAGGTAGTTGCCGTCCGTCCGGTGTAATACCTCCACTCCGTCTCTGATGCCGTGGCACCGGTCGAGGTTTTTCACCCATGATCCGAAACCTGTCAGGTCGGTGGTTATGGTGGGCACGCGGAACGCCAGGCTTTCCAGCGGAGTGTATCCCCACGGCTCGTAGTACGACGGGTAAACCGACAGGTCTTGTCCGGTCAGCAGGTCGTAGTAGTCTTTGTTGAAGATGCCGTCTTTGCCGTCCAGATAACAGGGTACGAAAATGACCTTGACTTTTTCGTCCGGCCGGCTGTTAAAGCCCAGTGAGCGCATCCGGTTGAGGATCTGGTCGCGGCCTTCGTCCTTGAGGTTGTGCGTCATGAGCGGCAGGTTCAACGATACGGGGAATTGTTCTTTGCTTTTCAGGCGGGCCTTCAGGTCTCCGCGTGGTCCGTTGATCCAGGCCGGCACGTAGATGAAGGCTAATACGTTTCTGTTCAGATTTTCCGTCCGCAGGCGGCTCAAGGCTTCGAGGAAGATGTCGATGCCTTTGTTTTTAAATTCGTACCGGCCGCTCGTTGCCACGATCAGTGTGTCGTCGCCCCAATCTGTTCCGAGCAGGTTGTTGGCGACTTGCAGCATGATGGTGCGCGCGCGTTTCCGCTTCCCGCCGAAGGCGTAGTTCCCGGGCACGAAACCGTCTTCAAAGCCGTTGATCAGGATGGCGTCGGCAGCCTTGCCCAGCAGTTGCCTGCATTCTTTTTGGGTGATCTCGCTCACGGTGGTGAAGCAGTCCACATGATGCGCGGTCTGTTTTTCGATGGAATGTTTGGATTGCATGTTAAGCTCCACGGCCATCTGGTCTCCGTTATAGACGAAAAGATAGTCGTACAGCGGTTTGTTGTTGCCTGCTATGGATCGCCCGATCGAGGTGGCGTGCGTGGTGAATATGGTTGCGATCTCGGGAACGTTGATCTGGAGGTAAAGCGCGCCCAGCCCCGTCATCCACTCGTGGGCGTGGTATATCACTTTGTCGTTCCGGCTCAGGTTGTAGAGGTAGAAGCTCTTCACGACCTTGCCTGCGGCGTAGGAGAACATGGAGGCCTCGTCGTAGTCGCCGTAAGCGTGCAGGGAATCCACCTGGTAGTGTTCCCAGGCCTGGACGTAGATCTTGTTTTTGATCTCGAAGAAAGGCCGGAAGTCGACCAGGATCACAATGGGATTGCCGGGGATGTTCCATCGCCCGATCCTGACGCGAAGGTTTGATTTGGCCAGCGCATGTTCGCGCCACTCGGCGTACAGGCTGTCCGATTCGGTAAACAGGTGATCCTGCTTCTCCTGCCGGTCCGGTCCGATGAAGAATACTCTGTCGCGAAACCGTGTTTGTAACGTGTTTGCCCGGGTAGACAAAACGGTGTATATCCCTCCCACTTTATTACACACTTCCCAACTTGTTTCAAAGATGTAGTCGGGAATCAGCTGTTCGTTAGTCATATTGTATTTCAAGACTTTTGATGAGGGGCAAAAATAGGGATTATTTGTTGAATGAAAACATACCGGTGGGAAAAAACATATACGAAGCCTTGTCCGCAAAGCCTATAATCCGTAGCTTTGCGTATCGTAAATCAATTATATTTATATGTAAATGGATACTATCATTCAATGTGATAACATTACCCATTATTATGGGAAGAAGCTGATCTACCGCGATCTGAACTTTGAAGTGAAGCGGGGGCGGATCCTGGGCCTCTTAGGCAAGAACGGCACCGGCAAGACGACCATTATCAATATACTTAATGGTTATCTGAAACCCCGCTCGGGTGTTTGCCGTATTTTCGGGGAAGATATGGAACATCTTTCTCCGCCTACTAAAGCGCGTATCGGTTTGTTGCTCGAAGGGCACATTCAACATACGTATTTTAATATGGAACAGATCGAGCGCTTCTACAGCCGGTTCTTTACGCACTGGAAACGGGATGCGTACTACGAACTTCTTCAAAAGTTACAGGTCACCCGGACGCAAAAGATCAATACCATGTCGTGCGGCCAGCGGTCGCAGATCGCTTTGGGGCTGTTGTTTGCCCAGGATCCTGAGCTGCTCATCCTCGACGACTTTTCAATGGGGCTGGACCCGGGCTACCGCCGTCTGTTCGTCGAATACCTCAAAGAATACGCCACCGCCGAGAACAAAACGGTGTTTCTCACTTCGCATATCATCCAGGATATGGAAATGCTCATCGATGATTGTATCATTATGGACTACGGCCGGCTGCTGCTGCACAAACCTACGCAGGAGATCCTGGACCGCTTCAAGCGGTACCGCTTCACCACAGACAGTACGGACATCGAACAACATTCCGGACTGTGGAATATCGAAAAGATAGGAAGCCAATGGGAGACTTATTCGTTTCTTCCCAAAGAAGAGGTGGCCGGCCTGCTGGCGCCTTACCGCATATCCGGCCTGCGGGAAGAAAATATTTCCCTGGAAGACGCCTTCATCGGCCTGACGGGAAAATACTGATCGTGGAGATCGCTCAATCATGAAAACGTTTTAAAATTTATCTCATGTTGCAAGCCTTATTTTATAAAGAATGGATAAAGACCCGGCGCATCATCCTGCTGTTGCTGTGCTTGATGGCCGCCCTGCTGGTCTACGCGTTTATCAATACCGGACAAGCCTTCCGTATGGGAGGGGCCGTTCAGGTGTGGGGTAATGTTATACTGAAAGATATGTCGATCCTGCCTTCCTTTATCCAGTGGTTCCCCCTGCTGGCCGGCAGCCTGCTGGGATGGACGCAGTTCATCCCCGAAATGACGGACAAACGGCTGAAGCTGACGTTGCATCTGCCGCTACCCGAATCGAAGATCCTGTCGGCGATGCTGCTCTACGGCACGGTCGTCTGGCTGGGGCTGTTCGCGTGCATGTATCTCGTGCTGGCCGCCGGTCTGCAACCTTACTATGCCGGTGAAATGATCACCGCCATGACCTGGACGATGGCCCCGTGGCTGCTCGGCGGCATACTCGGCTATTACTTCACTTGCTGGATATGCCTCGAACCGGTATGGCGCCGGCGGGTGCTGAATACGCTCTGTGCCATCGGCGGACTGTCTGCGTACTACCTGAGCGCCAAGTCGGGCGGCTATTCTTCTTTCCTGCCCTACCTGCTGCTGCTGGCCGTCGCCGGATTTTTCTTCCCGTTCTATTCAACGGCCCGCTTTAAAGAAGGCACCCAATCCTGAACATTCACCGTATATGCTAACGACAGACAGACAATGAAATATAAAAAACAGATCTTTTATCTTATCCTGGTATTCATTTCCATACTTGGATCGTGGCTCATACCTTCATTGGTGAAAAAAGCCACGCACTCGCCGGACAACTACCCTTTTGTGTACTACAGCTCCATGATGAAGGAACTTGGCCTTGTGGATTACAAGAACAAACAGTTCCCGCTGGCCGACCTGAGAGGGAAACGCTATTCCACCGCGCAGTTCGACTCGCTGATGCCCCTGCTCAATTACCGCCAACTGATGGTGGACGGAAGACTGCCCGACAGCATCGACGGGAAGGAAATCACCCCGCAGATCGTCCGCTCGAAAGCGGTCACCTACCGCTACACGCCCGAACTGATGCAAACACCCCGGATGGGCCTGCATATTTTGTTTGAAACAATGCCCAAACGCGTCGGGCTGGAAATGCCTGACGATGTGTTCCGCATGAAAGACCGCATCGAATTTATCGACGCGGAAACAAACCGGATCAACGCCGCCAAGAGCGAACTGTTCCAAAAAGCGCTGGATAAAGCGGAATACCGCTTCCCGCCCCAATGGCTGTCAGGCAACCCCAATCCGCGCAAGGCATACGATGAGGGCTACTTTTCCTTAGACGCTAACGGGGATCTTTACCATATCAAGATGGTGAACGGCAGGCCGTACGTGCGCAACACCAACGTTGCCGGCGAAATAAAGCCCGCCTGGTTCTCCATGCTCGAAGTCAGCGACAAACGGTTCTACGGTTTTCTGTTCGACAACAAAGGAGATATATATATAATAGAAGGCAACGATGGGAAATATGCTCCGCTGAAGCTGGACATCCCGCCGATAGACCTCACGCGAGACCAGCTGACGATCATGGGCAACCTGCTCTACTGGACCGTATCGGTGACCACCCCGGAAGGGCGCCGGTACTACGGGCTGGAAACGGAAACGCTCAAGCAAGTGGCCGCCTACAGCGTGGAACGTTCACAAACCATGTGGGACAAGGTAGCCAAATACGTCTTCCCGTATTACATCACCTTTGAACAGGAACATAACGACTTCCTCATCCCGTGCGTACACTACACCGCCTGGTACGGCTTCGGGCTGAACGCATTGCTGGCCGTGACCGGCTTCTTCCTCCTTGGGAACCGCAAACGGAGCAGGCTGGCCGCCGGATATGTTTTGCTGACCGGCGTCGCCGGATTCATCGCACTATGGATATTACCCGATTTTAAAATAAATGAATAGAGAAAAATGAAAAAGTTATTAGTACTTACATTCGTATGGGCTGCTCTGGCTTCTTGTGGCAACAAGAAAGCCCAACCCGAGGTTGCAACAGAAGTAGAGATCGAAGCAACCGCCGGTGCCGGAACCTATAAACTGGATGAACTGCTGGCCGATGCGGAGCAGTTGGTGAACAAAACGGTTACAGTCAAGGGCTTCGTAACCCATACCTGCAAACACTCGGGGAAGCGCTGCTTCATCGTGGGTGACGACCAGAAGACCACCCTCAGGGTAGAGGCCAAAGGAGAGATCGGCGGCTTTAACCGCGAGTTGATCGGCTCCGAGCTGGCCATCACCGGAGTGGTGAAGGAACGCCGCATCTCAAAGGAATACCTCGACCAGTACGAAAAGGAGGTGAACGAGCAGAAAGCCAAAGAAGACGGCTCGGCCGAACAATGCGAACACGAGCTGAGCAACATCAAAGGCATACGCGAATGGATGAAAGACCATGGCAAAGATCACTACTCAACCTACTACATGGACGGCGAACGCTATGACATTGTTGAAAAGTGACAAAGCGAATAAATTACTGATCCGCGCCTTGCGCACTGTTCATCGTGACCTGGGATTCCTGATGGCCGGCTTGTGCCTGGTCTATGGGATCTCAGGTTTCCTGCTCAACCACATGGATGGGAAAGACCCGGCCTTCAAGACCACCGAGCACACGCTCCGGCTCGACAAACGCCTGACCGCCGAAGAGCTAACCGCCATATGGGCCGACAAACAACTCCCCCAACTGAAACGAATCATGACCATCGACGACGATCACTCCCGATTGATGCTTCAGGGAGGCATTGGCGTATACAACTCCGCCACGGGCGCAGTGGACTATGAACTCCATTCCAGGAACAATTTTGTTTATTGGATAAACAAACTGCACTACAACAAGATCAAAGGATGGAGCATCATGGGCGATCTCTTTGCCGCCTCGCTCGTCTTCTTTGCCGTCTCCGGCTTGTTCATGGTCAGAGGCAAGCACGGCGTCTTCCGCAGGGGAAAATGGTACCTGATAGGTGGAATACTCATTCCTGTACTCTACCTTGTGCTGGCGCCATAATTTCATTTACCATTTACCGTTTACAATTTACAATTTATCGCTTGCTGTTTAGCGTTTGCTGTTCACCATTTACAATTTATCGCTTGCTGTTTAGCGTTCATATTGAACACGAAATGGTAAATGGTAAATTGTAAATGGTAAATGATAAAGGGCTTTCATTTTATCGTTCTTATTTTGATTTGTGAAGCAAACTATAGAATAAGTAGTGGAATAAACAAACAACCTGAAAACCCGACTGCGCTTCAAGCCTTTTCCTATCAATATCTTGGCTATTAGAGCAAAAGATTAGGCAATAATAGCAACCCGTATCCCTTCTCACCATTTACATTTCTTTGCATGTTTGAAAACATTTTAATCAAATTTAATATGAACAGGAACATTTCTCTCTCCCGCTTCAAACGGATGGGTTGTTGTGCAGCGTTGCTTCTTGCAAGCGTATGCATGGCAGCCAATCCGAATGGAAGTGATGAATTGGGTGCAGCATCGGTAAGCGCCGTTGCTCAAACCGGAAGAACAGTTACCGGAACGGTAACTGATGGAACAGAGCCTATCATTGGCGCCAGTGTAGTGGTGAAAGGCGCAGCCGGAATCGGAACAGTGACCGATCTTGACGGCAAATTTACACTGAACAACGTGCCGGCGGACGCCGTTCTGCAAGTATCTTATATAGGATACTTAACGCAGAACGTCTCTGTGAGCGGCAAGACCACATTCAACATTACGTTGAAAGAAGATTCCAAACAGCTGGACGAAGTGGTCGTAGTGGGATTCGGTACACAAAAGAAGGTGAACCTCACCGGAGCGGTTGCCTCCGTGTCGAGCGATGCCTTTGAGAACCGTCCGGTAGCAAACATCGGACAAGCGATCCAGGGCATTGTGCCAAACCTGAATGTGACGATCGGAACCGGCTCGCCCGATGCCGTACCGTCTTTCAACATCCGTGGCGGCACTTCCATGACCTACAACCAATCAAGCAAGTTGTATGAAGTATCGAGTGCCGAGCCGCTGATCCTTATTGATGGTGTGGAAACCACCGGAACATTGCTCAATCAGCTCAACCCCGAAGACATCGCCTCGATGAGCGTGGTGAAAGACGCTTCGGCAGCTGCCATCTACGGAACCAAAGCAGCGTTCGGTGTGATCCTGATCACCACCAAGAACGGCAAGTTCAACCAGAAAGGCAAGATCTCGTACAGCTTCGACATTTCGTGGGACACACCCTCGGCCATGCCCGACGGAATGAGTTCTTACCTGATCCAGAAAGCTATCCTGGAGAGGAAAGAGTGGATTGCCGGTAACTACGTGCCGGACAGTTGGACGACGAGCGACAAGCGCGTGCTGGATGCCATGGAGAAATACCTGAAAGACCCGAGTCCCGAAAACGCCTACATCAAGAACGCCGACGCAAGCCGCACATGGGTCTCTTCGGTAGACGCTTTCGGCGAGCTGGTGCGCACATGGACGCCCGTGCAGAAGCACAACCTCAACATCTCCGGCGGCGGCGACAAGGTGTCGTACTACATCTCGCTGGGCTACATGAGCCAGGAAGGGATGTACAAGGTGAACACCGACCAGTTCAACCGCTATAACGCCATGTTCACCACCACAGCGCAAGTGACCGACTGGTTCAAGACCACGGCGCGGCTGAGCTTCAACAAGACCACCTACGAAGCACCTTTCGTACCTACCTCCATGCTTGCGGGCAGCGACCTGAGCAAGGAGATCTGGACGTTCATGGCCAATAACGACAACGCCCGCCTGCAAATGCCGATCCGGCTGGCAGACAACGACCCCGACTATCCGGGGATGCCCACGGCGAACATCATCTCCTGGATAGGCAACGGCGCGCACCGCACCACAACCACCACCTCCACGATGATGACCCTCTCGCCGGAGTTCACCCTCATCAAGAACACGCTGAACCTGAAGGCCGACCTGACCTACTATCCGCAGTCGAGCAATCTGGAACGCTACGCTCCCAAATTCACCTATATCGATTGGGGAGGCGCCCAAGTGAGCCAGCACGCCGAAAGCAACAAAGGCATGATCTACAAGGATAATACGGACAACTATACCATCAACGCCTACGCGGACTTCAACAAGACCTTTGCCAAGCAGCACAGCGTAGCCGCAGTGCTGGGCTTCAACCAGGAAGAGACCACGTACAGCTACCTGGATGTGAACATGGAGAAGCTATTCTCGCCCGACATCCTCAACCCCGTAGCGTCGGAAGACATCGCGCTGCAAACACCGGCCACCAAGGCATGGACACGTACCGGACGCGCCGTCTTCGGCAGGGTGAACTACAACTTCGCCGGCAAATACCTGCTGGAGTTCAACGGCCGCTACGACGGCTCGTCACGCTTCACCCCCGATGAACGCTTCCTCTTCTTCCCATCCTTCTCGGCAGGCTGGCGCATCTCGGAAGAGAAGTTCATGAACAGCACCAAGACCTGGCTCGACAATCTGAAAGTGCGCGGCTCGTACGGAACGCTGGGCAACCAACCCACATCGAACTACCCATACCAGGCACAGATGTCTTCCGCAACAGCGGGCTATCTGATCGGCGGACAATTCGTAAGCACCGTGAACGCACCCAACCTGATCTCCCCTACGCTGACCTGGGAGAAAGCTACGACCATCGACCTCGGTCTGGACGCCACCCTGCTGGGCAACCGCCTCGACTTCTCGTTCGACTGGTACCAACGCACCACCTCAAACATTCTGACCGACGGCAGCGTGGCCTATCCGGCCGTGCTCGGAGCGACGGCGCCTACCCAGAACTCCGGCAAGCTGCAAGCCCGCGGCTGGGAACTCTCCGTGAAGTGGAACGACCGGCTGGCAGGAGGACAAGTGCGCTACGACGTGGGACTGGTGCTCTCGGATGCGCGCACCAAGGTGCTGACCTACGCCGCCAACCCCGAAAAGTTCATCAGCAAGCTCTACGACGGACAGTACGTGGGCGAGATCTGGGGCTACGAGAGCGGAGGCATCGTGCAGGAATCCGACGGCGAGTGGTACATGGACGGCACAGCCAAGAAATGGAAACTCACCAACGCGGACATCCATCCGTTCAACAATTCGGAAACCCTCTATCCGGGCTACGCCTGGCGTAAAGACATCAGCGGACCCGACGGTGTGCCCGACGGCAAACTGGACGACGGCAACCAGAAGATCGGCGACTCGGGCGACCGGAAGATACTCGGCAACAGCACACCGCGTTATCGCTTCGGCATCACCACCAACTGGTTCTACAAGAACTTCGACCTCAACCTCTTCCTGCAAGGCGTGGCCAAACGCGACTACTGGATCGGCTCCACCAGCTACTGGGGAGGAGCAGGCGCCGGAGCGAACTGGATGTACGAACACTCTTGGCGCCCCGACCGCACCGACGCGGCGTTCCCCATGTACGGCGCCGTACCGGCCGTGCAAAGCGCATACATCGTCAATGCGGCCTACCTGCGCCTCAAACAACTGACGCTGGGCTACACCGTTCCGCAAGAACTGCTCGCCAAGATCAAGATAGACAAGGTGCGCATCTACCTGGCAGGCTACAACCTGTTTGATATTACGGAGATACCCGATGCTTTCGATCCCGACCAGATGTCGGTGGCCTATCCGGTCAAACGCACGCTGGCCCTTGGGGTGCAAATCGGTTTTTAACTTAAGTGAGAGAATAAAGATTATGAAGAACTTTAGAGTAATCATAGCATGGAGCGCGGCCGTCCTGATGGGAGCCGTGGCTCTGACGGGGTGCAACGATGCGTTCATGCAACAAGACCCCACGCAGGAAATGGCCGAAGGCGTATTCCTCAAGAACGAGAGTGACCTGCCGCTCTATCTAAACCAGTTTTACGCCAAATTCGTCGAAGGACTGCAATCCGGATATGCAGAAAGCACTACCCTGGCCAACGCACCCTTTGGCGAAGCGATACGTATGCCCCGCCTTATCGGATGGGACAAGATGACCGACAACGCCCTGCTGAGCGGCACACAACTGAGTGCCAACAACACCGGTGTGGCCGACCCGCGATTGAACGGCACCTTCGTCATACCGCAAACCGGAACAACCACCGGTTGGGACTGGACGCAGACACGCTCGCTCAACTACTTCCTGCGCAACTACACGCAGGCGGCCAAAGGGGGCGACGTAGCCAAGCTGGACAAGTACAAGGCCGAAGCACTCTTCTTCAAGGCCTGGGACTACTATAACAAGGTGCTGATCTTCGGCGAAGTGCCCTGGTTCTCCTCCGACCTCAACGTAGACTCGCCCGAACTCTATGCCCCGCGCACGCCGCGTGTGGCGCTGATGGACAGCGTGCTCAACATCATCAACTTTGCCGTGGCGCACCTGCCCGAAGGCAAGGCCCCCGACGGCCGCATCAACAAGGATATGGCCAACTTCCTCAAGATGCGCATCTGCCTCTTCGAAGGCACCTTCCGCAAGTATCACAGCAACCTCAACCTGCCCGATGCAGGTAAGTTCCTCGACGAATGTGCAACGGCGGCGCAGGCTATTATGAATACCGGCCACTATCAGCTCTATACCGGCGCGGGCGCGAAGAGCTACTACAAAATGTTCACCTTCCTGAAGACCCCGCAGACCGACGGCAACACCGAAGCCATCCTGGCACGCACGTACGACGGCACCAACGTGGGCAACGCCACCTTCCGCTACTTTGACCAAAACCAGACCAAGAAGTACGGATGCTTCGGAGCCAGCAAAGGCATGTTGGACGAGTATCTCTCCATCGACGGCAAAACCATCGAGAACAGCGATCTCTTTCAGGGCTACGACGGCCTGTGGCTGGAGCTGGAGAACCGCGACCCGCGTCTGGCGCAAACCGTTTGCCGCCCGGGCGAATATTGGACCATCTGGCGCAACTCTGGCCCGACCAAAGGCGTTATTGATGTAAAAGTGCACGGCATCACCCTTCCCCTCATCGGCAGCGCTAATGCCTCCACCGTGGGAGGCTATCGCGTTATCAAGCACTGGGTGGGCGATATTGCCGAATACGAAGCCACGACCAACGGCACGCAAACAGGTGTGGAATTCCGCTACGGCGAAGTGCTGCTGGCGCTTGCCGAAGCCAAAGCCGAACGCGGAACCCTCACGCAAACCGACATAGACAACACCATCAACGCACTGCGCACGCGTGCAGGCTTCGACTTCACCACCTATCCGGACAGCAAGTTTACGCTTGGCAACTACCCCACCGACACGCGGTTGGACAACATCTACCGCGACTACGTGGGCTATGTTCCCTCGTCGCTCATCCGCGAAATACGCCGCGAACGCCGGGTGGAAATGGCGTGGGAAGGCCTGCGCTACGCAGACCTCATCCGCTGGAAAGCCGGCAAACTGATGACCGTGCCCCTGCGTGGCATGAAGATGACGCAGGAAAAGCAGGATCTTTATAAAGTACAGCGCGATCTCGACGCGAGCAAAACCGATCACAGCAACGAATACGTCGTATCGATCACCTTTGTCAAACTCAAAGACAAAGACTACTTCTTGGACACCGACGGCTTCATCATCTGCTATCCCAAGGATCCGAACATCAGTAACGGCGAGCTGCCTTGGGACGACAAACGCTACTACTGGCCCATACCCAAACAGGAAATCGAACTGAACGATAAGCTGACGCAAAGCTCTTACGACGGCCATTCCTGGTAAATGGACAATTGACAATGCTAAATCAAGTAGGCCCCCTGAACATTAACGTTCAGGGGGCCTTTTATTGTCCATTGCTCATTGCTCATTGTCAATTGTCAATTCTTCAGCCCCAGCTCGGCAAATTGCATGGTGCTTCCCTGGCTATCGTCCCACCGGTCGAAAGTCATCTTCAGGTAGCGGCATTTGGCCTTTGTTTCCAGGACGATGATGTTCTCTTTCGGGTCGGGAAGTTCTACGTTTACTTTGACGGGCGTGAAGGTTTTGCCGTCATTGCTGCCGTAGAAGGAGACGGCCTTTGCGTTGAGGTATTCCTGGAAGTTGCGGTTGGTCAGGATGATTTGGCTGAATTCGGTTTCTGCCTTGAAGTCTATGATGGCCCATACATTTGCGCTGGATTCGACGGAGATACCGCCGTAGGTCTTGCCCGGCTTGACCATCGAGAGGCAGGTGGACAGGTCGCCGTCTACCAAGCTGCCCGGCGCGTTGGATATGGCGGCGTCTTCGGGTAGCGGGTGTGAGGTTTCGACTGTCCAGTCGCCGTTGTTCACCAGGTCGTCGCTTTCAAGGGTGTATCCGTTGTTGTTCACCAAACTGTAGGTGTAGGGCAGGGATGCGCTTTTGGCTGTTCCGTTGTTCATCAGGATGGTAACGCCTATGTGGTAGTTGGTGTAGCTGTTCACCCGCAATTCTTCGATGGGCGCGTTGGTAAGTTCAAAGGTGTTGCCGGCCGGCTTGACCACGAAGGCTATGCTGGTGTAGCCGTGCCCGCCTCCCAGGAATTGTTCGTCGGCGTTGTAGAAGCGTACGATGACGTCGGTCACATCGGTGGTGGCGGTGAAGTTTCCTTTCACGGTGCAGCGGTTGCCCTGGATGGCGACGCTGGAAATCTTCAGTTGCGCGCTGATTGTTTCGTAGAATGTTTTTTCTGTCTTGGAGGCTATCTGGCAGTTGTTCAAGGTAGCCGCGCTGGCGTGGTGGAAGAAGGTGGGCGCCTTGCCCCACGTTTGGTTGCCCGACCCCATGAGTGCTATGCCGAAGGCGGGGTCGTACCGCTGGCTGTATCCGGCTCCTACGTGCGGTTGGTTCAGCGCGTGGCCCAGCTCGTGGAGCATGCCTCCTATGGAGTTGTTGGTGATGCCCGCGCCGCCTTTGATGGTGCTGCCGGTGATGGGGTCTATCTGCATATTTTCGTAGGCCATTTCGGGGTAGTCGTAGGCATAACAGGTTTTGCCGGTGCCAAAGAAGGGTACATCAACGCTTCCTCCCGGTGTTGCGGTGATGACGAGGGTGTGCTCGCTGTGGCGGGCCAGGTTGTTGGTGGTGTACCAGCTGTCTATTTCGGGCCTCATCTTTCCGGCGCCGTCGGCATAGGTGTAGGCCGACAGGGGTTCACGCCCGTTCACGGCAACGATGTTGATCATGCCGTTTTCATCAAGCGGGAGGCCGAATGATTTTTCTTCGTATCCCCAATGTTTCATCCATTTGCAGGTAAAGAGCTGGTGCTTGAGCAGGATTGTGCTGATGCGCTTGCGGTAGCCCGGGTTGGGTTGCCTGTCGGATGGAACGAAGTAGACGACGTTCAGCTTGTAGGGGTAGAGGCTGTTGTTGGGGTCGCCTTTTACGTTATAGAGCACGTCGGGGTTGACGACGGAGACTAAGGTGGTGGCGTTGGACTTGATGTTTTTGTCCGGCGCGTCGCCGTAGAAGATGCTCTGAAACGTGAGGCCGCTGTAGTTCAGTCCGGAGAGTTCGTCTTCCGTGATGCCGGCTTTCAGTTTGGCCTTTAGGGTTACGGCGATTGTCTTTGCCTTTAGATAGTCGTAGGAGCCGTTGGTTTTGACCAGGGCGACTTTGAGCGTGTTGTTTTCTGTTGTGATCTCTACAGACGTGAGGGCTGTTCCCTCCGAGGTCACGATTATGTTTTCCCGTTCGATGGGCAGCAGGTTGCTTATGGTGAGTTCCAGCGCGGGGCTGCTCCAGTTTATTTTCTTTTCGTTGAAACTCAGCGTGGAGGTGAGCGTGAGTTCTTCGTCGAGGGTGGCCAGCTGGTGGGCTTGCTGCCCGTTCAGGGTCTGGCTCAGGCTGACGTCGGTCAGTTGGGCAACCGGTTGTTCGGGTTCTTCGCCTCCCGCCGGCGCGTCGTCACCGCACGAAAAGAAACAGAAAGAAAGCAAAAGGAACAGGATGGGAAGACAGGGCTTGAATTTCTTGTTTGCCATAGTGGTATGGTTTGAGTAGTTTTTTAAGGATTAATTGATTACAATGCGCCCGCGCAGAAGCAACAAATTTCTTTTTTGATTACAATGCGCCCGCGCAGAAGCAACAAATTTCTTTTTTGATTCCAATGCGCCCGCGCAGAAGCAAAAAAATTCTTTTTTGAATCCAATGCGCCCGCGCAG
>JAITSN010000058.1 GCA_031287715.1 Mediterranea sp. (in: CFB group bacteria)
GGTAAATGTGAAGGCGCAGCCGCGTTAGGGCGAGCAGCGGAAAGCCCACAGCGGAGCGGAACGTAGTGCAGCGGAGCGAGGACTTGCAGCGGATGGCCCGGCCGAAGGCAACGCCCAAAGAATGGACAATGGACAATTGACAATTGGCCTGCGGTGGTATTCATTGTCCATTGTCTATTGTCTATTGTCCATTTGCTATCTCTTCATTTACCATTTACCGTTTATCATTTACCATTTAATACCGGCGTAAATTGTAAATGAAGAGATGGTATATGAAAAGGGCTAATAGCCGTTGCTTCCAAATTCTTCAGCGTTGTTGATCTGGTTCAGGAATGTGTATGGAATGGGGCGCTTGTAGTGTTTGGCGGCTACGAAGTTGGAGAAGGCGGTTCGGTTGTATTTCTGCAGGCGGGCTTCAAATGCCTGGTTGCGTTTCAATAAGGCCCAGCGGTTGAATTCGCCGCAAAGCTCGCGCGCGTATTCGTCGAAGACATCGTCTTTTGTGGCCGTTGTGAGTTGCATACCGGTTGAGGTGTTGAAATCGACGTCATTGCGGCAGGCCCGCCGGCGTAATTCGTTGAGGTAGTTTGCGGCTTCGGTTCCGCTACCGCCGCTGTTGAGTGTGGCTTCGGCTGCAATCAGGTATATTTCGGCCATGCGCATGACGATGATGTTGCCGAGTTTTTGCTGGAAGTTGCCGCCTAACCATGCGCCGTCGAAGTTGTGGTTAAACTTTTGCATGGCGGGATATACGGTGATAAGGGTGGCGGGCGTGAAGCCGTTGTTGGACTTGTTTTCTTTGTAGGTGCTGCCGGTCGGGTCGGCCGGGTCGAACATATCGTCAATGTTTATGGTGATGTATGCCCGCGCTTTTTTCTCGGCGTCGGCCAGGGGTGTTTTGCTCAAGTAGGCAAAGAAGCGGTCTTCGTCAGCTGCGAGCGGGTAGGGGTGTACATTGGCGTTTTTGGCTTCTTCGAGGCTGGTTATTGCTCCGTCGTAGGCTCCTTTGTTCCATATTTTGGGTATGAATTGCCATGCGGCGCCGTAGTTGGTTTGTTTTGCATTGATGTCGGCATAGGGATAGATTTTCTTGCCGATGTGCGAGGGATCCAGGCCGTACTTTGTGCAGATGGCTGCGGTCAGCGTGACTGTTGCTGCGTCATAGGTGATCTTGCTTGCGGCGTGGGTTCCGTCTCCGACGTTTGTCAGGGCTTGCACGCCGGAGTAGTTGGCAAATGCGGTGACGAAGGTGTGTTCCCACCGTTTGTCGTAACCGGCGTCAAAGCAGTCGATCAGGTATTTGGTCGGCGCGATGATCTGCTGGTTGAGGCGTCCGTAGTAGGCGTTGGTTCCGTTTGAGTTGACTGTTCTTTTGAATACGTCCGATGTTCCGAAGGCTTCGTCGAGCTTGGGGTAGTAATGCAGGTAGAGGTTGGGTTTGGTGTTGCTGGTTGCGTAGTTGTAGGATACGTCGTAGGGGTCAAGGCCGTAGGCTGTGAAGAGTGCTTCGGCATTGTTGCGGTTGTTATTGGCGGCGAATACGTCGCTGAAGTCGCCGTACAGTGTTGCGCCGTAGCTGTTTTGGTAGGTAATGAGCGAGTCGGCTACTTCTTTGGCGCGTTGCCAGTAGGATTTGCCGCCTTCGCTCAGTCCTTCGCCTGCTCCTTGTGCATATACGCGCGCCATGATGCCGAAGGCTGCTTTTTTGGTGGCGCGTCCCGGGTTATTGTCGTAGGGTGTTACCGGCAGGGTGTTGAAGGCTGTTCTGAGGTCGGAAAGGATCTGGCTGTAAAGTTCCTGTATGGTGCTGCGTTGGGGGGTCAGGCTTTTTTCGGAGTTTCCTTCTACGATGAGTGGTATTTCGCCGAATTGTGCAACAAGTACTGAGTAGTAGTAAGCTCTGAGTAGGCGGGTTTCGGCGGCCAGGACGGCGATGTCGGCGGCGTTGCCGTCGGTCAGCTGTGCGGACAGTTGGATGGCTTTGTTGCAGTCTTTGATGGATCCCCAGGCAAAGTCCCACACGTTGGTTATAACGTTTACGTTGTTGGTAAATTCTTCGTAGGCTGTGATTTGCTTGTAGCTGCCATGATTGTTGTAGGGAAACGTCCACAGGTCGGTGCCGAATTCGGATACGAGTCCGTAGGGCATTCCGATCAGTGATCCCCAGAGTCCGGAGTAGCAGTTGGCCTGGAATGATTTCCAGCCGTCGAAGGTTGTGAGTACATTGTCTTCGGACACTGCGGCCGGGTTGTATTCGTCTAAGCTGCACGAATTGACAAGTAGCGCCAGGCAGAGGCCCCAGACGCATTTATATATTGCTTTACTGATAATTTTCATTGTACTGTTTTTTAATCGTTCAATAATTAGAATGTCAGGTTGATTCCTGCAACAACTTGTTTGGTGAGCGGGTATTGAAGTGAGCCGTTCATTTCGGGGTCGTAGTCTTTGATGAGGTGGCTTTTCGACAGGACCAGCAGGTTGGTTACCGTTCCATAGACGCGTAGTTTGTCGATGGAGAGTTTTTTGGCCAGCTTTTTGGGTAAGGTATAGCCCAGCGTGATGTTTTTAAGTTTAAAGAACGAACCGTCTACGAAGTTAAGTCCTTCAAATCCGATCATGGTGGAGGGTGAGGCGTTGTGTTCCATCACGGGGTAATCGTTGGACGGGTTTGTGGGCGTCCAGTAATTGAAGTACGTCGGGAAGGTTCTTGAGGGTGAGGCGTTGGTTGCAAATGAGTTGGGCTGGTACCATCCGAGCATGTTGTATTTGATGGTTTGCCCCCACCTGAAGAAGGTGTATACGCTCAGGTCGAAGTCTTTATAGGTGAATCCGTTCTGGAATCCCATCGTCCAGTTTGGGGAATTGTGTCCCAGCACCTGGTAGTCGTTTGCGCTGTATGCGTACTTGGAGCTGGCGGTGTATTCGGTTTCCGTTCCGTCTTTGTTGGTCTTTATATATACGCCTTCGCTGATGCGCCTCATGCCGGGGACGTTCACTTTCAGGTCTCCCGGTCGTTTGTTGAATACGGCTGCGTCTTTTTCTTCGCCGATCTGCCATACTCCGTCCAGCTTGTAGTTGTAGAACGAGTTGATGGGTTGGCCGATGGTCAGCGTATAGCCGGTGTTGTTTCCGGTTTCGGGGTCGATGTTGGCGATGTTGTCGTTTCCTCCTCCGGTGAGCTTCACGATCTTCTCTTTGTTGGTGGCAAAGGCGATGACGGATGTCCATTCAAAGTCTTTGGTGGTGATGTTGCGGGTGTTGGCCGTCAGTTCAAAGCCATTATTCTTTGTTTCGCAGAGGTTCATCGTTGTTTTATAGTTGTTCGCTCCCGGTTTGTATGTGCCGTATATGGAGGGCAGGGATACGCTCCAGATCACGCCGTCGGTGCGGGTGAAGTAGTAGTCCATGGTGACGTCGATGCGGCGGTTGAAGAGCGAAAAGTCCAGGCCGATGTTGGTGCTGTTCGATTTTTCCCATCCCAGACTGGGGTTGGTCAGGTATTGCGAATAGCGGTAGCTGCCTAAGGCTCCTCCTCCCAATGACGTATTGATTTCTTCCAGGTTGCTGACTGAGCTGTAGGCTTTGATCCGGGCTGATCCGGTAACGCCCCATCCCAGACGGAGCTTCAGGTTGTCCAGCAGGCTTTGTGTGGGCTTCATGAAATCCTCGTCGGAGATTCTCCAGGCTACCGATGCGGCGGGGAAGTTATCCCAGCGGCTGTCCCTGTGCAAAGCCGATGCGCCGTCGCGGCGTATGGATGCGGAGAAGAGGTACCTGCCCAGATAGGAATAGTTGATGCGCCCGATGAACCCGAGTGTTTTCGACATGGTGTAGGAGGAGATGACCGTCGTGTTGGCATCTCCTTTCATGTTGTGCCATTTGAAGTTGTTGGACGAGATGTTGGTCTGGTCCATTTCCGTCCGCTGCTGCTGGTCGTACTTCCACGCAGATACTCCGGTGAATGTGAAGTCGTGGTCGTCGAACAGCTTGAAGTTGTAGGTCAGCACATTGTCCCACTGATAGCCGTAGGTGCGGTTCTGGGTGATCTTGGCTTTCGCGACTTCCGAGTTTGCGTAGGTATAGTTGACCGATCCGATGCCGTCAAAGCGGTATCCGTTGGAGTAGTTCATCTGTATGCCTGCGCGCGACAGGATGCTCAGTCCTTTTACGGGCTTGATCTCGATGTAGGGATTTACATAAACCTTGAAATTGTTGTCCTGGTTTTCGTAAACTCCGGGCTGGTAGTTGAGCAGCAGGTTGTAGACGTTGTTGCCCAGGTTGGTGTTCAGCGTTCCGTCTTCGTTGTAGGGTTTTACGAGCGGGTCGGTAACGATGGCGTTTTCTAATTTGTCCTGCGCCTTGTCCCGCATCACATATGATCCTTGCAAGCTGCTGCCGATGCTTAGCCACGGGCGCACTTCATGGTCTATGCGCATACTTGTGGAGAACAGTTCGTATTGGTCGCCCTTATACTGTCCTTTCTCGTCGGTGTAGTTGAAGGAGACGTATCCCTTTGTCTTTTCGTTTCCTCCCGAGACGCTCAAGCTGTAATTCTGCGTTGCGGCGCTCTTTTGCAGGAAGAGGTCGGCCCAGTCAATGAATTGTCCTTCTTTGAAAGCCGCATACCTTTGGGCGCCGAAGATCGCTTCGTCGTCTGCCGGCGATTGCCAGAGCGCGCCGGTTGTCGTCCATTGGCTTGCGCTGCTGTCCCATACATACCGGTAGGCATCCCTTTTGGCTTGCAGGTAGTCGTCGTCCGTACGCACATCCGGCGTTATCGACCAGCCGTTAAACCCGACGTAGGCATTGAAGTCTACATTCACTTTCTCGGCTTTCCCGCCCTTTGTGGTGATAATGATAACCCCGTTGGATCCGGCAGAGCCGTAAATAGCCGTAGAAGAAGCATCTTTGAGCACCTCGATGGATTCGATGTCGTTCGGGTTCAGCGTTGCGTAGTCGCCGGGCAGCCCGTCTATTAAGAATAACGGATTGCCATCGGCCGTAAACGACCGGTTGCCGCGCAGCTGCATCTTGATCTCGGCTCCGGCCTGGCCGGACTCGCGTGTAATATCCAAACCGGCAACCTTTCCCTGGAGGGCTTCCATGGGATTCGGGCCGGGGCGCATGGTGATGTCGCTGCTTTTCACCGAAGAGACAGCTCCCGTAAGGTCGCGCTTCTTTACCGTGCCGTAACCGATGACAACGACTTCGTCCAACGCCTGGGTATCGGGTTTCATCCGGATGGTGAAGTCCGTATTGCTTCCGATGGTAACGGATTGCGTAAGGTATCCGATATACGAAACTTCCATTGCGCCGGCGCCCGAAGGAACAGAAAGCGAGAAGTTTCCTTCGATGTCGGTAATCGTCCCGACGGTTGTTCCTTTGACGTGTATCGAAACGCCAATCATTGGCTCGCCCGCTTCGTCAACGATTTTGCCTTTGACAATCTTTGATTGCTGGGCTATTTGTGCAACACTTTCTTTTGGAGCGCCCAAAGCCGGTGTTGGAGCACTAATCGGAAGAAGACACAAACAGAAAGCCAGCCTTCCGATGCAAGTCTTCTTGAATAAGAAATAACTCATTTTCATAGATAAATTTTTAATTATATAGAATTGTAAAAAGATTCCCTCGGTGAATAGCTTGAATAGCTTAAAAGACGAAGTATTAAGTCTACTTATAATAAAGACGAAGAGATCTCCTTTTGTACTCACAAAGCGCTGTTCCGGCGGCAGGTACGGGCCATCCAAAGGAGAAAAGAAAGGGAATACATTAATATATATGAAGGCAACTGTTTTGTCGAAGCGCCGTCGCATGCATTAGAACCGCTTTATAAACTTCAAAGCGCCCGACCACGGGCGGCTAAGGGCTTTTCATCGAGAAAATTATGGGGTTAACGTATTGATGCCTATATTTACCGGGAACAATCAAACATTTTAAGCTATGAAATGGAAAGACCGCCTGAATATTGTTTATTCCACAAATCCCGATTACGGTTATGAGGGGGAAAGCAACGAAGAGCAGGCAACGCCGGAGCCGTCGAAGCAGGATTTGCGTGTGCGGCTGGATCGCAAAAACCGTGGCGGGAAAGTGGTTACCTTGGTCACCGGGTTTGCCGGCGCGGAAACCGATTTGAAAGAGCTGGGCAAGTTCCTGAAGGCCAAATGCGGCGTGGGGGGAACGGCCAAGGACGGCGAGATCGTCGTTCAAGGCGACTTCAAGCAAAAGATTGTGGAACTGCTGCAAAAGGAGGGGTATAGCCGGACTAAGCCTGTGGGCTAAGCCTTTCTTTTCAGGCTGCCGACGATTTTTTGCGCGGCCCGCACGGGGGCGCCCGCTTCCCCGAGGCGCCGGGCCACGTCTTGGTATCCGTCCAGCATTTGCTTGCGGTAGGGTGCGTCGTACAGCAGGCGCCGCAGCTCTTTGCGCATGTTTTCTGCCGTCATGGTGTGGGCCACCAGTTCTTTAACGACTTCTCTTCCGGCAATCAGGTTGACCAGCGAGATGTATTTTACTTTAATCAGGCGCTTGCGTAGGAAGGAGACCACCCGCCCGACCGGCGTATGGTAGCAAACCACTTGCGGCACGCGGAAAAGGGCGGCTTCGAGCGTGGCCGTGCCGGAGGTCACCAGCGCCGCTTCGGCTTGCTGTAAAAGGGAATAGGTTTTCCCGAAAACGACTTGCAGGTTCGCGCTTCGGGTAAACGTGTTGTAGTATTCGGGGGAAATGCCGGGCGCGCCGGCGATCACCGGCTGGTATTCGGGGAAGCCGGCTGCTGCACGAAGCATGTGCGGCAGGTTGTCTTTGATTTCTTGCTTGCGGCTACCGGCGAGCAGTGCGATGACGGGCTTGTGCGGCAAGCTCCCGCCGCCGGCGGCGGGAAGGGGCGCGGTTTGTGCGGAGCGGAACGCGGCAACTTCGTCCACCGTGGGGTTGCCCACGTAATGAACGGGGTAATGGTGCCGGTTGTAAAATTCTACTTCAAACGGCAGGATCGAGAAGAGTTTGTCCACATCCCGCTTGATATTTTTGATGCGGTATTCTTTCCACGCCCATATTTTGGGGGAGATGTAGTAGTATACGGGGATCTGCGTCCGGGCGTGCACGAACTTGGCGATATTCAGATTGAAGCCCGGGTAGTCGACCAGGATGACAACGTCGGGGTTCCATGCGAGGATGTCTTCCTTGCAGCGTTTCATGTTGGCGAAGATGGTTGGCAGATGCAGGAGCACCGGAACGAAGCCCATGTATGCCAGCTCGCGGTAGTGTTTTACGAGGGTTCCTCCGGCGGCTGCCATCAGTTCGCCGCCGAAGAAGCGGAAGCCGGCCTGCGGGTCTTCGTTCTTCAGCGCGGCCATCAGATGGGAGGCGTGGAGGTCGCCCGACGCTTCGCCTGCAACGATGTAGTATTTCATAGCCGTTCTTTCAGTTGGTCGATGAACGGATAGTCGGTCATGTCGACGGTGGTCGGGGTTATGGCGGCGTAGCCGTTTGCCAGCGCCCAATTGTCGCTTTTCCCGTTGGCGGGGTCGGTGTTGATGAATTCCCCGCTCAGCCAGAAATAGTTTGCCTCGCCTTTTCGGGGGCAAGGGTCCCATTCCCTCTGCCATTGTCCCACCGCTTGCTCGCAGACCTTGATGCCTTTGATTTTGCCGCAGGGGAAGTTCACATTCAGGCAGGTGCGGGCCGGGAGTCCGTATTGCAGCACGACGGATGTGATGTGCCGGACGTGCGCTTCAAGGTGGCCGAAGTCTGCTCCGGGCGTATGGTCGCAAAGCGAAAAGCCGATCGAGGGGATCCCTTTCAGGCAGCCTTCGATGGCTATGCCCATCGTGCCGGAGTAGTGCACATTGGTGCCGGAGTTGTCGCCGTGGTTGATTCCACCGACGATCAAATCCGGTTCCCTGTCGAGGACGGCGCCGCAGGCCAGCTTGATGCATTCAACCGGTGTTCCGCTGCACGAATAGACGGTCATTCCGGGTTCTTCCGATAGCTGTTCGTAGCTTACGGGCCGGGTGATGGACAATGCACAGCCGCTGCCCGAGCGGGCCGAGTCGGGCGCCATGACGACGATGTTTCCGAGCGGGCGCAAAAATCGGATCAATTCGTTTATTCCTTTCGCATGTACGCCGTCGTCGTTGGACACGAGTATCAGCGGTATTTTCTTCTCCATAGATTTATTCTTTAAGAAATTGTTTTTGTTGTTTCAACATAAAAATACAGGGCCATACCCATCAGCACTGCTCCCAGGATGCCATAGAACAGGCGCGCCAGCGGGCGGCCGACGTTGCGCACGATGAGTTGTGTGTTTTGCGCGTGGAAGAACCAGTTCCAGTTCAGCAAGGATGCCAGCAGCGCGATGATGCCGGTTACGGCAAACAGTCCTTGTACGAAATAGTGCGGCCCCATGTCACGGTTCGTCTACGGTTATTTCGCGTGTGCCGTCTTTGCGTTCTACGATGCTTACTTTCACGGCATCATCCGGCAAAACTTCTTCAATCCGTTCGGGCCATTCGATAAAACACAGGGCGCCGCTGTAAAAATATTCTTCGTAGCCCATGTCGTATACTTCTTCCAGCTTCTTGATGCGGTAGAAATCGAAGTGGTAGATCCGTCGGCCGGTCTGTCCCGAACAATATTCGTTGACGATGGCAAATGTGGGCGAATTGATGACGTCTGTCACGCCCAGCTCTTCGCAAACCGCTTTCACGAAAGTTGTTTTGCCGGATCCCATCTTGCCATAGAAGGCAAAAACCGAACGCCCGCCGATTGCACCGGTAAACCGGCGCGCAGCCGCGGTGAGTTGCCGCTGCCATTCTTCTTTGCCGGCAAGTTGTTTATCCGGCAGTTCTATTTTCATGTTGAAGTGTGGATGTGGTGCGGTGCCGCCGCCACATCCGGCGCGGTAGCCTGCAAACCAGGTAAATGATAATGGAGAAAAATATGATGGAAGCCCCCGAGGGCACGTTCAGGAAGTAGGAAGCGAACAATCCGCCAAGGCAGCCCAGAAAACCGATGCCGATGGACAGCCCGATCATCTTTTTGAACCGGTGGGTAAACAGGCCCGCCGTCATTTGGGGGATGGTCAGCAGGGAAATGGCAAGCACAATGCCTACCATGCGCAGGCAGGACACGATGGCCAGCGCGATGAACATCATCAGCAGGTATTCGAAGAGCGCCACAGGGATGCCTTGCGAGCGGGCGAACTCGCGGTCGAACGCCACATAGATGATCGGGTGGATGAACAGGGCGAAAAACACGATCAGCAGCACACACAGCCCCCCGAGCATCAGCAGGTCGGCTTGGGAAATCGTCAATATGTTGCCGAAAAGGAAGGCCGACAGGTCGGGCGCGAACCCCGGAGCAAGGAATGTGAATATGATGCCGATGGCCATGCCCAACGTCCAGAATACGGCAATGGCCGAGTCTTCGCGCATATCGCCCTGCTTGCTGAGCCATTCTACCCCGAACGCCGACAGAACGGAAAACACCGCCGCCGACAGCATGGGCGGGATCCCGGCAAACAATCCGATCCCGATCCCCCCGAACGAGGCGTGAGTGATTCCCCCGCTGATGAAAACCAGCCTCCGCGTAACGATGTACGTACCGATTATGCCGCAAACAATGCTTGCCAGGAGACTTCCCAGCAACGCGCGTTGAAAAAATGTATAGTAGAGTAAATCCATAGACCCTTTAATCTTTTCCGGAAGACTCCCGACGTTCGCTGGTGACAAGAAAGACCTCGTCTTTTACTTCGTTGGGCAGGTTGATTCCCCGCAATTGCAGGCTGATCACCCAGCCCGCCACGTCAACATCCCGCATGGTGTAGAATATACTGCGGAACAGGTCGACCTGTTCGGCCGTATATCCGTCCGGCGCCACGCCGGTATAATCATCCAGTTCTTCGTCGTCGTAGTATTCTATTTCCTTGCTTGCGGCGGCGGCCAATCTGTCTTTTTCGCATACCCGATGGCGGCCGCAGCATTCCGCATCCGCTTCCGTCGCCTTGGGGATGCCGTCAAGCCCGTCCCGTTCTGTTTTCCGTTGCACGTTCCCGCTCCCGAAGCAGCCTGTCAGGAGGGCTGCAAGTGTTACAACAACCAATGCAATGACCAATACCAGCATCTTTTCTTTGCGGTTAAAAATAAAGTCCGAACCCGATCTTCAATCCGAATTTGGAATAGTTGCTGTCCTTGAAGCTGAGATCGTAATAAATGGCCGGCTCCAGCGTGATGGTTCCGGTAATGAAGAAAGCATATCCGGCCTCGGAGAAAGCACCAACGTCTGTTCCGGATCCGCTTGACTCCGGACGCCAATGCCTCATCTTCAATCCCGCACCCAGATAGATGCCCGTCGTCTGGAAGTAATAACGCCCGCCCGCGCTGGTGTAATACTCGATATCTTTTGACCAATCGCCGCCCACGCCGACCATCAACGCGGCATTATCCACCAGGAAAGCGCCTACCTGTCCGCTGACGCCGAGCCGCGTGCTCTCATAACTGCTGTACGAAAGGTTTAGCCCCGTAGTCGAAGGATTGACGATCCATTTCCCCTGTTCAAACTGCGCCTTTGCCGCGGTGGATACACACAACAGGCAAAGGCTAATCATCCATGTTCTCATTCTTTTTTCTTTTGGTTTATTATACTGATCTTCATCTATTTTCCATACCGGATCTCTTCCGCCAAGCCATATACCACACGGCGCTTGCCGCCACGCACGCACCGCCTATGCCGTAAGCGTACGGCTCGGAAAGGCCCAGACCTTCGGGAGCCATACAGATGTAACTCACACAAACGGCCGTCATGAACAGCGCCGGAATAAAGGCTACCCAAAACGGTTTCTTCGCCCGCGTGAGGTAAACGGTCAACGCCCATAAGGTAAACACGGAGAGCGTCTGGTTTGACCAGGCAAAGTAGCGCCAGATAATGTTGAAGCCTTCCTTGTCGCTGAGACTGAAAAGCAAGATGCCCATCGTGGCCAGAAACAACGGCACAGACACCAGCAGGCGCTTGGACATCGATCGCTGCTCGATTTTAAACATATCCGCCACCATCAGGCGGGCGGAACGCAACGCCGTATCGCCTGTGGAAACAGGCGCCGCGATGATTCCAAGGATGGCCAGCATCCCGCCGAACGCGCCCAACCATTCGTTGGAGATGCCGGAGGCTACATCGGCGCCCGTATACAACACCTCTTGACCGCCCTGCATATAACTGATGCCGTTTTCTCCGAAGAAACACGTCGCCGCAGCAGCCCAGATCAACGCCACCACGCCCTCGGCAACCGTCGCGCCGTAGAACACAGGGCGGCCCTGACGCTCGCTGGTCATGCACCGCGCCATCAACGGCGACTGCGTGGCATGAAAACCGGAAATCGCACCGCAGGCAATGGAAACAAACATCATCGGGAAGATGGGAAGACCCGTACGGTTTTCCCCCCATCCTTCCGTCAGCTCAGGAAGCTGGGGATGCCGCCAATACAGCATGAACAAAATGCCAACGGCCATAAAAAGCAAGACCACCGCAAAGAGCGGATAAATCTTGCCGATCACCTTATCGATCGGAAGAAGCGTCGCCAATACATAATAGGCGAAAATAACCACAATCCAGAATGTGGCATCCAAATGCGAAGGCGTCATATTGGCCAACAATCCCGCCGGACCGGACACAAAAACAGCGCCCACAAGCACCAGCAGCACGACCGTGAAGACACGCATCACGCGCTTGGTACCCAACCCGAGGAAACGGCCGACCGTATCGGGCAACGACTCGCCGTTGCTGCGCAACGAAAGCATACCCGACAGGTAATCGTGCGTGGCCCCCGCGAAAAGCGTGCCCGCAACGATCCACACAAACGATGCCGTTCCGAACTGAGCGCCCATGATCGCTCCGAACACAGGCCCCAACCCCGCAATATTCAAAAACTGTATCATAAAAATCTTCCACCCCGGCAGGGATATATAATCCACCCCGTCGGGATGCAACACCGCCGGAGTAGGCGCAGCCGTCGGGCGGATAATGCGCTCGATAACATAGCCGTATGCGAAGTATCCGCCCACAAGCAACAACAGGCAAATTGTAAATGTAATCATGACCGCTTCTATATATTAATAGGAGGCAAAAATAATCATTCGGGCGAAAACTCAAAATCGGCCGGTTCGCCTGCCAACACCCACACCACATAATGCGAACGCGGAGTGATCGGAACAAGAGGCAAATAACCCCGTACAATCCGACCGCCGGCCGTCTCCAACGGATGCTCGACCGTCATCCGGAGGTGATCCGCCTGCAGATCCGCATTTGAAGCGTAATAACAAACCTTCAATATCCCGCGCATCCCCTCCAGAACAAAACGGTCGTGGATCATACGCGAAGCCATCCCCATATTCATGCGCAAATTAATCTCCACGCAAGGATGCAACCGGCACTCCGGCGAGTCGGAACGGCAAATCATCATGTCTACCCCCAGATAACCCGTGTAAACACCGTCAATCAAAGCGGAAAGCTCACGCTCGAGTGCATCGCGAACCTGATCAAGCAAACATGAAGGAATATAGCCCGACAACAAATCCTCAATATCCTTATCCGTAGCCAGCAAATTACGATCATAACAACCGTTCGGCTTCGTGCAAAACAGTGAATAACCTGCAAACCGGACCGAACCGCTGCCGTCCGCATAAAACTGCATCGCGAAATCAACAACCTTATCGTACAAAGGCTCGGCCACAACCCCGCCCTGCTGCCGAATCACATTCCGGCACCAATCGCTCACAGGCGAAGTAAAAACACCCCGGCACCAATTCAATCCCTTGCCGCTGCCGGACAATGGCGCCTTGAGCAAACACCAGGCGCGAGATTCCACATAATCCTTCAACGCCTCCAGCTCGGTCATGTAAAACGATTCCCCGCAACAACGGTCAAACTGCAAACACTTGAGCAACGCCACAGACTGCAAACGATGGGACTTTCTGCGGATGACCGACAAATCATCCTGCTCCGGCAGCGCACGCGGAGGAACGCCCAACTGAATCAAACGCTTATACACAGCAGCATCCCAACCCCACGGAACGAAATCAACATTCCTGACCGTGGCAACCTCCGTCTCGGTCAATAAAGAAGCCAGCTGGGGAAACTTGGCGCGTATCCTGCTCAAAAAAGCAAGATTATAAGCCGAAGGAGCCAACACCGCATTTTGAGCACCCGCATACCACGCCGGAAACAACGCCAAATCCATGCCAAATTGACGAGCCGAAGCAGGAGGCATATAATTGACATCCTGATTGGCCATGGCCAGATCATGATCAGGATTAAATAGAAACAGCTTACTATTCATTACAATTCGTTATATTTCAAAAAGAATCGTAGCAAATATAGTAAAAACACCATTGTCTCTTAAACTTTTATCCTTTTACACTCCGACGGCGAAAATAAAGTCCGCGCCGGACAAATCCGCGACAATAACCGGAAACTGCGCGACGGCTCCCGCCAAAGCAGAAAAGGAAGGAACAGAACATTTTTCAAAATCTCTAAAGCCCCGACTTTCACCCAATCAAAGGCTGCGTTTTTTTAAAAAATGCCATTACATATATTGAATGAGGCAATTTTTTTTTTGGAAGCGTCGTTTCATACGTGTCACGTGGCAAAAAAGTTTTTGGAAACGCTGTGCCATACGTGTCACGTGGCAAAAAAGTTTTTGGAATCGCCGTGCCATACGTGTCACGTGGCAAAAAAGTTTTTGGAATCATCGTTTCATACGTGTCACGTGGCAAAAAAGTTTTTGGAATCGCCGTGCCATACGTGTCACGTGGTAAAAAAGTTTTTGGAAACACCGTGCCATACGTGTCACGTGGCAAAAAAGTTTTTGGAAACACCGTGCCATACGTGTCACGTGGCAAAAAAGTTTTTGGAAGTGTCGTGCCATACGTGTCACGTGGCAAAAAAGTTTTTGGAAGTGCCGTGCTATACGTATCACGTGGCAAAAAAGTTTTTGGAAGCATCGTGCCATACGTGTCACGGAG
>JAITSN010000060.1 GCA_031287715.1 Mediterranea sp. (in: CFB group bacteria)
GATACACCGGCGACGAAAAAGTGTCTTAAAATCAAAGGGAAGGGGCAAAAACAGCAACCCGTTTGTTTTATTAACAATCAATACTTGTCCAGAAAGGGGGTCAAAACGGAATTGACCCCAGGGGAAAAACACCCCTCTCTTGAATATCAGATAGTTGCACAACTATGCTATTTTCTGCTATCTCGAGCGCTACTACGGTAACGAATGAAGTGAAAGCAAAGGAAGTGAAAGAATGTAGGGGAGTAGTCCAAAAAGAGGGGAAATTAACCAGACTGTTTTTTTAGTGGAAAACAAGCCGTATATTTGAGCCATAAAAACAGGCTAAAAGTGAAGTTATCAATGAATTTTGTTACCGACTTGTTACTTGCTCATTTTTAGCAGCATTGTTTTGTTCTAAATATCAGTAAGTTACAATGATAGTATCACATTTGCATATAAGAAATAGAATAAAAACGCTTCATGTCGCACAAAAAGGGAAAGGCTGCAAAGAAAAGATCCGGCAAACGGAACAGGGGGAAAGGGCGCCTCAAAGCTATTGTTCTCTTCGTGGTGGTTATTTGTATCGTATTGTTTGCCGTTTACAGCTTTTGCCGGTACGGGCAAGGGAAAAGAAAACCGGCAACGGAAATCGCGTGGACGGAAGCGCCCAGCCAAGCCCGAACAGCCAAGCCCAAGCCGCAAGAAAGGAACACCGGCAAAAATGTTCCGGCAAAACGGAAGCCGGAAACGCAGCCGGCCAATCACCCAACCATACCGCAGATCATTGACTATACCGATCTGGAATATCCCGTATCGTATGCCGCGCAACCCGAACAGGTTATCTTTCACACCGGATACACGGTGTCTTTTAACAAGAACCGGAAGATTCCAAACTGGGTGTCCTACGAATTGACTATTGACGAAGCGGTAGGAACAGAAAAACGGTATGACAAGTTTGTTGCCGACCCGTTTGTTAAAGAAGGCACCGCCACCACGGCCGACTACCGCAACTCCGGCTACGACAGGGGGCACATGGCGCCTGCCGCCGACATGAAATGGAGCCTTGCCGCAATGAAAGAGTCTTTCTACCTGAGCAATATTTGCCCGCAACACCCGAAGCTGAACCAGCGCAGATGGAAAGACCTGGAAGACAGGGTGAGGAAATGGGCCGTGGCCGACAGTGCCGTCATCGTTATTTGCGGGCCGGTGGCCGGCGAACCAGTGCAGTATATCGGCAACGGCGTTGCCGTTCCCGCGGGGTTTTTCAAAGTCATATTGTCGCCTTACAAAAAACAGCCCAAAGCGATCGGCTTCCTATTCGGCAATAAACATTGCACCCAACCTCTGCGCTCGTACGCCGTATCGGTAGACAGCGTGGAAACGGTAACGCGGCTGGACTTCTTCCCTTCCCTACCCGACGGGACGGAAAACCTGCTCGAAGCATACGTAGACACTACATACTGGAAACTATAACCAAAACAAAAGACCGAAATGAGTAAAACACTTAAAATCTTTTTGGCCGTCCTGTGCATAAGCGCAGTCGCCGCCTTAGTACTGGGAGGAACGGTTTATTATCATCTGTTTTCCCCGCAGTTTTACCCCTCAAAAAAAGATGCGCGTATCTACATCGACCCCGATGACACCATCGACTCTATATATAATAAGGTAAGAATCGCCGGAAACCCGAACAGCCTCAAAGGCTTCCGGTGGCTGACCGGATACAAAAGATACGGGAACAATATACGCACCGGATGCTACCGGATCAAACAGGGCGACAATGCGTACCACCTGTACCAGCGCCTGGCGAGAGGTGTTCAAACACCGGTCAGCCTGACCGTTAGAAGCGTGCGCACCTTCGACCAGCTGGCGCGCAGCGTCGGCAACCAACTGATGATCGACTCTGCCGAAATAGCACATCAACTGAACGACTCTACATTCGTCAATTCCCTTGGCTATACCAAAGAAACCCTGTACTGCTTCTTTATCCCCAACACCTACAAAGTGTATTGGGACATAAGCGCCGGCAAGTTTTTCGACCGCATGAAAAAGGAACACAAGCGGTTCTGGAACAAAGAACGCCTTGCCAAAGCCAAAGCCATAGGCCTGACGCCGGAGCAGGTTTGCACCGTGGCATCCATTGTAGACGAAGAAACCAACTACGCACCGGAAAAACCAACCGTTGCGGGGCTGTACATCAACCGCCTGCACAAGGGCATAGCCCTGCAAGCCGACCCGACGGTGAAGTTCGCCTTGCAGGATTTCGGGCTGAGGCGGATAATCAATGCGCACCTTCAAGTCAATTCGCCCTACAATACATATAAATATAGAGGGCTGCCCCCCGGCCCCATCCGCATACCCTCGATCAAGGCCATCGACAGCGTGCTTAACTACGAAAAGCACGACTACCTGTACATGTGCGCCAAAGAAGATTTCTCGGGGTCGCACAACTTTTCGCTCACCCTTGCCCAACACATGGCCAATGCAAGGAAATACTGGAAAGCGCTTAACGACAGGAAGATCTACAAATAGTCCGCGAAGCATCTTTGCGAAACGGCTGTAAAAAGTAACACCAATAGAAGACTTAGATTAGATATGAGCAAACAACTCCTACTTGGCGATGAAGCCATTGCGCAAGCAGCGCTGGACGCCGGACTATCGGGCGTCTATGCCTACCCCGGTACGCCATCGACCGAAATCACAGAGTACATCCAGTCCGCACCCGTCACGGCGCAAGAAAACATACACTGCCGCTGGGCATCCAACGAGAAAACAGCGATGGAAGCCGCCTTGGGCATGTCGTTCGCCGGCAAGCGCGCCCTTGTGTGTATGAAACACGTGGGGATGAATGTAGCCGCCGACTGTTTTATCAACTCGGCCGTAACCGGAGTAAAGGGCGGGCTGATTGTCCTAGCGGCAGACGACCCCGGAATGCACTCTTCGCAGAACGAACAAGACAGCCGGTTCTACGGAGACTTTGCGCTAATCCCCATGCTTGAGCCGGGCAACCAGCAGGAAGCCTACGACATGGTGTACAACGGATTCGAGTTCTCCGAACAAACCGGCGAACCGGTACTCATGCGCATCGTTACCCGCCTGGCACATTCACGGTCGGGCGTGGAACGCAAGCCGCAGAAGCCGCAAAACCCAATGGCGTTCGGCCAAGATCCGCGCCAATTCATCCTGCTGCCGGGCAACGCCCGCAAACGCTACAAAGCACTGCTGGAACAACAAGCCGCGTTCGTCAAAGCCTCGGAAGAATCGCCTTACAATACATACACCGATGGACCAAACAAGAAGCTCGGCATCGTCGCCTGCGGCATCGGCTACAACTACCTGATGGAAAGCTATCCCGAAGGCTGCGAGCATCCGGTACTGAAGATCGGTCAGTATCCGCTACCCAAAAAACAACTCCTGGAATTGGTAGGGTCGTGCGATGAAATCCTTGTGCTGGAAGACGGCCAACCGTTCGTGGAAAAACAACTGAAAGGCTATCTGGGTATCGGCATAAAAGTAAAAGGACGGCTGGACGGCACGCTACCGCAAGACGGCGAACTGACCCCGGACAGCGTTGCCCGCGCGACAGGCAAAGAAAACAAATCGACGTTCGCCACGCCGGAGCTGGTGGCCGCCCGTCCGCCGGCACTATGCGACGGCTGCGGGCACCGCGACGTATATGCCGTACTTACGCAGGTGCTGAGAGAAGAATACCCTGCCCACAAAGTGTTCAGCGACATCGGCTGCTACACGCTGGGATCCAACGCACCGTTCAACGCCATTGACTCCTGTGTAGACATGGGGGCATCCGTCACCATGGCCAAAGGAGCCGCCGACGCCGGCCTGCATCCGGCGATAGCCGTGATTGGAGATTCCACCTTCACCCATTCGGGAATGACCGGATTGCTGGACTGTATAAACGGAAACAGCAACGTCACGATCATCATCTCCGACAACGAAACCACCGCCATGACCGGAGGGCAAGACTCGGCCGGAACAGGAAAGATCGAATCCATCTGCATCGGGCTGGGAGTCGATCCGGCGCACGTCCGCACGGTCGTTCCACTGAAGAAGAACCACGAAGAAATGGCGCAAATCTTCCGTGAAGAAATCAACCACAAAGGCGTATCGGTTGTCATACCGCGTAGGGAATGTATCCAAACGTTGAAACGCAAAAAAAGAAGCGAATGAAAAAAGATATTATACTATCAGGCGTCGGCGGGCAAGGAATCCTGTCCATCGCAACCGTTATCGGACAAGCAGCTCTCAAAGACGGGCTATACATGAAACAGGCCGAAGTGCACGGCATGAGCCAACGCGGAGGAGACGTGCAGTCCAACCTGCGCATCAGCGACCGCCCAATCGCATCCGATCTGATCCCCTTGGGACAATGCGACCTCATCATCTCCCTCGAACCCATGGAAGGCCTACGCTACCTGCCCTACCTCGACAAAGACGGATGGATCGTGACAAACGAAACCCCGTTTATCAACATCCCCGACTACCCCGCCGAAACCGACATCAGAGCGGAGATAAACAAACTGTCGAAAAAAGTGATCCTCAACGTAGACAAAGTAGCCAAGGAAATAGGAACCGCCCGCGTGGCCAACATGGTACTGCTGGGAGCCACCACCCCGTTCCTGGGCATCGACTACGCAAAGATCCAAGACAGCATCCGCGACATATTCGCACGCAAGGGAGAAGCCGTTGTTGAAATGAACCTTAAAGCGCTGGATGCAGGCAGGGAACACAGCCTCGCGCCGGCCCGCTAAAGAGCTATGGACAACACCGAAAACAACAACAAAGCCGCCGCCTTTTGGGACGGGATAGAAACGGCAAGCCGCGGGGAACTACAGGAACTGCAACTCCAACGGCTGAAAAAAACAGTAGGGATTGCCGCCAACGCCCCGTTCTACAAAAAAGTATTCAAAGAAAACGGAATCACCCCCAACACCATACAAACGCTGGAAGACCTGAAGAAAATCCCCTTCACCACCAAAGCGCAGATGCGCGACAACTACCCCTACGGGCTGGTTGCGGGCGACCTGGAAAATGCCGTACGCCTGCACTCCTCGAGCGGAACAACGGGCAACCCCACCGTTATTTTCCACTCGCAACACGACCTGGACTCCTGGGCGAACCTCGTAGCGCGGTGCCTGTATATGGTAGGACTTCGCAAGACCGACATCTTCCAGAACAGCTCCGGCTACGGCATGTTCACCGGAGGACTTGGATTCCAATACGGAGCCGAACGCCTGGGAGCGCTCACCGTGCCCGCCGCCGCCGGAAACAGCAAACGCCAGATCAAGTTCATAACAGACTTCGGAACAACCGCCCTCCATGCAATCCCCAGCTACGCCACCCGCCTGGCCGAAGTGTTTCAAGAAGAAGGCATAGACCCCCAAAGCACCGGCCTGACCACATTGATCATCGGAGCAGAACCCCATACCGACGAACAACGCAAAAAGATTGAAAAAATGCTGGGAGTGAAAGCATACAACAGCTTCGGAATGTCCGAAATGAACGGCCCCGGAGTAGCCTTCGAATGTAAAGAACAAAACGGAATGCACCTGTGGGAAGACTGCTTCCTGGTAGAGATCATCGACCCGGATACCGAAAAACCCGTGCCCGCCGGAGAAACAGGAGAACTCGTACTCACCACACTCGACCGGGACATGATGCCCCTCCTCCGCTACCGCACCCGCGACCTCACCCGCATCATCCCCGGCCAATGCCCCTGCGGGCGCACACACATCCGTATCGACCGGATCAAAGGCCGCAGCGACGACATGTTCATCATCAAGGGGGTAAACATCTTCCCCATGCAAATAGAAAAAATACTGGTGCAATTCCCCGAGTTGGGCAGCAATTACCTGATCACACTTTCCACCCGCGACAATCAGGACGAAATGACGGTCGAAGTAGAACTCAGCGACCTTTCCACCGACAACTACATCCAGTTGGAAAACCTTCGCAAAGCCATCACCCGTCAACTGAAAGACGAAATACTCGTCACACCACGGGTCAAACTCGTTAAAAAAGGCACCCTCCCGCAAAGCGAAGGAAAAGCCGTCCGGATGAAAGACCTGAGAGACAACAAATAACAGAACGCGAACCAAACTATCCATTAAACCCTTTCGTTATGAAAACAAAAATACTGCTACCGGCCGCTTTGGCCCTGTCCCTGTCCGTTGCCGCACAAGCACAGACCCGTCTCAAATGGAACGCCCTGTACTGGGCCGTCGGCGTGGTCAATATGTCGGCGGAGACCAAGCTCTCGGACAAGTGCACGTTCAACGGAGACTTAGTGTACTCCCCGTGGGAAAGCCTCGACGGCAACCCGATGAAATTCGGCCAAGCCATTGCCGAAGGCCGCTTTTACCCCCGAAAAACATTCGACGGCTTCTACGTTGGAGCCTACGGCGCATACCACAAACTGTTCAAATTCACCAAATGGAACTATATCAATAGAGACAACTGCCAAAAAGGCAACGGCATGTCCTTCGGTGCAACCTTAGGTTACCAACTCCAGATCAACAACCGCTGGGGATTAGACCTCTATGCCGGCTACGGCTGGCAACATACCACCTACAAAGGCTACAAGAAATCCACAGGAGATATGTACGTCGATACAAACAGTAGCGGCGAATGGCTGCCCTACAAATTAGGCGTAGCCTTTACCCTGCAATTGGGGAAATAAACACAAGCAATGGACAATTGACAATTAAAGCCCGCTACGCAGAAAAAATACGTAGCGGGCTTCTCTTTATGTTCTGCCACAGGCTAATTGTCCATTGTCCATTATGTCGTATACTATATTATTTATGTGTTTTTAAAGTTTATATATAATTAGGCGTAGATCGCATTAGGGGCAACAGCAGCATCTCCGCCAAACGAAAAAGACAAAAAAATACGCAAGTTCGTCGAAACATAAACCCGGACAAGAGCGTTTTCAAACGATTTTTTTCTACAATAAGCCTTTGTTTAATGGTAGGAGAATTTATACCTTTACGCGCAATTTGAACCAATCAGGTAATTATATCTTATATAGAATGAGTAAAACAATCCCTTTTATGGTATTCTCGGGAACAAAATCGAGATACTTGGCGGAAAAAATATGCGCAAGTCTCGATTGTCCTTTGGGAAATATGAATATCACTTATTTTGCAGATGGTGAATTTGCGGTTTCCTATGAAGAATCAATCCGCGGTGCAGACGTCTTTCTCGTACAATCCACCTTTCCCAATTCCGATAATCTGATGGAGCTTCTCCTGATGGTGGATGCCGCCAAAAGAGCCTCAGCCAAGAGCATTATTGCCGTAATTCCATATTTCGGATGGGCGCGCCAAGACAGAAAAGACAAGCCCCGCGTTTCTATCGGAGCTAAATTAGTGGCAGATCTGCTCTCGGTAGCCGGTATAGACCGCTTGATCACGATGGATCTTCATGCAGACCAGATCCAGGGATTCTTTAATATTCCGGTAGACCATTTGTATGCTTCAGCCGTATTTCTACCCTACATTGAATCATTGAAATTGGAAAATCTGGTCATTGCCGCCCCCGATGTAGGCGGTTCCAAAAGAGCAAGTACGTTTTCCAAATATTTGAGGGCGCCTATGGTGCTGTGCAATAAATCGCGCGTAAAGGCAAACGAAGTCGCAACGATGCAGATCATTGGTGATGTGGAAGGCATGAATGTTATATTGATCGACGACATTGTTGATACGGCGGGCACCATCACTAAAGCCGCAAATGTGATGCTGGAAGCAGGTGCAAAATCCGTTCGCGCCATCGCCAGCCATTGCGTGATGTCTGATCCGGCTTCCGACCGGATAATGGCTTCGGGATTGGTTGAGATGATATTTACAAATAGTATTCCTTTCTGTAAACCTTGCCCTAAAGTAAAACAATTAAGCATCGCCGAGATGTTTGCAGAAACAATCAGGCGCGTCTTGAATAACGAATCTATCAGTTCTCAATACATTATTTGAGTTTCTCCGGAAACCGGCGAATCCTGTTGATCTATGATTAGCAGGATTTTCTATTTTCTGCGGTATTCTTTGGGTGACATTCCGGTATAGCGTTTGAAATACTTGCCAAAGAAAGATTGATTCGCAAAATTGAGTTCATCAGCAATTTCCTGAATATTTTTCGGCGAATATTTCAAGAGCGATTTGGCTTCAAACAGAACGAACTTATCAATCCATTCGCCTGCGGTTTCTCCGCTGATCTCTTTCACAACACTCGAAAGATGCTTGGGCGTAAGAAAAAGTTCTCTGGCATAGAAGTTCACGCTTCTTTCTTTTTTATAGTTTTCGGAAAGGCTTCTCATAAATTGGTCATACAACATCTCTTTTCTGCTTCCGGCTTCTTTCTTGCGGGGCAGCCTGTGGTAATAGATCTCGTAGATCTCATACAATAGCGCTACAAGCAGTGTTTGTATGATATGTTTTGATTCATATTCTTTTTTAGTCTTCTTCCAAAGTATATTATAATACTCCATTATGCTATTTAGCTCCTCTCCTTTGATATTGATGCAAGGATATTCCTTGGTATAAAAAAAGATAGGAAGCATAACCTCTACCTTCGGGAAGATCTCGTCGGTATAATTTCTTGAGATAGCAATGACAACGCCCTGGTAGTTATCGCTGATCTCCAGGCTTTGGACAATCTGGTCCGGTACGGCAACCATCATAGTTCCCGGGCCGATGAAATATTCCTGCAAGTTAATGGATACCCGCGTGTATCCGTTTAAACAGATTGAAATCACAGTGGTTTCCAACCGCGTAGGAATTTCATAAAGAGGCATAACTCTTATATCATTACAGATATAAAAATCGTCATCGATCCGGTTTAAATTGATCGGATCTTGAATAACGTGGAATGAATTCAATTGAAAAATAGTGGCAACATTCATATCTGATTTCTTTTTTTACAAACGTAGAGAATTACTTAAAAACAGAAAAGAGAATCTTTAAACGAAAGGAAAGACAGGACATTTTTGGAGAAATACGGATTATTATATATTCATCTTTATGCAACGGATGTTACATTTGTTTTTCAAAGTCCGCACTGTTTATTTCATATTTTACCTGTATTCTTTAGCGGATAGGATTTCATTGCATAGCTTTTCCAGATATTTCCGGTCTGTTTCGTCAAAACGATCAAGCTCATCACTGTCCACATCCAGGACTCCCCATACTTCGCCGTTTTTGATGAGCGGCACCACTATTTCGGAACGGGACCTCACGTCGCAGCAAATATGATTGGGGAAGTTATTAACATCGGGGATAATTTGAGTAGCCGCTTTCTCCCAGGCTGTTCCGCAAACGCCTTTGCCTTTTTTGATACGGGTACAGGCTAACGATCCCTGAAAAGGGCCTAAAACAAGCTCGCTTTCCGATTTCACTAAATAGAATCCAATCCACAAGTGCCGGAAAGCGTTTTTCAGAACAGCAGCTACATTGCCCAGACAAGCAATTAAATCGCTTTCGTTTTCCATTAAGGCTTCTATCTGTGGTAAGAGGGATTCATATACCTCTTCTTTGCTACCGGTAATAAGTGTAATTTGTTCGGGCATACATCTCTTTACATTGGTTGTTTCGCCTGCAAATATACTGTTTTACTATGGTTCATGATATTTAAGTACGTACATTTACCGCCTCAAAGTTTGAAAATAACATGGAATTATTCTTCAGTGCTCTTATATCCAAAGAATTGGATGTTGTAGAAAAACAAGTAAAGAATACATTGTCGCTATTGATTGAGGGGGCAACCATACCTTTCATCAGCAGGTACCGTAAGGAAGTGACCGGAGGACTTGACGAAGTAAAGGTCGGGGAGATAAAAGAAAAGTACGACAAATTGTGCGAGGTCGCCAAAAGGAAGGCTACGATCCTCTCCACCATAGAAGAACAGGGCAAACTGACCGGTGATTTGAAAAAACGCATTGATGAAACCTGGGAATCCACCCTACTCGAAGATATATACCTGCCCTATAAGCCGAAACGGAAGACCAGAGCGGAAGTCGCCCGCCAGAAGGGCCTTGAACCGTTGGCCGTACTTCTTTTACTGCAACAGGAACCCAATATTGAGAGGCGTGCCCAAACTTATGTGAAAGATGAAGTGAAAGACGTGGACGATGCACTCAAAGGCGCGCGGGATATTATTGCCGAACAAATCAGTGAGGACGAGCAAGCCCGCAACTCCGTGCGTAACCTGTTTGCCCGGAATGCCGTTATCACGGCAAAAGTCGTAAAGGGAAAGGAAGAGGAAGCTACCAAGTACCGTGATTATTTTGATTTCTCCGAGCCGTTGAAACGCTGTACTTCCCATCGTATCCTGGCGATACGGCGCGCAGAGAGCGAAGGATTACTGAAAGTTTCCATCTCCCCGGACGATGAAGAATGTCTCTCCCGTTTGGAGAGGCAATTTGTCCGCAGCCGGAACGAAAGCGGCAGGCAAGTGCAACTATCGGTACACGACTCCTATAAACGGTTATTAAAGTCGTCAATAGAAACGGAATTTGCAGCGTTGTCAAAAGAGAAGGCCGACGAAGAAGCGATTCGTGTCTTTACGGAGAATTTGCGCCAGCTGCTGTTAGCCTCCCCGTTAGGACAAAAAAGAGTATTGGCGATCGACCCGGGCTTCAGAACCGGTTGCAAGGTTGTTTGCTTAGACGCCCAAGGCAATTTGCTCCATAACGGGAACATATACCCGCATCCTCCGGTAAGCAAGGCCGGCGAAGCGGCATCCAAGCTCCGTCAAATGATCGAAGCCTATACGATTGAAGCCATTGCGATCGGCAATGGCACGGCAAGCCGTGAAACGGAAGACTTTATTACCCGGCAACCGTTCCCGTCAATCCCCGTATTTATTGTGAGCGAACAGGGAGCGTCCATCTATTCCGCCTCAAAAACAGCCCGCGACGAATTTCCGGACTACGACGTAACGGTACGCGGCGCCGTATCTATCGGCAGACGGCTGATGGATCCCCTGGCTGAGCTGGTCAAGATAGACCCGAAGTCTATCGGCGTAGGGCAATACCAGCACGATGTGGATCAGTCGAAGCTGAAGAAATCATTAGATCTAACGGTCGAAAGCTGCGTCAACCGGGTTGGAGTAAACGTAAATACGGCAAGCAGCCATTTGCTGACCTACATATCGGGTCTTGGTCCGCAGCTCGCCCAAAATATCGTAAGCTACCGCGCCGAAAACGGAGCCTTTGCTTCGCGCAGCCAGATCCTTAAAGTACCTCGCATGGGAGCGAAAGCCTTTGAGCAATCCGCAGGATTCCTCCGCATCCCCGATGCAAGCAATCCCTTAGACAATACCGCCGTACATCCCGAAAGCTATTTCGTTGTCGAACAAATGGCCGGAGATCTGAAATGCAGCGTGCCCGAACTAATTTCAAATAAAGAGCTACGCGCCGGCATCGACATCCGGAAATACATCACGCCGGCCATCGGCATACCGACGCTGGAAGATGTGATGGCCGAACTGGACAAGCCCGGCCGCGACCCCCGGAAAACCATCGAGGTTTTTGAATTTGACAGGAACGTACGCACGATAGACGACGTACGCGAAGGCATGATCCTGCCCGGAATCGTAAGCAACATAACAAACTTCGGCGCCTTCGTCGACATCGGGATCAAAGAGAGCGGATTGGTGCACCTGTCCCAAATGGCCGACCGCTTCATAACCGATCCGGCGGAAATCGTCTCCATCCATCAACAGATCACCGTAAAAGTATTGAGCGTAGACAGAGACAGAAAGCGCATACAGCTTACCCTGAAGGGCGTCGGGTGCAAATGTTAAAAACGGACTGAAATTTGTGAAATTTTAAATATTAACCTAAGTTTAACCCCACAAAACTTAGTAAAGACATTTTTAAACTCAAAATCAATTGTTATGAGATTCGTTTCATTATTAACGGGGGCGTTTTGCTTTGTTCTTTCTTATGCTAACGACATTGTACCCATTGTTCAACCCCCTTCAAACTGCTACATTGTTGCGCCCGGCAGTGCGCCGGTCGCCATTCCCGTAAGTCGCGCCAACGCGTTTGACGATACGGCCATTGGCGCCGATACAACCTTTGGCGCCGAACTTGTTTGGACCGATGTGGATGCCGGCTCCGCCGCCGGCCTTGGTATTAACGGCTGCATTGCCACATTAGGCACATCCGGCCAGGGAAGCGCCGGATACATCATCGTATACCCCGGCAAGCACGAAGGCAATGCCGTCATTGCCGTAACCGTAGGCGCCGGAGCCGACCGCATCAAATGGTCGTGGCACATCTGGGTAACAACCTACAACCCAGGCGCCAATCCGAAAGTATACACCAACACCAAAGGCGCAACCCATACCTTTATGGATCGCAACCTGGGCGCCGTACACACCGGAGGCCCGAACCTGCGATGGGGCGCCCCCGAATCCCTCGGCCTCCACTACCAATGGGGCCGCAAAGACCCCTTCCCTGCCAGCGCCAACGCCGATTCGGACATGGAAAAAACGATCTATACACATAGTGGAGCAACAACCATCAACGCTAACAAAACCGACAACGGCGGCGGCGGAGTATCTATTACCGCCGCCGTTCAGAATCCCTCCGTGTTCTACTACTGCTACACCTACTCCTATGTAGACTGGTGCTCCATAACCACCGACGGCGACACCCGATGGGGAAACGACCCCTACGTCAAATCCCTTTACGACCCCTGTCCGGACGGCTGGCGCGTTCCCAAAAACGACGCCTGGCTTGGGCTTACCATCGACAACTTTGCATACAACGACACACCCGCCGGCCGATACCACGAACAAACCGGCTGGTACCCCGCCGCAGGCCTGCGTGGCAACAACGACGGCTCGCTACACTACGTCGCCATGTTCAACTACTACTGGGGCGCAACGCCCAGCGACAGTGACGGCGGCGGCTACCTCTACTTCGACAGCCGGAGCGTATACCTCACCGGCCGCGCCACCAACCGCACCTACGGCTATTCCGTTCGATGCGTTGCAGAATAAATAAAGGTGTTTAAAACTCAAAAATATTAGTCATGAGATTCGTTTTATTATTGCTATCTACCCTTTGCCTTGTTTATTCCTATGGTAACGAGGACAATAACCCAAATGGAGGGCCAACCGTTCAACCCTCCTCAAACTGCTATATTGTTGCACCCGGCAGCGCCCCGATCGCCATCCCCGTGAGCCGCGCCAACGAATTTGCCAAAGCTGCCGGAAGCACGCCGGCCATTGGAGAAGCCACCGTCTTCGGCGCCAAACTGATATGGTCCGACACAGACGCAGGCAACAACACCGGCCTTGGCGGCGACGGCTGCATTGCCGGCCTGGACATCTCCGGCCCGGGAAGCGCCGGACACATCATCGTATACCCCGGCCGGCGTGAAGGAAACGCCGTCATTGCCGTAACCGTTGGAGCAGGAACCGACTGCATCAAATGGTCGTGGCACATCTGGGTGACGAGCTACGACCCCAAATCCAACCACAGAACCGGCACCGGCCCCGACGGCACAACCCATACCTTCATGGACCGCAACCTCGGAGCGCTAAACACCGGAGGCCCGAACCTGCGATGGGGCGCCCCCGAATCCCTCGGCCTACACTACCAATGGGGCCGCAAAGACCCCTTCCCCGCCGACGGTAATACGGAGAAAACCATCTACACCGCCAATGGCCCCGACATCGTCGAAGCCCACAAGACAGACAACGGCGGAGGCGGCGTATCCATAGCCACGACCGTCCACACCCCCCTAACATTCTACTACCTCTACATCGATTCCTACACCGACTGGTGCTCCGTTACCACCGACAGTGACACCCGATGGGGAAACAATCCCTACGTCAAATCACTCTACGATCCCTGCCCGGCCGGCTGGCGCGTTCCCAGCGAACAAGCCTGGCTTGGCCGCACTGCCGCCAACTTTGCCTACACCGACATCCCCGCCGGCCGCTACCACGAACAAACCGGCTGGTATCCCGCCTCGGGCTATCGTGGCAACTACGACGGCAAAACATCCGGCTTAGGCCGAGAAGGATACTACTGGAGCGCCACCGTTACAGGAAAATACGCATACATCCTGTTCTTCGACAGCGACCACGTCTATCCAAGCGCCGCCTTCAACCGCGCCTGCGGCTTTTCCGTCCGCTGCGTCAGGGAATAGAACCGTTTACAATTTACCATTTATCCGCTTCCTATATATAATATATGAATACGAAAAGGTAAATGGTAAACAGTTAACTTTAAAATACAGTTTTGCCCTATGGAAAGAATATTTAAATTGACATCTTGGTGCGGCATGATTTCCCTGTGTGGCGCATTGATCCTTCTGGCAATCACCACCTACCTGCACGGATTCTCCTGGTATCTGGTTCCGTTCTACGTTTTGGTGCCGGCAGCGCTTGTCTGCAAATTTACACTAACGACACAGTTTCCCTACGATCTGTGGATCACATTGCTCGCCCTGATCATCATCACATGGCGAATGGGATTTCAATGGCCCCTGATTCCGTTCTACGTTCTGCTGCCGGTAGCGCTTATCGGCGATATATTTTTAAGCCGGCGTAAGAAACAAAAGACGTAATCCCCGCTGCGCAAACAAACCATCCCCCGCTAAAATGAAGGCCTTCATTTTAGCGGGGTTTTTGTTGGATTTACGAAGCCCTTCTCTCTGAAAAAAGAAAGCTATGACGCCGGCGCAGCCCTGTCCTACTAAGAAAATAATACGAAAAAAGAAGCAAAGCAATCTTTTTATCCCAAAAAACAGAAAATTAAAAGAATAATGCCTAACTTTCAGCATTATTAATTAAGAATATTAATTTATTAAATCACTAAATTATGGAAGGAATATTAATTTTTACCTCGGTTCTCTTTATTGTTTTTGGCATACTTCAAATCATATTATTTTTCAAGATTTGGATAATGACCAACAAGGTATCAGCTATTGAAGAAAAGCTAAATGAAAAAAAAGGCTATTACTACTACATGATGTCAGGAGAAAAAGAAAAAGCGTATAATTTTTTAAAGGAAGAATTAACGCATAAATTGATCCGTTTTAAAAAAGATTCTTATGATAGAAATGAATTTTTAAGATTATCCGATAAAACAATTAAGGAGTATCTACACTTTATTGGATATACTGGATTTGAATTACCGGAACATTTACAAAATGGAGAAGCATTCTACAAATACTATAATAAAATCGCTAATTGGTATAGCAACTGAATCCCCAATGGCTCCTGATTCCGTTCTACGTTCTGCTGCCGGTAGCGCTTATCGGCGATATATTTTTAAGCCGGCGTAAGAAACAAAAGACGTAATCCCCGCTACGCAAACAAACCATCCCCCACTAAAATGAAGGCCTTCATTTTAGTGGGGTTTTTTGTGGAATTTACCAAGTGCTTCCTTTTAAAAAAAGGGGCTAATATTTTGTCGTAGCACTTTCCCTCGCAGGGAAACTGCTTATTTTTTTTCATAGCACTTTCCCTCGCAGGGAAACTGCTTATTTTTTTTCATAGCACTTTCCCTCGCAGGGAAAACGCTTATTTTTTTTCAAAGCACCTTCCCTCTCAGTGAAAACGCTTATTTTTTTTTCAAAGCACTTTCCCTCGCAGGGAAAACACTTATTTTTTTTTCAAAGTACTTTCCCTCGCAGGG
>JAITSN010000007.1 GCA_031287715.1 Mediterranea sp. (in: CFB group bacteria)
CTGCAACAGAATCCCACAGAGATTCCCGCTCGGTAGCAAAGCATCTCTCTTTAAGGGAATCAATTTCTCTTCCGGATCACTATGATCCGGCAACTCGACATCATTAATACAAAAACAAAACGGGCCTGTCATACATAGGTGCAGTACCATTTCTTCATTGTCGTATACTATTATATATGTGTTTTTTTAAGTGGCTCATTAAACGTTGGTTTAATGACACACTTTTTAAGGCCATTCAGCTACCCCTGTTTAGAGCCTCAAAGATTGTATTTTATACTAAGAAACAAATCGGAAGAGCCTATTGGAAAGGAGTATGCGAGCAGTTCGGAGAATTATTTGTTATAAAGTTTGCGCTATTGGATGAAAGGGATATATTTGTGGCTCATTAAACCAACGTTTAATGACACACTTTTTGTTTTTAATCACTTCGTTTACCGTTTCTTATCGTAAAGATCTTGTATAGGCTTCACTGCCCTGTTTGTGAAAGTGGAGAGCTTTAAGATAAGGTGAACAAGGGATAAGCTATTGAAAATAACGGCATAGCACGACATCGTTGAAAGGTATTTATTACTCCGGCGTTCTTTGAAAACAGATTTTTTACCGGTTGTATATAAGCTAACCATTGTTTTATTATGCCTGTGCATTGATTATTCAAAGACAAAATAAGGAAATATGATGATGGATGGATTAATTCCCGGTGAAGAAAAATTGTTTTTTCTGATCAATGGCGCACATACCTACCTCGACTGTATGATGTGGGTTTTTTCTTCTATAAAAATATGGATACCCCTGGCGGCATTTATTCTATTGAATATTGCTTATAAAAGATCGTGGCGCCAATACTTACCGATATTCATGTTGCTGGTTCTGTTGTTTTTTGTTTGCGACCAGTTTTCGAGCCACCTTATTAAACCGCTTGTTGCAAGGCCGCGCCCTACTCATTATCCCGGAATAATGGAGCATGTGAAAATATTGTTTGACTATACGGGTGGGAGATATGGTTTCATATCGGGGCATGCAACCAATAGTTTTGGCTTTGCTGTCTTTTCGGCTTTATTGTTTAAGAACAGGTGCTATTCTTTCGTGGTATTTTCATGGGCCGCCATCGTAGCTTATTCCCGGATATATTTGGGGGTGCATTTTATTTCGGATATATTGGGAGGAATGGTTTCCGGGCTGCTAATCGGTTATTTGGTATACGGTTTTTACCTGTTTATTATAAAAAAAATATCGACCGGAAATGATTCCTTTGCAATAGCGGCATATTCTCTTCATCGGGTACGATTATTGACAATCGGTATTACCTTTTATCTGATACTCATTACGACATTCAGCACATATATTGCAACCTTCCTCTTAACATAAGCTGCCCGCTTGCGTTTATCCCGCAAAAATAGATATAAGTTCTTTTGAGGGATCTTACCGGCCCCGCCTAACAAAAAAGGCGCCCTTTTGAGGCGCCTCTCGTCTTTACCGGTTGTTTTAAAACATGGCTTTTACTTGGTTGTAGACGTTGTGGGCGGTGAAACCCAGCTTTTCGTCCAGCACTTTGTAGGGGGCGGAGAAGCCGAATGATTCCAAGCCGAATACTTTTCCGTTGGCGCCGGCCAATCCTTCGAGGTTGACGGGCAGTCCGGCGGTCAGGCCGAATATTTTCGCTCCTCTGAGGAGGATTGATTCCTGGTATGCTGCCGGCTGGCTCCGGAACAAGCCTTCCGACGGTACGGAAACGATGCGGGTCTTGATGCCGTCTTTACGTAGCAGTTCGGCGCCGGCTACGAGCGTGGATACTTCGGATCCTGAGGCGATCAGGATGACGTCCGGATTGGCGTCGGCTCCGGCTACGATGTAGGCGCCTTTGGCGGCTTGCCCGTAGTCCGTTCCTTCGGGGAGTTTGGCGATGTCTTGGCGGGAGAAGATCAGGCCGGTGGGCGTAGTGGTGTTCTCCATGGCGAGTTTCCAGACTGCTGTGGTCTCGTCGGCATCGGCGGGGCGGAGTACCAGCATGGAGTTGCGTCCTTTGTGGTTTTTCAGTTTTTCCATCAGGCGGATCTGGGCTTCCTGTTCTACCGGCTCATGTGTTGGACCGTCTTCGCCTACGCGGAATGCGTCGTGCGTCCAGATAAATTTCACCGGTTGTTCCATGATGGCTGCCATGCGTACGGCCGGTTTCATGTAGTCGGAGAATACGAAGAACGTGCCGCAGGCTGCGATCACGCCGCCGTGGAGCGACATGCCGATGCACACGCAGGCCATCGTCAGCTCGGAGACGCCGGCTTGGAAAAATGCGCCGCTGAAATCACCTTTCTTGAAGGCATGTGTTTTTTTCAGGAAGCCGTCGGTCTTGTCGGAGTTGGAGAGATCGGCTGAGGCGACGATCATGTTTTCTACTTGTGTGGCCAGCGTCGCCAGGACTGTTGCCGAGGCGTTGCGGGTGGCTGCGCCCGGTTTTTGTTCGATGGCTTCCCAATCTACTTTGGGTGGTTTGCCTGCGAAGAATGTTTCTATTTTGGCGGCAAGCGCGGGATTGGCTTTGGCCCAGGCTTCCTTGTCGCTGCGCCTGTCGGCTGCGATTTGTTTCAGTTCGGCGGCGCGCGCTGCATACATTTCCGCTACTTCGGGGAAGATGACGAACGGGTTCTCGGCGTCGCCCCCCAGGCTTTTGATGGTGTTCTTGTAGGCATCGCCTCCCAGCGGCGCTCCGTGAGTGGCACAGTTTCTTTCGTAGCTTGAGCCGTCGGCTTTGAGGGCGCCTTTACCCATAACGGTTTTGCCGATGATCAGCGTGGGGCGTTCTGTTTCTTTGCGGGCTTCGTTCAGTGCGTCGCGGATGGATTGCACGTCGTTGCCGTCGATGTTGATCACGTGCCATCCCCACGAGCGGTATTTCATTTCTACGTTTTCGCTGGTTACTTCGTCGGTCGAGGTGGAGAGTTGGATATCGTTCGAGTCGTAGAACATGACTAAATTATCCAGCCCCAGATTTCCTGCGATGCGTCCTGCGCCTTGTGATATTTCTTCCTGGATGCCGCCGTCGGAGATGTAGGCGTAGATGGTTTGGTTCATACATTGACCGAAGCGGGCTTTGAGGAACTTCGCAGCTATCGCGGCTCCCACGGCATATGTATGTCCTTGTCCCAGCGGGCCGGAGGTATTTTCGATACCGCGAGCGATGTTTACTTCGGGGTGTCCGGGCGTTGGGCTTTCCCATTGGCGGAACGCTGCCAGCTCGTCTGTCGTGAATTTGCCGGCCAGCGCAAGAACTGAGTAGAGCATGGGCGACATATGCCCCGGGTCGAGGAAGAAGCGGTCGCGCCCTTCCCACGCGGGGTTTTCGGGGTCGTACACTAAGTGCTCGGCGAAGAGTACGTTTACGAAGTCGGCTCCTCCCATGGCGCCGCCCGGATGGCCGGAATTTGCCTTTTCGACCATTGATGCGGCGAGTATCCTGATGTTGTCGGCCGCGCGGTTCATAAGTTTAAGATCGTTCATAAGGAATCAATTCTTGGGTTATATGTTGCAAAGATAACAAAGCGATTGACAATTGTCGATTAGCCTGCGGGTTAATCAATAGTCCATAAGTCTTTAAGTCTCTAAGGCATTTTTATTTCCGTTAAAAACGCCGCCGGAGGCTACGGAAGCATTTTTGTCCTGGTCGAAAATGCCATTTCGGGCGAATTTGGCGCAGCTGCGTTAAAGCAGGCCCACGCCGACACGGGCGCCCAAAAACAGTAGAATAATTGAAAAGGGAATTGTGCGGCAGGCATCCCACCGGAAAAAAGATAAGGCCGGTTCTAACGAACCGGCCTTATCTTTTTATTTGTTAGATCTGCTCTCCCTCTTGGACTTGAACCAAGGACCCTCTGATTAACAGTCAGATGCTCTAACCGACTGAGCTAAGGAAGAATGTTTTCTCAAATGCGAGGCGAAAATAACAGGATGTTTTGAATTATCCAATATATTTGCAAGAAAAAATATATGGAATGGACAAAATAATAGGAATAGGAAACGCCCTTGTAGACGTACTTGTAACATTGCCGGACGACGCCCTGCTTCGGGAAATGGAATTGCCCAAGGGAAGTATGCAACTCATCGATGAAGCAAAACTGGAGACCATCAACAAGCACTTTAGTCGAATGAACACTTACATGGCTACGGGAGGATCGGCAGGAAACACCATCCTTGGGCTGGCCTGCATGGGCGTCTCTACCGGATTCATCGGGAAAATCGGAACAGACAGCTACGGCAAGTTCTACCGCGAGAACTTAGAAAAACATAACATAGAAAATAAAATCCAAATCAGCCACCAACTGCCGTCTGGAGTCGCCTCGACATTCATCTCGCCCGACGGGGAACGCACGTTCGGCACATATCTGGGAGCGGCCGCCACGCTGAAAGCCGAAGACCTCCGGCCCGACCTTTTCAAAGGCTATACCTATTTATATATAGAAGGCTACTTGGTGCAAGACCACGATATGATCCTGCGCGCCATTGAACTGGCGAAGGAAGCCGGACTGAAAATATGTCTCGACATGGCAAGCTACAATATTGTGGCGGATAACCTGGATTTCTTCAGACTGCTGATCAACAAATATGTAGATATTCTCTTTGCCAACGAAGAAGAAGCGCGGATCTTCACCGCCGAAAAGGACAGCAGGCAAGCGCTGGATGTCCTGGCCGGCATGTGCGGCATCGCCATTGTAAAGGCCGGCCCGAAAGGCTCTTATGTCCGCAAGGGAACGGAAGAGATCATCAGCGTCGGCGCCATCCCTGTAAATAAAGTGGTAGACACCACCGGCGCCGGAGACTATTTTGCCGCAGGCTTCCTTTACGGACTTACCGAAGGATACCCGCTGGAGAAATGCGCCAAAACGGGAGCCATCCTTGCAGGAAACGTCATCCAATACATCGGGACGAACATTCCGGCAGAGAAATGGGACGGGATAAAGTCAACCATAATAAGCGCAGAATGACTATTTTACAGTAACAATAACGCAGAAATATGAAAAGATATCCGAACAAACAGACAGGCTTCATCATCGTTGCCGCCGTAGTGGCGGCTTTTGTTTTCTTCAGCTTCAAAGGAGACGAAAGAAACTTCCAGCTGGCCAGGAACATTGATGTATTCACCTCCATTATCAAGGAGTTGGATATGCTCTATGTAGACACCATCAACCCCGACAAAACCATACGCAGGGGCATTGATGCCATGCTCGGCTCGCTCGATCCCTATACGGTTTACTATCCGGAAGAAGACCGGAGCGAACTGGAACAGATGATCAAAGGCAGCTACGGAGGCATCGGATCATTGATCACCTACGATGTGAAAAGGCAACGCTCGGTTATAGCCGAACCGTACGAAGGTATGCCGGCACAACGGGCCGGACTGAAAGCGGGCGACATCCTGCTCGAAATAGACGGCCGGGACCTGAAAGGGAAAAACAACAGCCAGGTGAGCGAAATGCTGCGCGGACAGGTAAACACGGCCTTTAAGCTGACCGTGGAACGCCTGGGGACAAAGGAGCCGCTAACGTTCGACATCATCCGCAAATCCATTGAACTCCCTACCGTGCCGTATTACGGCGTTGTCGGAAACAATACCGGCTACATCAACCTGAACAGCTTCTCCGGTAAGCCGGCCAAAGCATTCAAGCAAGCATTCCTTGACCTGAAAAAGAACAAAGGGATCGCTTCATTAGTTATCGACCTGCGGAATAACGGAGGCGGACTGCTGGAAGAAGCCGTAGAGATCGCCAACTGCTTTGTTCCCCGCGGAAAGGTGATCGTAACCACCCAGGGAAAGCAAAAACAAACCGGCAATACCTACAAAACCCAACGCGAACCGATTGATACGGAAATACCCATCGCCATACTTGTTAACGGCGAAACAGCCTCATCGTCGGAAATCCTTGCCGGAGCGCTGCAAGACCTTGACCGCGCCGTGATCGTCGGCATCCGGACCTTTGGAAAAGGATTGGTACAAACCCCCGCCTCATTGCCGTATGGCGGAACGTTGAAGATCACAACAGCCAAATACTACATCCCAAGCGGACGCTGCATACAGGCCATCAACTACAACGACCGCAACGAAGATGGAAATGCAGGACGCATACCGGACAGCCTGACCACCGTATTCCATACCGTAGCCGGACGCGAAGTGCGCGACGGCGGCGGCATATCGCCCGACCGGATCGTCAAACAGGAGAGGTTGCCCAATATCCTTTATTATTTGGTGAACGACAACTTGATCTTCAACTACGCCACCCAATTCTGCCTGAAACATCCGGCGATCGCCCCCGCAGAACAGTTCACACTGACAGATGCCAACTACAACGATTTCAAAGAGACGGTGAAGGAAGCCGGTTTCAGCTATGACCGGCAGAGTGAAAAGGTCTTGAAGAACCTGAAAGAAACCGCCGAGTTTGAAGGCTACATGGAAGCCGCCGCCGAAGAATTCAAAGCGCTGGAAAAGAAGCTGGCCCATAACTTGGAGCGCGACTTGGACTATTTCGCCAAAGACATAAAGAGAATGATTGCTTACGAAATCGTCAAACGCTACTACTACCAGAGGGGAAGCATCATCGAACAACTGAAAGATGACGATGACTTGAGAGAAGCGTTGAAAGTGCTCGGCAATCCGGAAGAATATAAAAGCATACTATCGACGGCGAGCGGCAGGACTTCCGCTTAGCCGCCGTTGGCCTTGATAAGCTCGATGAGCTTGTCTACGGCTTCTTCTTCGGGGATATTCTTTTCGATACATTCTTTCCGCCTGTACAGACTGACCTTACCGCGTCCGGCGCCGACATAGCCATAGTCGGCGTCGGCCATTTCTCCGGGGCCATTCACGATGCAACCCATGATTCCGATCTTTAATCCTTTCAGGTGAGACGTGGCGGCTTTCACACGCGCAATGGTTTTTTGCAAGTCAAACAGCGTACGTCCGCAACCGGGGCAGGAAATGTATTCGGTCTTACTTGTACGCAGGCGCCCGGCCTGCAGGATGCCGAAAGCTATCGTATCGACAGCGGCATGGGGCAGACGGCCCTGATTAAGCAGGAATATTCCATCACAAAAGCCATCAAAGATCAGCGCTCCCATATCTGCCGCCGACTTTATCTGGAGGTCTTCAATCTGATCTTCGGTATAATGTTGGAAGAAAACAACCGGATTCCGAAGGTCTTCGGTCATCAATAAATGTACGAGCGCCCGGTGTTCACCCAAACGGTTGTCGTGGCTGCTCTGGGAAATAAGAACGACTTCGGGATGCCTCCTCAGGAAAGCGGCGCAATCATCGGTCAGCATCAGATAGGGCATGAAGAGGAATTTCAGTTCGCTTGGGCTGTGTTCCATTTCTTGGAACTGCGTACAGGTAAACGCCGGCCAGGTATTCTCTTCCCCCGCCCATACGTCTGCGTCAAGAATATATCCGGCATTTTCTATCGGAGCAGCGGGCAATGCGCGACCGGCATATATATAATCAGGCGCAAACCGGAGGTCTGCCTCCGTGGAACCGGCCAGCCGTTCGGCGATAACCACCGGCAGATTTTCGCCTCCGATATTACGCACGGCAGTTGTTGCGCGGCGCACGGGAGACAGATAATCAAATCCGTCAGCGGCTATGCCCGGAATATACGGATGGCCGTTACGCTGCGTAATATATTCAACTAACTTGCGGGCTACGGGTATTTCAGCTTCGGGATCTTCGCTCAGGGAAACGCGGACGGTATCTCCCAATCCGTCGGCCAATAACGCTCCGGTACCCAGCGCGGATTTAATCCGTCCGTCTTCACCGTCGCCGGCTTCCGTCACACCCAGATGCAGCGGAAAAGCCATGTTCTCCTTCTCCATCACAGCGACAAGCAGGCGCACGGTTCGTACCATCACCACGGCGTTGGACGCCTTAATAGAAATCACCACATCGGTGAAACATTCTTCCACACAGATACGGAGGAACTCCATGCAAGATTCCACCATACCTTGGGGAGTATCGCCATAGCGCGACAGGATACGGTCGGACAACGACCCGTGGTTTACGCCTATGCGGATGGCCGTGTGGTTCTCCCTACATATATATAGGAAGGGCACGAAGCGGTCGCGTATCTTTTGCAGCTCAAGGGCATATTCCCCGTCGGTATAGTCCATCTTCCTGAACGTACGCGGGGCATCGGCGTAATTGCCCGGATTGATCCGCACTTTTTCAGCATAACGGGCGGCGGCGTCCGCTACTTTAGGATTGAAATGCACATCGGCGATGAGGGGAACCATATAGCCGTCTGCCCGCAAGCCGATGTTGATGTGCATCAGGTTCTCCGCTTCTTTAATGCCCTGGGTGGTGAGGCGGACATATTCGCCGCCGGCATCCGCAATGCGCTTTGCCTGTGCCACACATGCTTCCGTATCTTGCGTAGAGGTATTGGTCATCGACTGTATACGGACGGGATGATTGCCTCCCAAAGGAACGGCGCCGATGTTCACCTCTGATGTTTTCCGGCGGGAATAGTTAAACAAGTCCATCAGTTTGTTTTATACGGGTACTTCAGCGCTTTGAGTTCTTCGTTTGCTTCAACGATTTTCTTTTTCAATCCTTCCTTGTAGGCCATGAACCGGACTTCAAGCTCTTTATCTTCCAAAGAAAGCATCCGGACGGCGAGGATAGCCGCGTTCAAAGCGCCGTTGATGCCCACCGTAGCCACAGGAATACCCGGAGGCATCTGCACGATGGCCAACAGCGCATCCATTCCGTCGAGCGACGACCGGATGGGCACGCCAATCACCGGAAGCGGGGTGAAAGCCGCAATGACGCCCGGAAGATGAGCGGCCATACCTGCGGCGGCAATGATCACCTTTATACCGCGCAAATGAGCCTTTTGGGCAAATGCTTCCACCGCTTCGGGTGTGCGGTGGGCCGAAAGGGCGTTCATCTCGAAAGGCACTTGCAATTCATTGAGCAACAGGGCCGCCTTTTCCATAACCGGAAGGTCGGATGTGCTGCCCATAATAATACTTACGATCGGATCCATTGTTCTCATGTTTATTGCAGGGGCGGCTCGCGCCGCCCCTGCGGAGGTGTATTACGCATTTATCACTGCCTTGTAGCTGTCGGCGTCAAGCAGGTCGTCCAGATCTTCAACCGAAGAAGGGATGATCTTTATCAACCATCCTTGTCCATACGGATCTGTATTGACCAGCTCCGGATTTTCCTCCAACGCTTCATTTTGCTCGATAACCTCACCGGCTACGGGGATAAACAAATCGGAAACAGTCTTTACGACTTCAATCGTACCGAAAATTTCACCGGCTTCCAGTGTTTCGCCAACGCTTGGGATATCAACAAATACAATATCGCCCAATTGTTCCTGAGCGTAATCTGTTATACCCACGTAGGCAACATCACCTTCGAGGCGGATCCATTCGTGTTCATTGGTGTACTTTAATTCTTGTGGAATGTTCATAACAATAAAATTTAGAGTTTAATATTTAGGAATTTCATATAAAGTAGAAAAAGAGATCGCCCATGGGATGCAGAACCAGCAATGAACAGATCAATCCGACGGCAAACCCGAACAGAACCTCGCTCAATTTGTGGTGCCCAAGAATGATCCGGGCGGAACCCAGCACTCCGGCAAGCAAGATAAAGAAGCACAACCACAGAACAGGATTGTAGCCGAAAAAGTATCTAAACGAAACCAAAGCGCCGATGACCTCACCGGCCCCTCCCATATGTTCGCTGAGGTTCCACTTCAGCTTGATGAACAGGAAGACGATCATCAGCAGCAAAGAAACAAGGATGATGCCGATCATATACCCGGGAATGTCCAGCAGATGCATCATCAGCAAGCAGGAGGCATACGAGGCGATGTTCAACAGGCAGGGCATAAAATGTTTTTTGCGATCGCCCGGATCATACGAAACCAAGCTATGAATCCTGCGGAACAGATAAATGATAAGCACAGGAATTGCAAAGGTAAAGCAGAACACGATGCCCACGACGATCAATTCATATTCTATAGGGATCAGGTAACCCAAAAACATAAACAGCGCCCAAAAAGCCACCGTAGGGATGATAAAGGGAGTAAAGGCCATGGACACCAACCATGCTGCTCCAAGCAGTGTCCTGTCTGTTTTTATCGGGTGTTCCATACTTACTTCCGTAATCTGGCAACGGGGATATTTAATTGCCGGCGATATTTGGCAACGGTTCTACGGGCAACGGGGAAGCCCTTTTCCTTCAGCATATCGGCAAGTTCCTCGTCGGTCAGCGGGCATTTTTTATCCTCGTTGCCGACGAAATCCCGAAGAACGCTCTTAATTTCACGGACGGACAGCTCTTCGCCGTCATCGGTAACAATGGCATCGCTGAAGAAATACTTCAACGCATATATGCCGTAATTTGTCTGCGCATACTTGCTGTTGCTTACGCGCGAAATGGTAGAAATGTCCAGGCCGGTACGTTCCGCCACATCTTTGAGGATCATCGGCCGGAGAAGTATCTCATCGCCCTCCAGAAAGAACGGGCGCTGCAAATCCACGATAGCCTGCATGGTTGTCATCAATACATGTTGGCGACGCCTAACCGCGTTGATGAAATTCTGCGCCGCCTCTATTTTTTGTTTCAGGAACAGTACGGCATTCCGTGTTTCTTTCGATTGGCCGGCTTTATTGGCGCTTTGCTCTTTGAGCATATCGGCAAAGCCGCGGCTCATGCGCAGCTCGGGAACATTCCGGTTGTTGAGGCTGATCACAATCGTATCGTCATCCATCGTTTCGACAATGAAATCCGGCACGATCTGCTGCATATTCCGCCCGATGGACTCGCCCATCGAACTCCCCGGGCGGGGGTTTAGCTTGGTAATGTCGGCAAGCGCCGCCTCGAACTCTTCTGTTGTCAATCCGAGCTTCATTTTTATCTTATCCCAATGCTTACGGGTAAACTCCTCGTAGCATTGTTCCATTATATCTATTTCGATCTTGCGCAAGGGCGTATCTTCCTTGCGGAGGATCTGATTGAGCAGACATTCCTGCAAATTGCGCGCCCCAAGCCCGGGAGGATCAAAATCCCGGATGATCTTCAGCGCCTCTTCCAATTCTTCTTCATCGACTTCGATTCCCGCGTAGATGGCCAGCTCGTCGCTTATATCACCAAGCGGTTTGCGCAGCAGTCCGTCGTCATCCAGCGAACAGATAAGATAGTCCGTCACCTCGCGCCGGCTTTCGCTGAGGTTTAATTCATTCAACTGGCTTTTCAGCAGTTCATAAAAAGAAGCGGCTTCGGAAAAAGGGATCTCATCTACGGCAGCTTTACGCGACCGGTTATTATCTTGCAGCTTATAATCCGGTATATCGTCTTCGGTCCGGTAGTCATCGTTTGCATCGTATTCGGCAGGGTCGCTGCTATCGTCGCCGCCGGGAGTTTCGGGGAGTTCATCGGCCGCGCCGTCTTCCTGTCCTTCCTCCAGCGCAGGATTCTCAAGAAGTTCGGCATGGATGCGGTCTTCCAGCTCTAAGGCGGGCAATTCCAGCAGTTTCACAACAAGTATTTGCTGGGGTGACAATGTTTGCAGCTGTTGTTGAACCTGCGATTGGATCTGTCGGGAACCTTGTGTCATAACTTTCTTCATCTGGTTTACAATGCCACAAAAATAACCAAACAATGTTATCATTTACAATTTACCATTTACAATTTACCATTTCATGCCATTTACCATTTACCATTCAATGTCGTTTAGTTAAGCTATAACTTTTTCTTATTCAAGCAATAAGCCTTTTTTGTTTTATGATTTTGCAGGTCTTGTTCATTAGCCCATCAAAGGAGCTTAACGCATTTTTGAAGTCTTTTCTGATAAAGATTCCCACAACGATGCCATAAAACAAGGCTAAAGCGGACGTTCGTTCGTTCTTCTTTTCTTTTTCATCTTCTTGATTAGTAATAGTAGTTATTAATAGGCTGGATTCCGGCTGGATGATCCGCTTTTAAAAACCGGCCTTTTGAATCCCGTTTGGCCAACGATTCTCTGATCTTCCCTTTTGCCATTTGC
>JAITSN010000054.1 GCA_031287715.1 Mediterranea sp. (in: CFB group bacteria)
AGGCCAGGTCTTCTGTTTGCGGAAACAAGGAAAACAGCGCCGGAACCGAGAAGATAAGCTGGATAAAAACAAGCACGTACCGGGCCAGATTAGCAAAGAAGATCAGGATGTGCACCTGCTTTTGCGTGTCGAACAATTCGTAGTCGCGGATAGAAATGGCCTTCAGCCTGGAATCTTTCAGCTGCATGATGCGCTTCTTCCCCCGCCTGTATAGCCACGATGTGCCCCAGATCAACACCCCTTGCAAGGCGATGACAAGGATAAAAAGGAGTACCCTCTTGAGCAGCTGCGCCAGCCCGTACTCCTTTTGCAGCTCATAGAGCTTGTTCACAACAACCAGGCGCTTATCGGCCGCCAGCTGATCGCGCGTCGTGTTCTCCCAAAGCCCGTCGAGATCCGTAAACGAAGCAATAACTTTATCCTTATACATAAGCTCGGTGGTAATATCGGTACTTTCGATATACACCGAATCGGGGTCTAATGCAAATTGTTTGCCCAGCGAAAGTATCATGCCCGCCACGCTGCCGGCCCTTACCTTGGGCGAAACGCCGCCGCGCCTGGCATAAATAGAGTACAGCGTGTCGCCTTCCACCACCACGGGAGTGGCCACAGTCACCCTCCGCAACGAGTCGATGCGCTGTTTGCCCTGCGCCTTTTTCAAGGAATCGGTAACAAGCGCCGCCGTTCGCAGCATCTCCATCTCCATGCGAAGATTCATCTCATTGATGCGGGCCTCTTCCAAAGCACGTTGCATCCGGACTATCTTTGCCGAATCGGTTGATACGGCAAACGTATCCTGCCGCACCATATCCGGATTGACCGTACCGGCAGGCAGAATATTTTCCAATTGTGCGTTGATCCGGCCGCCAAGGAAAATTGTAGCCGACAACATGATGAACAACATACTCTTTCTCATAAACAATGCGCTTTTTGATACTTAATAGAAATAATTCGGTCAAACATACGCAATATTCTTGAAACAACGACAGGCGTACCGTTTTCTTTTATCGTTCGCTTTACAGAAACAAAGCCCTCTGCGCGTCTTTTGAAAGAACGTTTGGGCTTCCCGGAAATCATAAAACAAAAAGGTTATTATATATAGGAAGAAGTTATAGCTTAACTAAACGATATTCGATGAAACGTTATTTTTCGTGAAAACGGGGCTTTCTACTACTCGAAAATGCCATTCTTTGTAAAAATGACGCTTTCTACTACTCGAAAATGATATTTTTCGTGAAAATGATGCTTTCTACTACTCGAAATAAATATTTTTCGTGAAAACGGAGCTTTCTACTACTCGAAAGCGCTGTCCACAGCGATGGGAATACTGTACATACGTGGCGAAGATGTTGATAAACCCTTTTTTTATCGTTGCAACAAAGTCATATTGATATATGAAATGATCATATGGTATACGTTTAATATTGTATTTTTATCGCCGAATTTAAAAACTTATAACGTATGATTCCGGATAATGGCATGAACGCACCAAGGCCGCGTATGGCCGCCATCGGCTTTTTCGACGGCGTGCATCTGGGGCACCGGTACCTGATCGAGCAGGTCGGGCGGGAGGCTGCGGCAAGGGGATATGCTCCGGCGCTGGTGACGTTTCCCACGCATCCCCGCAAGGTAATAAACGCCGGATATACGCCGGAGCTACTGACTTCGTGCGACGAGAAGATCCGGTTGCTCGAAGCAGCTGGCGCCGGCTGCTGCTTGCTGCTGGAGTTCACCCCCGATATGTCGCGCCTCACGGCTTACGACTTTATGCGTTCCGTCCTCAAGGAGCGCTATGCCATACGCGGGCTGGTTGTCGGGCACGACCACCGGTTCGGACGCAACCGCAGCGAAGGATTCGACGACTATCTGCTGTACGGACGGGAGCTGGGCATCGAGGTGATCCGCGCACAGGCGCTTGTGACGAACGGGGTGACGGTTAGCTCTTCTGGGATCCGCCGTTTGCTGCACGCCGGCGATGTAGCGCTGGCCGCGCGGTATCTGGGATACGAATATGCGCTGGAGGGAACGGTGACGGGCGGCTATCGAGTGGGACGGACGATCGGCTTCCCTACGGCTAACTTGCAGCCGGACGATCCGGACAAGCTGATCCCCGCCGATGGTGTTTACGCCGTCAGGGTGACGGTTGGCGGCGCGGTTTACGCCGGGATGATGAACATCGGCCGCCGCCCTACGCTGCACAACGGATGCGACCGCAGCTTGGAGGTGCACATCCTCCGGTTCCGGGCCGACATATACGGTTGCCCTATCCGTATCGCCTTTGCCGGACGGATCCGTTCCGAAAAGAAATTCGCCGACAAAGCACAGCTGGCCGAACAACTGGCCGAAGACGCCCTCGCGGCAAGCAAGCTCTTATTATCACTTTAAAATCCTATACTTTATGAAAACTGCTGTAAAACTTATACTGATCTACTTTGGCCTCCAACTCTTTTCGGCTATCGTCGTACTGACTCTCACGTTTGTTTATAACCGGGTCCAAGGCAACCCTCCCGGGAGTATAGACATGGTTGCCCCCGCGCTGATCCTGAGCTTTATCCTGATGGGGATTTATCTGTGGAAAGCGGGATATATCAGGACGGACAAACAGACCTGGTCGCCTGTTTCGCCGGTTTACCTGGGGTTTGCCATGCTGGCTTGCTTGAGCGCCGTACTGATAATTGAGTACATGCAGAGCCTGATGCCGGAACTGCCTAACCTGATGGAGGGCACCCTCGACGCCCTGCAATCCAGCTGGCTGGGCATCGCCTCTATCGCCCTGTTTGGCCCGGTGATTGAGGAGCTGATCTTCCGCGGGGCGATAACGCCTGTGCTGTTGAGGCGATACAGCCCGACGAAGGCCATCGTCCTGTCGGCCCTTGCTTTTGGAATATTCCATATCAATCCGGCACAAGTCATAACCGCCGCGCTCATTGGCTTGCTCCTGGGATGGATCTATTACCGGACGGCGAGCCTCATTCCCTGTATCCTGATCCATGTGATCAACAACAGCCTTTCCGTCTATCTGAGCCTGACCTACCCGCAGGCGGAATACATGCGGGATATATTTACCGGCGACGTTTACTACTGTTTGCTGGCGGCATCTGTGGTGGCCCTCGCCGGCTCTATCTTGTGGATGCGGCGGGAAAAACACATGGAATAGGTAGGGAAAGAAACCGGAATTATTTAAATTTGCCCTGAATGATATAAAAAACAAGTTATGAATATGCAAGAAGAACTCAATCGTTGGAAAGACAGTTTTAGAGCTGCTAAAACGCCGGAAGAAAAAGCCGAGCACGAAAGATTGTTTCAGATATTCCTTGACAGTCTATCCTCTGCCGAAAGTAAAGAATTTGCCCGTGTTTTTTGCATGGGTTTTAAAGAGACGGTAGAACGATATGAAAGGGTTTTAGATCCTGAAGAAAGATCTAAAGAGGTTCTCGATCTGCTCGATGGCATACGAAGCCAGTTGGTTTTAGAACTTAAAGAAAGGCCTGAAGAGGGTACGAATGAACATTAAATCCGGATTTCGTAAATGACAGGAGGCATACGGGGAATTCCTACCGGCCTTATACTTGATAACAGTAGCATTTCACACAGTAGTTAAAGAGCTTCCACGAATTGGAAGCTCTTTTTTTTCCTCTCCGTCACGGCATAGGCTTTAGCCCTTCCCAAACCACATCCCATTGGCCGTCTTTGGGGAAGCCGGGGTTGGGGATGCTGTTGCCGTCCCAACCGGCGCACATCATGGCAATGGCGGTCAGCAGGCCGCCGTTTCCCGGGAGATATGCGCGCAGGCGATCGTCCTGGTAGTTGTGGCCGTTGATCAAGTAGGTATTTGTGCGCTCATCTTTCAGCAAGGCGTCTATGGCTTTTTGCGGATCGCCAAGCCGGGCGGCGCACATCGCCGTCATCGGATAATCCCACCCCCATGTTTCGTTCCAATTCCAGTGGTTCCAGATCCAATCCAAGGTGGTTTTCATCGTATCGGGATTGACGAGCTTGCTTGCCGGCAGGATGCCCAGCGCGCCAAGTACGGCGGGGTGGTCGGAAGTGAATCTGGGATTGGTGTACGTATCTATCGCGTCTTCCGAAGCTAAATAGAGTCCGTCCCGATCGGCCAGCGGCGATAGCTTGTCGATCAGTTCGTCCCATTGGGGATTGCGTTCCTTGCCGGCGCGTTCCCTCCATTGCTGGGCGATGGACAGGGCGTAGTGCCAATAGGCAAGTTCGAAGGGGGGATTGATGGTTTCGGAGGCCCGCAGGGTTTCTTGCGCAGGGATGATGCCTTTGAGCACGTAGCGGCCGGCTTGCTCGTCGCGGGTAGCGAATGAAGCCATGAATTCGGCTGTTTGTTCTACCAGATGCCCGTATTTGCGTATGATCTTGTGGTCCGGCCGGTTGCGGTAGAGCAGTTCGGCCAGGTAGATCGGATGAGGTTGTTGCCAGATCAGGAACGAGCCTACCTTGGAGGGTGCCTCGCCGCCTGACGGGTCGGTCATCTTCATCCAGCGTACGCCTGCAAATCCCTGGCGGCCGGCAATGTCCTTGGCTACCGGATAAGCCCGGTCGTACCACTCCAAGCTGCGCTCGAGCAGGTGGCCGCGATCCCACAGCGCAAAGTGCGCGGCGTGCCACCAGTGCATCTCCAGATGGAATTTGCCGTACCAGCTGTTGTAGGTCAGCCCCGTTTCCTGCGGAGGATATACGCCGGAGCACTGGATGGCCGTCAGGTATTGCGACAGGATGACCCGGCGCTCCAGTTCGCGGGCGCGTTTATCGGTACATTTGGAGAAATCAATGGCGCCGCCCTGCTGCCAGAACTCCTGCCGGTATGCGGAAGCGGCGGCAAAGGCCTCATCCACAGATGCCGTTTGGGAGGGATGGTTTTCCGAGAACGTGCAGGTAAATTCAAACGACTTGCTTGTTCTTGGATAAATAAGGAAGTCATGCGGCGCACATTCGCTGAAGGCGAACGGTTCGGGGCTTTGAAACGCCACGTAATAGACCGTTTGGTCCAGCGTGCGTTTCAGTACCAGCGTAAAGGAGTCCCGGTATGCGACATCGGTCTTGTGCTTCTCGCCGGAGCTCCGGTCGGTGGCGTCGTCCGTATGGTTTCCCGTGGGATAGGGGAATTTCAGACTGAGCCTCATGCTTTCGTGACCGATCAGCCCGGATTGTATCCGCACCGCCAGCTGATCTTTCGTGGGATGAACGGCGGTTTGCACGCACACCGGGTCTGCGCCGATATTGAACCGGCTATCGATCACCCCTTCCCAAAGGTTCAGCTTTTGGCGGACTTGGGTTATCCGGTCGGCCGGCAGTGGCTTGCCCTGCCCGTCGCTTAGGTCGAAGCCAACGTATCCCAGGTGCAGCCGGTGGGGGTTGGCACGTAAGTAGTTGGCCGCATCCCGTTGCCGGCCCGGCCGGTCGAACTGAACGGCGTAAGGCTCGTCCCAACCCCTGAAATTATACTTTCCCAGCGTTTCTTGGAGCTTGTACTCCTCTTTGTTGGGGAAGCTGTGCCAGCCCCAATTGGACTGTGTGCCCAGCGGGATGCCGCCGGCATATATTCCGGGGTAGCTTTGCAGGCCCGTGGCATCCACGGTGAAGGCGAAGTTCCCGTTCCCTACCGACAGGGACGAGAGCGGCTCGAACGCCGTCACTTCCGGATTGTTTCTGCCGACTAAGGCGGAGCGGTTTATTTTTTCAGACCGGGTCTCGTTGCACGAAGCTGCCAGAATAATCATAGCGGCATAAAGCAGGTGTTTCCACTTTTTCATAAGGCAATAGTAAATGATTAATTGTCAATTGTCAATTCTTTCTCTATTCGTATGCGGGCATCTACGGCGATGACTTCTTTTTCTGTGGCCAGCAGGGGGTTGATGTCCATTTCTTTGATTTCTGTGGCGAAGCGCAGGAGGGTGGAGAGGCGCACGATGATTTCGGCGAACTTGTTTTCGTTGACTCCTTTGCGGCCGCGCGTGCCTTGGATGATCCGGTATGCGCGAAGGGAGCGGATCATGGAGCGGGCTTCTTCGTAAGAGAGGGGCGCCAGGCCGGAGGAGATGTCTTTGAGGACTTCGACGAAGATGCCGCCAAGGCCGCAAAGGACTACGTGGCCGAAGGTTTCTTCGTATTTTGCGCCGACGAAGAGTTCGGTTCCTTTTAGCATGGGCTGCACCATGACGGCGCTGGTTCCGGGTATTTGCATCATGCGGTCGAACTCCAGCGCGAGGTGTTGCTTGCCGGTGATGTTGAGGGTGACGCCGTCAACGTCTGATTTGTGAACGGGGCCAACGGCTTTGACGACGACGGGGTATCCGATGCGCTGGGCAAAGGCGAGTATTTCGTTCTTGGTACCGGAAACGTACTCGTCGACGATGGGGATGCCTGCCGAGCGGAGGAGGTCTTGTACGTGGTTGGGGGCGATGTAGCCGTCTTCGGGGATGGAATCGATGATCCGGCGGATGCGGGGGATGTCTACGCCAAACAGTTCGATTTCATGGGTTGCCGGGCGCGGGGCGTTCATGATGCGGGAGAGAGCTGTTCCGAGCGTTACTTCGTCGGCGAAGTTGACGTGTCCTTTTTTGAGGAATCCGGCTACTTCTTTGCCTGCGGTGCTGATGGAGGGGAGGACGGGGAAGATGGGTTTTTTGCCGTCGAGCATCTTGCGGTGGAGTACTTCGTACATGTCGAACATGGTGACCAGCCCCGGGGTGCCGAAGATGGCCAGGATGGCGTCGATGTTGGCGAATTTGTTTTCGCAGTAGTCGATCACTGTGCCGAGGTGTTCGGGGCTTCCTGTGGCCAGAATGTCTATCGGGTTGTTTACGGATGCTCCGGGGAGGAGTTTCGCTTTGAGTTCGGCGGCGATGGCGGGTTCGGGTTCGGGAACGTTCAGGCCGCCTTTGGAAAGGGCGTCGGTAAGCATCACTCCCGGGCCTCCGGCGTGGGTGACGATGGCGAAGTTGCGCCCTTTGAGTTCGGGCAGGGTGAAGATGCAACCAACGGTGGCGAGTTCTTCGCGAGAGTAGCAGCGTATGATGCCGGCTTTGCGGAAGAGGGCTTCGACGGCGGCGTCCGAACCGGCGATGGCTCCGGTGTGCGAGGTGGCGGCGCGGCTTCCGCTCTCGGAGCTTCCTGCTTTGATGGCTGCGATCTTGCATCCTTTGCGGATGAGCGAGGAGGCGTGGAAGAGCAGGCGGTCGGGGTTCCGGATGCTTTCCATGTAGATGAGTTTGATGGTGGAGTCGGTCTTGGGGTTGAAGGTTTCGTCCATGTGTTGGAGGACGTCTTCGACGCCGATCTGCCTGGCGTTCCCAACGGACCAGACGGAGTTGAACTGTAGTCCTTTGAGCATTGCCGATTCGAGGATGAATACGGCGGTGGCGCCTGAGCCGGAGATGAGGTCTACGCCTTGCGGGTCCAGGCTGGGGATAGGTTGTGTGAACACGCTGTGGTGCCAGGTGTTGAGCAGTCCGATGCAGTTGGGGCCGATGAGCGCAGCGCCGTATTTGTTTACCGTGTCTAAGATCTGCTGTTCGAGCAATGCGCCTTCGCGGGTTTCTTCACCGAATCCGGCAGAGAGGATGATGAAGGCGCGGGTTTGCTTGCTGCCGGCAAGTACTTCGACGGCTTCGGGACAGAGAGGGGCAGCGATGGCCAGGATGGCCAGGTCGGTATCGGGGATGTCGCGGACGTTGGCGTGGGCTGTGATGCCTTGCACTTCTGTTTCTTTGGGATTGACGGCGCGCAGCTCGCCTTTATATCCGCCAAGGATCAGGTTTTTGAGTATGGCTCCGCCGGGCTTTTGCACGTTATTTGACGCGCCTACCACGACGATGCTTTGGGGTTGAAGGATTTGTTTTGTAATCATAGGATATCAATAAAAAATCAAACCCGCGCGGCTCATGGTTTCCAGCCGGCTACCAAGACCATGCCTTTGTAGCTACCTTTATAGTGCCTCGGTAGCCACCTTTATAGCGCCTTGGTTTATAGCATGTTACAATTGGCCTTTTTTTCTTGCGGGCGGTTTGTAATTGTAAGATTTATTCTTAATTTTTTCGCTATTTCATCCCTCTGTTTTTGAGCAATGCATCGAGTTCGGGATCGGCGCCGCGGAAGTTGCGGTATAATGTCATCGGGTCTTCGGTGTTTCCGCGTTCCAGGATGTTGCTCCTGAAGAGTTGCGCCGTCTGTTTGTCGAAGATGCCTTTTTGTTTGAAGGCTTCAAATGCATCGGCGTCTAAGACTTCCGCCCAGAGGTAGCTGTAGTATCCGGCGGCGTATCCGCCTACGATATGGTTGAAGTAGGGCAAACGGTAGCGGGGTGCGATCTCGGGGATCAATCCCAATTTGTCCATTGCGTCTTTTTCGAAGGCGATCACGTTCAGGTCTTTGGTTTCGGTCAGGTTGTGTAAATCCATGTCCAGCAAAGAGGCGGCCAGGAGTTCGGTGGTCATAAAGCCCTGGTTGAAGGTGCTTTGCTGCTGTATTTTTTCGATCAGCGCATCGGGCATGGCTTCGCCGGTTTGGTAATGTTTTGCGTACGATTTCAGTACTTCGGGTTCGGTTGCCCAATGTTCCATGATCTGCGAGGGCAGCTCTACAAAGTCGCGGGCCACGCTGGTTCCCGATATGGTCAGGTAGTTGCATTTGGTGAGCAGGCCGTGAAGGGCGTGTCCAAACTCGTGGAACAGGGTTTCCACTTCGTCTATCGTGAGCAGCGACGGCATGTCGCTTACCGGTTTGGTGAAGTTGCATACGTTGCAGATCAGCGGGCGAACATCGCCGTACTGTTCGCGGTAGTTGCTCATCCATGCGCCGCCTCTTTTTCCGGGGCGCGGGAAATAGTCTACGTAGAAGATGCCGAGTTGGGAGCCGTCGGCGTCTTTTACTTCAAATACTTCTACATCCGGGTGATACACGGGCACTCCTTGCATCGGAACAAAGGTGATACCATACAGTTGATGGGCTACGTTAAATGCGCCGTCGCGTACGTTTTCCAGCTTGAAGTAGGGCTTCAGTTCTTCTTCATCCAGATCATATTTTTCTTTGCGCAGTTTTTCGGTGTAATACCACCAGTCCCAGGCAGCCGGCGTTCCGCCTTTTTCTTCTTTGTCCATGAGGGCTTGCAGTTCTTTGGCTTCGGCTTTTGCCTTAGGCAGGGCGTATTGCCACAGGTTGTTCAGGAAATCCATCACGGCTGAGGGGGTGCGGGCCATCGTATTGTCCAAAGCGAAACCGGCAAAGCAGTTAAAGCCAAGCAGCTTCGCTTTTTCGAGGCGTAGCGCGGCTATCTTGCCTATGATCTCTTTATTGTCGTTGGCATTGTTGTTATTGCCGCGGTTGATGTAGGCCGTATAGATCTTTTCGCGCAACGGCCTGTTTGATGAATATTGCAGGAAAGGCAGGCGGCTGGGGTTGTGAAGGGTGAAGAGCCATTGGCCTTCCTGTCCGGCGGAAGTTGCTTCGCGGGCCGCACTTTCTTTAAACCATCCGGGCAAACCGGCCAGGTCGTCTTCCTTATTAATATATAGTTTAAAATCATTATTCTCGTTGAGGATATTATTGCTGAAGGCTAAAGCGAGTGTGGACAACTCGGCGTTGATTGCACGCAAGCGTTCTTGTTCCGCATCACCAAGGTTGGCTCCCGAGCGAACAAATTCCTTGTAGGTTTCTTCCAGCAGGCGCTTTTGCTCGGTGGTCAGGTTGAACCGGTCTTTTTGTTTGTTCACCGCATCTACCTTTGCAAAGAGTTCTTTGTTCAGATAGATGTTGTCGTTATGTTCCGAAAGAATTGGGGCGATGGCCATTGACAGATCTGTCAGCTCCGGAGTGGTTTCCGCTTCAATGAGGTTGAAGAACACGCCGCCTACGCGATGCAACAGGAGAGAGCTTTGGTCCAATGCCACAATGGTATTCTCAAAAGACGGCGCTTCCTGATTATTGATAATGGCATTGATGTTCGCCATCTGTTCTTCCATACCTTTCTTAAAGGCAGGTTCATAGTGTTCCGGCTTGATTTGGTCAAAAGGAGGCACACCATACTCTGTTTGAAATTCGGTAAAGAACGGATTTTGATCCGCAGGGATACAAGAGTAGATCATACATGCTAAAATTAAAGCGGCGGCAAAGTGCCGCTGCCAGGCTTTTACGTTTCTCATAATTATATTGTTAACGGTTATCATTTATCTTTTGCTGGCGTCAAACAAACGCTTCTTTTCTTCTGTGGTGAGGCTCTCGTAGCCCGACCTTTTCAGTTTATCGAGTATGCGGTCGATCTCGTCCGACTGTGCTTTCTTCCGCGCGTTGTAGTCGTAGTCCATTTCGCGCATTGTGCGTCCGCGGCCATAGTGTACCTTCATTTTGGGCTTGCGCCGCCAGGTCTTTCTGTCGAAGAGCGAAGCGATGCCATCCGGTATTTTATTGATCCAGGCCGTTACATCCACTCCCCTACTCAGGCATGATGCAAACCAAAACCCTGCCAAAGCGCCGCCCAAATGGGATATATGGCCTCCTGCGTTATCCGAAGTCAGGAACATCAAGTCGGCCAGCACGACAATCAGCGCAAGGTACTTCAGCCGCACGGTGCCGATCAGCAGCAAACGCACCGGATAATTAGGCTCCCGGTAAGCCGTAGCCGTTACAATGGCTAGGATGGAAGCTGATGCTCCTACCATAAGGGATTGGTCCACCGTTTCGGCGAAATAAGGAAATATGTTATAGGATAACAGGTAAAGCAGGCCTCCGCAGAGACCGCCAAATAGATAAATACCCCTCAGGTGCTTGTTGGTAAAGAAATATAAAGAGATCGTTCCAAACCAGTACAGCCACAGCATGTTAAACAGGATATGCAGGATGCCGGCGTGCATAAACATGTAGGTAATCAACGACCAGGGTTGATAGAGCAACCGGCTGAGGGATGCCGGCAACTCAAACAGCTGCAACACCGAATCTGCGTTCCTGTTGAACAGTTTAAAGAATACAGACAGCAAGGAAGTAAGAACGAACACCCCGGTATTGATAAATATCAGCTGGGTAACAATGTTCCCCCGTTTAAAGGTTTGCTTCAGATCAGTTATAATATGCCCCATTGTTTCTATTCTTTTTTCTCCAGTACATGATCAGGATAAATCCGAAGATCATACCTCCCAGATGGGCAAAGTGGGCAACATTATCGCCTACACTGTTTGAAAGCCCTAAATACAACTCCAACACCGCATATCCGATAACGAAATACTTAGCCTTGATAGGTACCGGAAGCGGGAAAATAAACATCTGCTGGTTGGGGAAGAGCATCCCGAAAGCCAACAGGATCGCATAAACAGCTCCCGAAGCACCAACCGTCACCATCAGGTTCAGGTAATCTGCCATAGGAACAATCTGCCCGCCAAGATTCACGTTATCATAGGCAGACAATACCATTTCATAATGCACAAACTGTACGATTTCCTGCACAACACCTGCTCCTGCGCCGCAAAGAATGTAGTAGAGCAGAAAACGCCTGGAACCCCAAACCTGCTCCAGCACACAGCCAAACATCCACATAGCAAATATATTAAAGAAGATGTGCGACCATCCGCCATGCATGAACATATAGGTGAAAAGTTGCGCTATATTAAATTTATCCGCAAGAAAAAAGTGAAGGCCAAGAATATTGTTCAGGTCGATTCCGTATCGTTCGAGTACAATAGTTCCAAAAAAGAAAAGAGCGTTTATTATAATTAAGTTCTTAGTTACCGGAGGCATCATATTCTATTATGCTATTCAATACTATTACAAAAGCGTATGGAGGCAAAAATACAAATAAATTCCATTCTTTAGCAGAAAACTATTCTGTATTTATCCATTTCACGGAATTTAAAGCATTTTTTTATCAAACAGTTTGATTTTTAGATTTGTTACTCTATATTTGTAGAGTATTTGCTCAGGAATTTCTTTTTTATACATATTATTAATAATTGACGAGTTATGAACAAAGCTGAACTCATTAGTGCTATAGCAGAAACATCAGGCTTAAGCAAAGTTAATTCCAGGAAAGCGCTCGATGCTTTTATGTCCTCAGTGACAAAGTCTTTGAAAGATGGCGACCGTATTTCATTAGTCGGATTTGGAGTATTTCATGTAGTTGAAAGACAAGCTAGAACAGGTGTCAATCCTACAACTAAACAGCCTATTCAGATTCCAGCTAAGAGAGTGGTTAAATTTAAGGCAGGTGCAGAACTATCCGAAGGAATCAAGTAAGGTTGTACTGATTAACAAAATTAAAGAGAGGTCGCTTCCTGGGCGTCTTCTCTTTTTTTATGAATAAAGACAGATAAAATGAATGTGGAAAAGAAACTCGTAGATTCCGTTATCAGGGGAATAAAAGCATTGTACGGCCAGGATATTCCGGCAAAACAGGTACAGTTACAAAAGACAAAAAAAGAATTTGAAGGACACCTCACACTTGTTGTTTTTCCATTCCTGCAAGTATCCCGTAAAGGGCCGGAACAAACAGCCCGGGAAATCGGCGAATACCTGCAAAACAATGAACCTTCCATAGCCCGGTTTAATGTCATCAAAGGCTTCCTTAACCTGACTATTGCTTCAGCGATATGGATTGAATGGCTGAATGAAGTTCACGCCGCTCCGGAATATGGTTTCACTCCTGTAAACGAAGCCTCACCGCTGGTTATGATCGAATATTCATCACCCAATACGAACAAACCCCTTCACCTTGGGCACGTCCGCAATAACCTGTTAGGCAACGCATTGGCAAACATTGTTGTAGCCAACGGCAACAAAGTGGTGAAAACCAATATCGTGAACGACCGTGGTATTCACATTTGCAAATCCATGCTGGCATGGCAAAAATATGGCAACAGGGAAACACCCGGATCTTCAGGTAAAAAAGGCGATCATCTGGTAGGCGACTATTATGTAGCGTTCGACAAACACTACAAGGCCGAAGTTGCCGGACTTATGGAAAAAGGCATGAGCAAAGAAGAAGCGGAAGCCACATCGCCGTTGATGAACGAAGCACGTGAAATGCTCGTGAAATGGGAAACCGGTGATCCTGAAGTTCGCGCCTTATGGTATATGATGAACGAATGGGTATACAAAGGATTCGACGTAACATACAAAAAGCTCGGGGTAAGTTTCGATAAGATCTATTATGAGTCGGAAACTTACCTGGAAGGAAGAAATAAAGTATTGGAAGGGCTGGACAGCGGCTGCTTTTACAAAAAAGAAGATGGTTCCGTTTGGGCCGACCTGACACAGGAAGGATTAGACCATAAGCTGCTTTTACGGGCCGACGGCACTTCGGTGTACATGACGCAAGATATTGGTACAGCCAAACTTCGTTTCGATGACTACCCGATCAACAAAATGATCTATGTTGTGGGTAACGAACAGAATTATCACTTCCAAGTGCTTTCCATCCTGCTCGACAAGTTAGGTTTTGAGTGGGGAAAAGATCTGGTACACTTCTCGTATGGAATGGTGGAACTGCCTGAGGGTAAGATGAAATCGCGCGAAGGAACCGTAGTTGATGCTGATGACCTGGTTGAGGAAATGGTGAACACCGCCAAAGAGACTTCACAGGAGCTGGGCAAACTTGATGGTTGCACGGAAGAAGAAGCAAACGAGATTGTCCGCATCGTAGGTTTGGGAGCATTGAAATACTTTATCCTGAAGGTGGATGCCCGCAAGAATATGACCTTCAATCCAAAAGAATCTATTGACTTCAACGGGAATACCGGCCCGTTTATTCAATATACGTACGCACGTATCCAGTCGGTACTGCGCAAAGCAGCAGAAGCGGGTATCATCCTACCTGCCGCACTTCCTGCGAATGTTGAATTAAGTGATAAGGAAGAAGGCCTGATTCAACTGGTTGCGGACTTCGCTAACATTGTAAAACAGGCCGGAGCGGACTATAGCCCTTCAATCATTGCCAACTATATCTACGATCTGGTGAAAGAATACAACCAATTCTATCACGATTTCAGCATCCTGCGTGAAGAGAACGAAGCAATAAAACTATTCCGTATTGTTCTTTCAGCCAACATCGCTAAAGTAGTTCGCTTGGGCATGGGATTATTAGGCATAGAAGTGCCGGACAGAATGTAGGCGGCGCGAGATAAAGATGAAGAGAGTAACAGCTTTTTTACCGAAATAAACATAGAAAAAGGGGATGTCCGAAGTTCAGACATCCCCTTTTAATCATCGTTGGTTGAAACTTAAACTGTTGTTTTAGCTTTTGCCATTACAGCTTTGAAGGCTTCCGGGTGATTCATCGCTAAATCAGCTAAAACCTTACGGTTTATTTCGATACCGGCTTTATGCAAACCACCCATCAGTTTAGAATATGACATACCTTCTAAACGGGCAGCTGCATTAATACGTTGTATCCAAAGAGCGCGGAAGTTTCTTTTCTTGTTCTTACGGTCACGAAAAGCATAAGTTAACCCTTTTTCCCAAGTATTCTTAGCTACGGTCCATACATTTTTCCTTGCACCAAAGTAACCTCTGGTCAGTTTTAAAATTTTCTTTCTTCTTGCTTTTGAAGCAACATGATTCACTGATCTTGGCATAGTTTTTCTTTTTTTTGAATGTTAGCGCCGTTACTTCACATAACGAACTTTAGGCTAATACATTCGGTTAATAACTACTTTAATAATACACTTTACGCTTTTCGATTACTTCATCGCTAAAAGTTCTCTTACCTGGTTCATATCAACCGGATTAACAGTTGTAAAGCTGCACAGGTTTTTCTTTCTCTTTTTCGATTTCTTAGTCAGGATATGACTATGAAAAGCGTGCTTTCTCTTGATTTTACCTGTTCCGGTAAGGGTAAACCTTTTCTTGGCACCGGAGTTAGTCTTCATCTTTGGCATCTTAATTTTTTATTTAATTATTAAAATATATAGTATGGCAACGCACTATACCTTTGCGCGTTACACATATTTTCATTTATTCTTCGTTTTCATCTGCTTCAACCTTCGTAGCATCTTTCGGTTTCTTCGGAACTTCTTTCTTTTTAGGAGAAAGAAATAAGATCATACGCTTTCCTTCAAGCACCGGTAACTGATCAACCTTTGCATAATCTTCAAGATCGTTAGCAAAACGCAACAATAAAACCTCACCTTGCTCCTTAAACAGGATTGAACGGCCTTTAAAGAACACATAAGCTTTCACCTTATCGCCATCTTCAAGGAACCCTTTGGCATGTTTCAGTTTAAAATTATAGTCATGATCATCAGTCTGCGGACCAAAACGTATCTCTTTCACATTAACCTTAACTTGCTTTGCTTTCTGCTCTTTCGCACGCTTTTTTTGTTGGTAGAGAAATTTAGAGTAATCAATAATACGACAAACGGGGGGTTGAGCATTCGGTGATATTTCTACTAAATCCAATTCTCGTTCCTGAGCCATTTTCAACGCTTCAAAAATCGAATAAACTTCCGGCTCTATATCGTCCCCCACGATACGAACTTCTTTGACACGAATCTGTTCATTAATTCTGTATTGCCCTTTTAAATCATTCTTCATTAAATAACGATTTCCTGTTTGTTTTTTGTTTACTACCAATTATTTTTTCTATTCATTACGTAAAAACTAAATATGCTGTGTTTTTACAATTGCGCGTAAATCTACCACATATTTATCATATTCCGAACTTCTTCGTTCAAAATCTTACCAAATTCTTCGAATTTCATACTTCCTTTATCGCCTTCGCCTTGTTTGCGTACGGAAACATCACCGTTTTCGACTTCTTTTTCACCAACGATAAGCATATAAGGAATACGTTTCATTTCATTGTCGCGTATTTTACGGCCGATCTTCTCGTTTCTATCATCAACGATGGCGCGAATATCTATCGTATCGAAGTATTTTCTCAACTGTTCGGCATAGTCGTTGAACTTCTCGCTGATCGGAAGGATAACGACTTGGTCGGGAGCCAGCCATAATGGGAACTTGCCGGCAGTATGTTCAATCAACACAGCCACGAAACGTTCCATTGAACCGAATGGCGCACGGTGGATCATAACAGGACGGTGCTTCATATTATCTGCTCCGGTGTATTCCAGCTGAAAGCGCTCGGGTAAACTATAGTCTACCTGAATGGTTCCCAGTTGCCATTTACGCCCTAAGGCATCACGTACCATAAAGTCCAGCTTAGGTCCATAGAATGCAGCTTCGCCATATTCGATGTTTGCTTTCAGGCCTTTTTCTTCACATGCCTCAATGATAGCCTGTTCTGCCTTTTCCCAGTTTTCTTCGCTGCCGATATATTTATCACGATTCACTTGATCGCGCAGGGAGATCTGCGCTTCGAAGTTCTCGAAGTTAAGCACTTTGAAAATGATAAAGATAATGTCCATTACATTCAGAAACTCTTCTTTCACCTGATCCGGACGGCAGAAGATATGCGCATCATCCTGAGTAAAGCCGCGTACGCGTGTTAAGCCGTGAAGTTCGCCGCTTTGCTCATAACGGTAAACCGTTCCAAATTCTGCCAAGCGCAACGGTAGTTCTTTATAGGAATGGGGTTGCCATTTGTATATCTCACAGTGATGCGGACAGTTCATCGGTTTCAGCAGATACTCCTCTCCTTCTTCCGGCGTGTGTATCGGCTGAAACGAATCCTTGCCATATTTCGCATAGTGTCCCGAAGTCACATACAGATGTTTACTACCAATATGCGGCGTCATTACTTGCTGGTAGCCGAAACGTTTTTGAATCTTTTTCAGGAAATCCTCCAAACGCAGACGCAATGCCGCTCCTTTGGGCAGCCACATGGGAAGTCCTTTCCCTACGTTCTCCGAGAACATAAAGAGTTCCATCTCCTTACCTATCTTACGATGGTCGCGTTTCTTCGCTTCTTCCAGCAACACCAGATATTCATCCAGCATCTTCTTCTTTGGGAAAGTAATACCATAGATACGGGTCAGCATCTTGCGGTTTTCCTGTCCACGCCAATAAGCTCCCGCCACCGAAGTCAGCTTGATCGCTTTGATCGGCGCGGTAGTCATCAGATGTGGCCCACGGCAAAGGTCGGTAAACGCCCCTTGCGTGTAGGTGGTGATCTGTCCGTCTTCCAGTTCGGAGATCAATTCGGTCTTGTATGTTTCACCACGGTCGCCGAATATTTTCATGGCATCCGCCTTGGCTGTATCTGCTCTCACTACTATTTCTTTCTTGACAACCAGCTCTGCCATCTTTGCCTCAATCTTGGGCAGGTCGGCTTCCTTGATCTGCACTTCTCCCGGGTCTACGTCATAATAAAACCCGTTTTCGATAGCCGGGCCAATACCAAACTGTATTCCCGGATAAAGTTCCTGAAGAGCTTCTGCCAACAAGTGGGCGCTGGTATGCCAAAAGGTGTGTTTGCCTTCTTCGTCTTCCCATTTATATAGTTTAATGGCTACATTCTCATTGATCGGACGCCCCAAATCGTAGATTTGACCATCTACGCCGCAAGCCAGGACATCTTGTGCCAGGCGGGAGCTGATGCTCTCTGCGATTTGTAGACCGGTGATTCCTTTTTCGTATTCGCGGACAGAGCCATCCGGGAAAGAAATTTTTATCATATTGTTTTACGTAATTTTATTTGCCTGCAAATATACATGATATTTTGAAGAATCCTAAAGGTTTGAGCCACAGGTTTATTTCTATTCGGGAACCTCGGTGAAGCGTTTGATAATGTTGTAGGCTGAAACAATGCCTAGCTCGCCGGCTTTACTTAAATCGGCAATTCCTTTCTTGTTATTCCCAAGGAAGATATGTGTAAGTCCCCGGTTGAAATATGCTTCGGCAAAATCCGGGTTCAGTTGAATGGCTTTGTCATAGTCTGCAATAGCTGCCCGGTAGTCTTTTAGCATCGTCAACAAGTTTCCCCGATTGTAATACGCATACACAAAATCCGGAGCCAGCCCGATGACTTTGTTCAAATCGCTTTTCACAATATCGTAATCTACTATACTAACATCCGGTTTCGCATGAGCGCCCATTATTACTGTTGCATTTTGCAATTCTTCCGCACGTAGGTATTCCAGCTGTTTGCAACGCACTAAGGCGCGCATAAAGTAGGCCGGATAGAATGTATCGTCCAACAGGATCGCTTGGGTCAAATCTTCTATTGAGCTGCCGAAATCCTGTACCAGATAAAAGTCCAGCCCACGGGCGAAACGCACGGTTACATTTCTTTCGTCGGCAACAATAGCAGAAGAATGTGCATCAATCAGCCCAAAATGTTTCTGTATCTGCTCTTCCGTCAATGGCGCTTCGGCGTTGGTTATGCGCAAGCGCTGCGGCAAAGCATTGGAGCGGTTCAGCTCATCAATGAACTTATGATAATGTACGGCGCGTTTCACATCGCTGGACTTTTCGTAATAGCTCAACACATACATGGGCTCCGGCTTGACATTGACGTTACGGTCTTGCACCTTTCCGCGATAATAACTGGTGTAGCGCTGGTCAGCTTCCGAACTGTCTGCAATCACAACCTTGCGGTAATTGTTCATATTCTTATCCGACTTCTTGCGGGTCTTCCCGTCATCTTCTTTATCCGAGGCATCCGCATTGTCGGTCAGATCTTGATTGGTTGAGGAGGTGTTGTTCGTACCCGTTCCGGCATATCTATTCAATTGAATGTTCATGATAGCCAGTTCGTCTCTGTTGGCACCTTTCCGGTCGCCTACTTTTCTCTTTGCTTCCGCACGGTGGTAATATCCGGCCAGGAAGTTGGGATATTGGTTGATTACTTTGGTATAATCGTCGATGGCCCCACCGTAATCGCCTGTTTGTGCACGCAGCAACCCACGGTTAAAGATTGCCATCATATTATCCGGCTCGACCTTCAACACAAAATCAAAATCTTCGATCGCCCGGTTATCGTCTCCTACCTGTGCCCTCAACAGCCCGCGGTTATAATGCCCGATAAAGCTGTTCGGTTCAACTTCCAAAGCCATATCATAATCGGCCATCGCTCCCCTCAAATTGTTTTGATGAAACCTGGCTAAGGCGCGGTTGATATAGTTCGCCGCATTTTTAGCGCTTAGGCGAATAGCATGGTCCAAATCACCTTCGGCTTCGGCATACTTGCCTTGTTGCAGGCGGACAATCGCCCTCGACGCCCAAGTATCCGCATCATACCGGTCAAGTTCGATCGCCTTGTCGATATCGCCCAGCGCCCTAATCGTATCTTGTTGCCTGAGTGCAGCCTCTCCGCGCATCAAATACCCCTTTGTATATTTTGGGGCGATGGCCAGCAGCTGCCCCAAATCGCTCTCCGCAGCTTCATAATCTTTTTTCTGCAACCGGCAGAGCGCCAGGTTATGCCACAGCGTTATATTTTCCGGGGCATACGTCAGCGCAGTCCGATAATCTCGGATAGCTTCTTCGTATTTATTCTGCCTGATGCGGGCCAACCCGCGTATCTGATAGGCACCTACAACAAAAGGATTGCGTTTGATCGCTTCGTCGCAATCGCTTTCGGCGCCTTGGAAATCATCCAGCTGAATCTTGGCCAGCCCCCTGTAGAAATAAGGTTCATACAGGTAAGGCTTCGCACTGATGACCTGGTTGAAATATTGTATTGAAAGCACATAATCCTCAAAATACAAAGCATTACGCGCAATAGCCATCACCCTGTCCGTATTGATTTGCGCAAACAGTACCACAGGAAACAGGAACAGCGGAAATAATATTTTCTTCGTCATCTGGTTTACGATAATCGGTGTCCGGTATCACTTCACAACCTTCACTTTATAGTGGCAAGAAGTATTTCCTTTTAGCAGGGCGTTCAGCTTGCCCTTGATCATCTGTCTGCGTAAAGGAGAAATATAGTCAATGAACATTTTGCCATCCAAGTGATCAAACTCATGCTGCATCACCCGCGCAAGGTACCCTTCTATCACTTGATCATACGTCACAAAGTTTTCATCCATATATTTCACCCGGATACGGTCCTTCCTTTTCACATCTTCACGGATGCCCGGCAAGCTCAGACAACCCTCTTCCATTGACGTTTCCTTGCCGTCGGCCTCAATGATATGCGGGTTGATGTATACCTTGCGGAAACCCTTAAATTCCGGCTGCTCATCCGCATAAACATCCAAGTCGACAACCACAACGCGAATCGGTAAGCCCACCTGCGGTGCAGCAAGCCCCACTCCCTCCGCGTGGAGCATCGTATCGAACATATCCCGTATCAATCCATCCAAACCCGGATAATCCGGGGTTATATCTTCGGCAGTCCTCCTCAATACAGGCTGCCCGTACACATAAATCGGTAAAATCATATCAGTAGAAATCTATTTATTTAACGCCTGCTCTCCATATAAGATTGCAGGATAATTGTTGCACTCACTTCGTCGGCCAGCGCCTTGTTTTGCCGGTCCTTCTTCTTCAATCCGGCTTCCAGCATAGCACGGTGTGCCAGTACAGAAGTAAAACGCTCGTCAACAAATTCAACAGGCATATCCGGCAATTGCCTTTTCAGGGCGACGGCAAACGGTCTTATCCGTTTAGCATTCTCCGAATCCCGGTTGTTCATTTGTTTGGGCATGCCGATTAGGATACGATCCACTCTTTCTTCCTTTATATAATTAAGGATAAACGGCAGCAGTTCATGCGTAGCCACAGTCGTCAGGCCATTTGCAATAATTTGCATTGTATCCGTTACAGCTATTCCCGTACGCTTCTTCCCATAATCTATGGCTACAATTCTTCCCATAATCAACGCAAGTTCGACATAAAAACATCCACGAAGTTACAGATATTTTCCATTCATGCGGTAGTTTTCCCAACTAATTCACTTTCATCGGCGCCAATTGTCCATTGTCAATTAGCTGGACGCCCGCTCCGGCCCGTGACAACAGCGGAAAGCCCTAAGCCGCAGGCAACGCCCGAACATTTACTTTCGTAATAATACCGGCAAATGATAAACGGTAAATGGAGTTGGAGATAAAGCATCTATCTGTATATTTGCCGGAAAGTAAGCCGTTTTGTGATGGAACAGATAAGCAAAATGTTAAGCGCTGCGCGCGAAGCCGGCCGCCGCCTGACGCTACTCACCGGCGCGCAGATCAATGAAGTGCTGGTTGCCGTGGCCCGGGCAGCCATCGACCGCAGTGCTTTCATTCTGGAAAAGAATGCCGAAGACCTGGCCCACATGGACAGGGACGACCCGAGACACGACCGCCTGATGCTCGACAGCGACCGCCTGAAAGGCATCGCCGGCGACATCAGGAACGTAGCCGCCCTGCCTTCTCCGCTGGGACGCATCCTGAAAGAAACGGTACGCCCCAACGGTCTGAGGCTGACAAAGGTGAGCGTGGCTTTCGGGGTGATCGGCGTTATCTACGAAGCGCGCCCCAACGTGAGTTTCGATGTCTTCTCGCTTTGCTTTAAAAGTGGAAGCGCCTGCGTGCTGAAAGGAAGCACCGACGCGTACGAATCGAATAAAGCCATCCTAAACGTGATACAAACGGTGCTGAAACAGTTCGGAATAGACCCCGCCGCGGCCGTTCTGCTGCCGCCCGACAGGGAAACAACGAACGGGCTGCTGCGCGCAACAGGCTATGTAGACCTCATCATTCCGCGCGGAAGCAGCAACCTGATCCGTTTCGTACGCGAAAACGCAACCCTGCCGGTCATTGAAACGGGAGCGGGCATCTGCCACACGTATTTCGACGAGCATGGCGACGCAGACAAGGGGGCGCCCATCATCCACAACGCCAAGACCCGCCGGGTGAGCGTTTGCAATGCGCTGGACTGCCTTATCATCCACAAGAAACGGTTGCCCGACCTGCCGGCCCTGTGCCAAGCGCTATCGGAGAGCAACGTATTGATTTATGCGGACGCGGAAGCCCGCCATGCGCTGGAAGGATGCTATCCGGCAGAACTGCTGAAACCCGCCACGGCGGAAAGTTTCGGCACGGAATTTCTGTCGTACACCTTGGCCATAAAAACGGTAGACGACCTGGCCACCGCCATCGGGCACATCACCCGGTACGGCTCGAAACACAGCGAATGCATCATCACGGAAAGCAAGGAACACGCCCGCCTTTTTGCCCAACTCGTGGACGCCGCATGTGTGTACACCAACGCATCGACCGCCTTTACCGACGGAGCGCAGTTCGGACTGGGGGCCGAAATCGGCATCAGTACGCAGAAACTCCACGCCCGCGGCCCTATGGGCTTGGAAGAACTGACCTCATACAAATGGATCATTGAAGGCGAGGGGCAGGTAAGGACGCAGGGCTAAAGAAAAACTAACCGGAAACAATTAATTTGAATATAGAATCCATTATGAAGAAATTCACTTGTGTACATGACCTCGGCGATTTGAAGAAAGCCGTAGAAGAAGCATTCGAGATCAAAAACAACCGCCTCAAGCATGTTGAACTTGGAAAGAATAAAACGCTGATGATGATCTTTTTCAATTCCAGCCTCCGCACCCGCCTGAGCACTCAGAAAGCCGCGATGAATCTGGGTATGAACGTGATCCATCTCGACATCAACCAAGGCGCCTGGAAGTTGGAAACCGAACGGGGGGTGATTATGGATGGCGACAAGCCCGAGCACATCCTCGAAGCCATTCCCGTGATGGGGTGCTACTGCGACATGATCGGCGTGCGCTCGTTCGCCCGTTTTGAAGACCGTGATTTCGACTACCAAGAGACGATCATCAACCAGTTCATCACGCTTTCGGGCAGGCCGGTATTCTCGATGGAGGCCGCAACACGCCACCCACTGCAAAGCTTTGCCGACCTGATCACGATTGAAGAATACAAACAAACAGCGCGCCCGAAAGTGGTCATGACCTGGGCGCCCCACCCGAGACCGCTGCCGCAGGCCGTGCCCAACTCCTTTGCCGAATGGATGAATGAAACGGATTACGAATTTGTCATCACCCACCCCGAAGGCTATGAGCTTGACCCGGCGTTCGTTGGCAAGGCCCGCGTTGAGTACGACCAGATGAAAGCCTTTGAAGCCGCCGACTTCATCTATGCCAAGAATTGGGCGGCATACAGCGGAGACAATTACGGCAGGATACTGTGCAAAGACCGTGACTGGACAGTCGACCGCCGCCAAATGGCCGTAACAAACAACGCCTATTTCATGCACTGCCTGCCCGTACGCCGCAACATGATCGTTACGGACGAAGTCATCGAAAGCCCGCGGTCCATCGTCATTCCCGAAGCTGCCAACCGTGAAATATCTGCAACTGTAGTGCTGAAACGCATGTTGGAGGGACTGAAGTAACAAATCCCACATCCTCCGGAAGTCTTTAAATCATATTTATTTATCTATCTTTATAGAAACCAAGAAAACATTGCTGATTAGATTATAAGCGTTACCTTTGAAAAAAAACAAAGCAATAGGTAAATAGAATAACTTTATGGCAAAAAAGAAAAAAACAAAAACAGATACCAAGACTCTTCAAGCACAGAGTCGGAATAAATTTATACGACAAATGAAAACGATTTATGATCGAATTCATCCGGACTTATTCCTTGCCCTGACGTCAATGGATAAGAACGTATTTTATTCCATGAGAGGAACGTTGATTCGCACCAAATGCGAACAAAGTATTTCCAAGTTATTCCTGCGCTCCTGTGATGAGTTCATTAAATTGCACATGACGTCGGTCCCAATAGTAGTTATCCCGGATAAACTCAGCGTAAGTTTATGGGAATATACTAATTATTTCATTCCGTTAGACGTGTGGGTGGAAGAGAATATCGAGTTTTTTGAGGGGGTAGAATGGTTTGAAGAATACCTGAACGGTAGAGAAAAAAGGTCATACCAGTATGAACTGTCCATGCACACCATTTCCATGTCGTTAATGCATTCTATCAGCGACCAACAAGAAGGGATGGTTCATTTTGAATATAAAACCACAGAAAAAATCAGAACAAATGGGAATCCCTTCTTTGAGCAGACATATTTGCTAACGTATTATATCCCCAAAGAAACCCAGGTGATATTCTCTGATAAGAGGAAAAAGAAAAGGACAGCCATTGAGGTCGTATATGGCGGCCATAAAGTATTAGAGGGGGAAGGATATGTACCCTTGGCGCCTTTTTCCATGCGGCCGTCTCAATTGGGTGTTAAAGCCGGAAAGGATGAAAAACCGCTACCGGTTTTTATCCTTAAACACGCACTTGAACGGCTTAAAGAAAGATTGAGCTGCATAACAGTGGGCCTTTCGGAAGCACATATCGTATCTTCCATGTTGAAAGGAAACATATGTTACACACCCGAAGGAAGTTTATTGGTGGAATATTATATTTTGGATAAAAAAGCAGGCTACTTTATTGTAGACGTAGACGAACGTGCGATTTTAATTCGTACGTTCCTTTTCCTTACAAACGCCTCTACGCCGGAAGGAGAAAACCTGCGCAAGTACATCGGCTTACAAAAAGACGATGTGAAATTCTTGAATATCGACCGGCTTGCTCCATTGATAGAATCGGATTTTTTGAAGGATGAAGAGCTTTGCACCTTATTCATGAAAGCCGGTTGCGAATCTTTGATTGAACTCTGTGGAACCTTAAAAGAACATGAGTTCTGGAAACAGCCGGAAGAGAAAAAGCAATTGGGTGAGAATTTGAAAAAATATATACGATTAGGTTTCGATGACGATTTACCTGTTTACGACGACTTGATATAACTCCCAAGCATTGTATTTATCCATAATGGTAAATATCGAAATGAAGTGCACCCAAGAAGTTAGACGGGTTACACATTACAAGTTTTGGTAAAGAGTCCGATACAATATCGGGCTTTTTCCTTTTAATCTGCTTTTAATTCTTTTATAGTTATAGTAATCAATATATTCTTCCACAGCCTTTCTTTACCTTTCAGATGAGGTCTAAGCATAAAAAAGCCTTTCAAACTGCTGGTTTGAAAGGCTTTGTCCGTTGTTTACTCTAAAGTGTCCCTTTAGTTTTGAGCGAAAAACGGGATTCGAACCCGCGACCCTTAGCTTGGGAAGCTAATGCTCTACCGGCTGAGCTATTTTCGCAACTATGGATGCAAAAGTATTGAAATTCTTTATATCTGCAAATAATGCCTTATTCTTTATTCGGACTAACGCATCTCATTTTCTTTATTATTGAATAAGAAACTTACGTTCACAGAGGTGGGTTTGCCTTATTGTCAGTCCGTAACCGGCTAAGCGAAATAACATGAAGAAAAAACACAGGTTTTAACTTATTCTGTATATTTGCAGGGCTTTTATCTAACATATGGAAAGAATTAAAGAGAAAAAATCATCATAGAAACTGATTTTAATTTTAAATAAACTATGGCAGACAGTAAAGAAAAACTCTTCCCGGATTTCCCTCCCGTTTCTTCTGAACAGTGGATGGAGAAAGTCATTGCCGACTTGAAAGGCGCCGACTACGAGAAGAAACTCGTTTGGAAAACAAACGAGGGATTCAAGGTGAAACCTTTCTACCGTGAAGAAGACATTGCCGGTTTGGCAACAATCTACGCGCTTCCCGGAGAATATCCTTACCTTAGAGGTACAAGAAAGAATAACAATTGGCTGATTCGCCAGGAGATCCGTGTGGAAGATCCTAAAGTTGCGAATGCAAAAGCCTTGGAAATTCTAAACAAAGGGGTAGATTCGCTTTCTTTCCATATGAAAGCAAAAGAACTCGATTCGACTTTTATTGAAACGTTGCTGAATGGCATCCATGCAGGAGCTATCGAACTGAACTTCTCCATTTGCCAGGGCGCTGTGGTGGAACTGGCCGGGTTGCTGGTTGCGTATTTTAATAGAAAGGAATACGACTTCAAAGAGCTGCGCGGGTCGATCAACTATGATTATTTCAACAAGATGCTCGTTAAAGGAAAAGAAGACGGCGACCTGGTGCCGACGACCAAAGCCCTGCTCGAAACCATCCAGCCGCTTCCCCTGTATCGTGTGTTGAATGTAAATGCCTTGACGCTGAACAACGCAGGGGCGTATATTTCACAAGAACTTGGCTACGCCCTGGCATGGGGCAACGAATATATGGAACAGCTGGTCGATGCGGGAATACCTGCCGGTTTCATTGCCAAAAAACTGAAGTTCAATTTCGGCATCAGTTCCAACTACTTTATGGAAATAGCCAAGTTCCGTGCAGCCCGCATGTTGTGGGCGAACATCGTTTCCGCATACAAACCAGAGAGCATGGAGGGATGCGAAAAAACAGGGCCGAACGGCGAATGTCTTTGCTCAGGGCGTATGCAAGTCCACGCGGAAACTTCCTCTTATAACCTGACGCTGTTTGACGCACACGTAAACTTGCTCCGCACGCAAACAGAAGCGATGAGCGCTGCCTTAGCCGGAGTAAATTCGATGACGGTAACCCCGTTCGACAAGGCCTACCAGACTCCCGATGATTTCTCGGAACGCATGGCACGCAACCAACAGCTGCTACTGAAAGAAGAATCCCATTTTGATAAAGTAGTCGACCCGGCTGCCGGATCGTATTATATTGAAAACCTGACAGCTTCCATTGCCCGGCAGGCATGGGAGATATTCCTCAACGTACAGGAAAAAGGCGGCTTCCATGCTGCGCTGAAGTCCGGAAGTATACAGAAAGACATCAACGAAACAGGCAAGAATCGCCGCAAGGCCGTTGCCCAACGCCGGGAGATCCTGCTGGGAACCAATCAATATCCCAACTTTACGGAGCGGGCCGGAGGCAAGAAACCGGTTGAATGTGCCTGTTGCTGCGGCAAGCCCGACGATGGCGGGAAAGAAGTGGAAACATTGGACTTCGGTCGCGCCGCCGGCGAGTTTGAAGCCCTGCGTTTGGAAACCGAAGCATCGGCCAAGCGCCCGAAAGCCTTTATGCTGACCATTGGCAACCTGGCCATGCGCCAGGCGCGCGCCCAATTCTCCTGCAACTTCTTTGCATGTGCCGGCTATGAAGTGGCCGACAATTTAGGATTCCCGACCGTTGAAGCGGGAGTTGAAGCTGCAATGGCCGCAGGGGCGGACATCGTAGTGCTTTGCTCGAGCGACGACGAATATGCGGAATATGCCGTTCCCGCGTTTAAGGCCCTGAACAACCGCGCCGTCTTTGTCGTTGCCGGTATGCCCGCAAACGCCGACGAGCTTAGAGCCGAAGGAATCGAGAACTTCATCAACGTTCGCTCCAATGTGCTCGATACATTGAAAGCCTACAATGCACAACTATTAAAGTAACCACCCGAAATGAAACCGAATTTTAAAGACATAGATATATTTGCCGGAATTCAGCCGGTAGACGGCGCCGAATGGCAAAAAGCCAATCATATCGCAGCGAACTGGGAAACACCAGAGCATATCGTTGTGAAGCCTATTTATACAAAAGAAGATCTCGAAGGCATGGAGCACCTGAGCTACGCCGCCGGAATCCCACCCTTCCTCCGCGGGCCTTACTCGGTGATGTACACGCTTCGCCCGTGGACGATCCGCCAGTACGCCGGATTCTCCACCGCCGAAGAATCGAATGCGTTTTACCGCCGCAACCTGGCGTCGGGGCAGAAAGGACTTTCGGTAGCCTTCGACCTGGCGACGCACCGCGGATACGACCCCGATCACGAACGCGTAGTGGGCGACGTAGGCAAAGCGGGAGTGTCGATCTGTTCGCTGGAGAACATGAAAGTACTGTTTGACGGCATCCCGCTGAACAAAATGTCCGTATCCATGACGATGAACGGCGCCGTGCTTCCCGTATTGGCCTTCTACATCAACGCGGGGCTGGAACAAGGCGCCCAACTGGAAGAACTCTCGGGCACGATACAAAACGACATCCTCAAAGAGTTCATGGTGCGCAACACCTACATCTACCCCCCCGCGTTCTCCATGAAAATCATCTCCGACATCTTCGAGTACACATCCCAAAAGATGCCCAAGTTCAACTCCATCTCCATCTCGGGCTACCACATGCAGGAAGCAGGCGCTACCGCCGACATCGAGCTGGCCTACACGCTGGCCGACGGGTTGGAGTACCTTCGAGCCGGTACTGCCGCGGGGATTGACATTGATGCCTTTGCACCCCGCCTGTCGTTCTTCTGGGCGATTGGAATGAACCACTTTATGGAAATAGCCAAGATGCGCGCCGCCCGCCTGCTGTGGGCGAAGATCGTAAAACTGTTCAATCCGAAGAACCCGAAATCGCTGGCGCTGCGCACGCACTCGCAAACGTCGGGCTGGTCGCTGACCGAACAAGACCCGTTCAACAACGTTGGACGTACGTGCATCGAAGCCATGGCCGCAGCATTGGGGCACACCCAATCCCTGCACACCAACGCGCTGGACGAAGCGATTGCGCTCCCAACCGACTTCTCGGCCCGCATCGCCCGCAATACGCAGATCTACATACAAGAAGAAACCTACATCACAAAGAACGTAGACCCCTGGGGCGGATCCTACTACGTGGAATCGCTCACCAACGAGATCGCCCACAAAGCCTGGGAGCTGATCCAGGAAGTCGAAACGCTGGGCGGCATGGCAAAAGCGATCGAAACAGGCGTACCGAAGATGCGCATCGAAGAAGCCGCCGCACGGGCGCAAGCCCGCATCGACGCCGGAACGCAAACCATTGTGGGTGTGAACAAATACCGTCTGGAGAAAGAAGCCCCGATCGACATCCTTGAGATCGACAACACCGCCGTTCGCAAAGAACAGATCGAACGGCTGACGGAACTGAAAGAAGGCCGCGACGAAGCCAAAGTACAAGCGGCCCTGAAGGCCATCACCAAGTGCGTGGAAACCAAGGAAGGCAACCTGCTGGAACTTGCGGTTGAAGCGGCGCGCGTGCGGGCCACGCTGGGAGAGATCTCCTACGCATGTGAAAATATCGTTGGACGTTATAAAGCAGTAATCAGAACAATATCAGGCGTGTATTCGGCAGAAAGTAAAAACGATGCAGACTTCAAACGGGCCACCGAGCTGGCCGACAAGTTTGCCAGGAAAGAAGGGCGTCAGCCCCGTATAATGATAGCCAAGATGGGCCAGGACGGCCACGACCGCGGAGCGAAAGTAGTCGCCACCGGTTATGCCGACTGTGGATTCGATGTGGATATGGGACCTCTCTTCCAGACCCCCGCCGAAGCTGCCCGCCAGGCCGTTGAGAACGACGTGAACGTGGTTGGCGTATCTTCGCTGGCCGCAGGACACAAAACACTCGTGCCGCAGATCATCGACGAGCTGAAAAAACTCGGCCGCGAAGACATCGTAGTGATAGCAGGCGGCGTGATACCGGCGCAAGACTACGACTTCCTCTACAAAGCCGGCGTAGCCGCGATCTACGGCCCGGGCACATCCGTTGCCAAGGCAGCTTGCCAGATCCTCGACATCTTGCTCGACGAAGAATAGCAGGACAACGGGGCGGGAATGATAGTTTGCATAGCCGAAAAACCTTCCGTTGCACACGACATAGCCGGCATCGTCGGTGCAAAGACAAGAAAAGACGGATACTTTGAAGGAAACGGATACCAGGTGACATGGACATTCGGTCACCTCTGTATGCTAAAAGAACCCGGCGAATATACGCCGGCCTGGAAAGGGTGGAACCTGGGCAGCCTGCCCATGATTCCACCCCGCTTCGGCATCAAGCTGATCGACAACCCGGCCTACAAAAAACAATTCAACATCATCGAAGGCCTGATGAAACAGGCCGGCGGAATCGTCAACTGCGGCGACGCCGGGCAAGAAGGCGAACTGATACAACGCTGGGTAATGCAAAAGACAGGCGCCCGGTGCCCCGTGAAACGCCTCTGGATCTCCTCGCTGACCGAAGAAGCGATACGCGAAGGATTTGCAAAACTGAAAGACCAATCCAGCTTCCAACCGCTGTATGAAGCAGGGCTGTCCCGCGCCATCGGCGACTGGCTGCTGGGCATGAACGCCACCCGTCTATACACCCTGAAATACGGGCGCAACAAACAAGTACTCTCCATCGGAAGAGTGCAAACGCCCACGCTCGCGCTCATCGTCGGCCGCCAACAGGAAATAGAAAACTTCAAGCCCGAAGCCTACTGGGAACTGAAAACAATCTATCGGGAAACCACCTTCTCGGCCACCAAAGGCCGGTTTACCACGAAAGAAGAAGGCGCCGCGCTGCTGGAAACCGTCAAACAGTCGCACTTCACCATCACCGGCGTTTCGTCCAAGAAAGGAGTGGAATACGCACCCCGCCTGTTCGATCTCACCTCCCTGCAAGTAGAATGTAACAAACGGTTCGGCTACTCGGCCGACGACACGCTGAAGCTCGTCCAATCACTCTACGAAAAAAAAGTAACCACCTACCCCCGCGTAGACACCACCTACCTCAGCGACGACCTGCACCCCAAATGCCCCGGCATACTCAAGGGACTCAAAGACTATGCAGCGCTGACCGCCCCGCTGGACGGAGCAACGCTGCCCAAATCGAAAAAAGTGTTCGACAACACGAAGGTGACCGACCACCACGCGATCATCCCCACGGGAGTCAACCCGCAAAACCTTACCGACATGGAACGCCGGGTGTTCGACCGGATCGCCCGCCGGTTCATCGCCATATTCTACCCCGACTGCCACGTCTCCACCACAACCGTTTTGGGCAAGGCGGGCAACGTTGAATTCAAAGTAACCGGCAAGCAGATCCTCGCCCCCGGCTGGCGGGTCGTATTCGCCAAAGAACAGGCCGACGAAGAAAAAGAAGGCGACGAAGAACGCACACTACCCGCCTTCGTCGCGGGAGAAAGCGGCCCGCACCTCCCCGACCTGAGCGAGAAATGGACCCAACCGCCCAAACCCTACACCGAAGCAACGCTGCTGCGAGCCATGGAAACCGCGGGCAAGCTGGTAGACAACGACGAGCTGCGCGACGCGCTGAAAGAAAACGGCATCGGCCGCCCGTCCACCCGCGCCGCAATCATCGAAACACTCTTCAAGCGGAACTACATCCGCAAAGAACGGAAAAACCTGATCGCCACCCCGACAGGCGTCGAACTCATCGGGCTTATCGGCGAAGACCTGCTCAAGTCGGCCGAACTGACCGGCATCTGGGAGAAAAAACTGCGCGGAATAGAAAAAGGAACCTACCAGGCCAGCCAATTCATAGACGAACTGAAAGCCATGCTTGCAGAGATCGTCAACAACGTGCTTGCCGACAACTCCAACCGCCGGATCGCCGACCGCCCGGACACAGCCGGCAAGCCGGAGATAGTGGAAGGCCGCCCGTGCCCCGTTTGCGGCAAAGGCGTGATCATCAAGGGAAAAACCGCCTACGGCTGCTCCGAATGGAAGGCCGGATGCACCTTCAGAAAAACATACTAAAACGCCGCTGGCCCTATCCGAAAGCCCGCTACCCCCCATTAATTACCGTTGGAAAGCACCTTATAACTATCTTTTCACACCAACAATCCAAGCCCGCGGCCCCACGCAAGGTAAACGGTAAATCGTAAATGATTAATATTTGGGCGTTGCCTTCGGCCGGGCCATCCGCTGCAAGTCCTCGCTCCGCTGTGGGCTTTCCGCTGCTCGCCCTAACGCGGCTGCGCCAACACATTTACCATCTCTTCATTTACCATCTCTTCATTTACAATTTACCGTTTACAATTTACCATTTAATACCGGCGTAAATTGTAAATGGTAAATGGTAAATGAAGAGATGGTAAATAGCAATGTTTGTCTTCCTTTTTCGTAAAAGCACCACTCAATAAATCTGGCTTTCCACCCCCTCCAGGAGGCCTTCTGTTAGGGGGTACCCAGAGAGTCACTCTCTGCCACCCAGGGAGTCACTCTCTGGGTACGATAGAGTCACTCTCTGGGTACGAGAAAGGAAGATTTCCGATAAAATTCATTTCAGCCTTGACGTTTTATTCTTGGAATATACCTTTGTGTTCAGATAAATAAAGGATTACAGGTCAAATAGTTCTCTATTTGCCTTTGTGTCAGCATATATATGCCATGAACCAACCTTGTTTTTTATAATTTCCGCAACCCAAATCGCATGAATATTATTAAGTATCTCATTAGAACAAATCGAATAACCTTGCATAATAACGGTAGAACCTCTTACTACAATATTTTCAAATATATTCCGGTATCCAGGATAGAGATCGAAGAATGGCTGCCATGCCTGAACTATATTGTTATCCTTTCCTTTAATTCGATTATTTGAAGTATCAATAAATATATGATCTCCTGTCATTAAATTCGACAAACCATTCAGGTCTGCATTTGTAATGTATTCGTTGAATTGCAGGGCAATGCTTTTAGGGTCTACAGTTATCATACTACTCTTTTCTATTTTTCATTATCAACCCACTCTGTTTTAAGTTTCGCATAAATTATATCATCTACCTATTCCCCACGCAGATAGCAACTCTCTTTGAAATGGGCTTCCTTTCTAAATCCCAACCGTTCTATTAACCGGATAGAAACTGTATTTCTCGGATCAACTGAGGCTATAATCCGATGTTTATTCAGAGTTTCAAATAGGAAATCGACCATTCCATTCAATGCTTCTATGGCATAGCCTTGTCCCTTATAATCTTTATGCAACGTACATCCTATTTCAGCCTGCATATTGTCGTGATTAGTAAAGCTGATTCCCATATCGCCAATTAACCTTTTTTCATCCGTAAGGAAAATGGCAAACTGAAAACATATATCGGCAATATCCATTGTTTTTGGCATATTAATTATATAATCACGAACTTCTTCGACAGAATCCGGGAGCCACCCTTGATATTTATTTTCGACTAAATCGGTAC